>JBEPVS010000063.1:0-12237 GCA_041690875.1 Gammaproteobacteria bacterium
CGGCAACACTGTACTGGTGGACCACGGGTCCGGCCTGATGACGATGTATTGTCACCTCTCCAAGATCGCCGTGCAGAAAGGCCAACGCGTACACATGGACGAGGTCATCGGAGCAGTCGGCGCCACCGGCCGCGTGACCGGGCCACATCTTCACTTTGGGGTCGCGCTCAACCGCGCTTTCGTCGACCCGGCATTGTTCCTGCCGCGCGCGGGCGGCGCTTCCCGGCCTTGAGCCGATCGTAGGGATTCGCATCGGTGCGGAAATCAATCGCGACCGGTGTCGCGTATAGATCGAAGGCTTCGCGATACACGTTCGCCAGGTAACGCCGGTACGAATCCGGCACCGCCACGGTCTGGTTGCCGTGGATCACGATGCGCGGCGGATTGCGCCCGCCCTGGTGCGCATAGCGCAGCTTGATGCGCCTGCCCTTCACGATCGGCGGCTGGTGCGCCTCGATCGCCTTCTCGAGCACCTTCGTCAACTTCGGCGTCGCCATCGCGCGCATCGCTGCGTCGTAGCCGCGCACCACGTCGCGTGCCAGCTCACCGACGCCGGTGCCGTGGCGCGCCGAAATAAAATGGTGGGGCGCGAACGGCACGAAATCGAGCTTCAGCGACAGCAGGCGCCGGATCTCGTCGCGCTGGTCCATCGGGATGCCGTCCCACTTGTTGATCGCTATAAGCAGGACGCGGCCGCGCTCCAGCGCCTGGCCCAGCACGCTCGCGTCCTGTTCGCCAATGCCCTCGTGCGCGTCGAGCACCATGACTACGGCGTGCGATTCCGCAATCGCCTGCAATGTGCGCCCCACACTGGCGCGCTCGACGGCATCTTCCACCTTCGAACGGCGGCGCACGCCGGCCGTGTCGACCAACAGGAAATCGCGCCCCTCGCGCGTGAACGGAACCATGATCGCATCGCGCGTCGTGCCGGGCTGGTCGCTGGCTATGACGCGCTCCTCGCCGAGCAGGCGGTTGACCAGCGTCGACTTGCCTACATTCGGCCGTCCGATGATCGCGACGCGGATGGCACTCGTGTCATCGGCCGGCGCCGTGCCGGCGTGCAGCCCATCGAGCACCGTGTCGATCAGTTCCCGGCAACCCTGGCCATGCGCCGCGGCAATCGCGTGCGGAATGCCCATCCCAAGCACCTGGAAATCCGCGGCGACGATGTCGTCATCGAGCCCTTCGGACTTGTTGATCGCGAGCGTGACCGGTTTCCCCGCGCGGCGCAGTTCATCGGCGACGTAACGATCCTGCGCCGTCAAACCGGCGCGCGCATCGGCCAGAAAAATGATGCGATCAGATTCGCCGACAGCTTTTTCGGTTTGTTCGCGCATCTGCGCTTCGATGCCGCTGGGTTTGTCGACAAGGCCGCCGGTGTCGATCAGCACGCACGGGATCGCGCCGATGCGCGCGTAGCCATACTGGCGATCGCGCGTGACGCCGGGGATGTCGGCGACGATCGCGTCGCGCGTGCGCGTCAGCGCATTGAACAGCGTCGACTTACCGACATTCGGCCGGCCGACGATTGCCACGACGGGAAGCATGACCCAGGCCTCGGCTCACTTCACGGGCGCTCGCCATGCCTCGATCGCCCCCTTGTCCGTCTGCACGAGGACCAGGTTGCCGGCGACTTGCGGAGCCGCGCTGATGCGCGACCCGCCATTGCTGCGCGCCGCAAACGACCCATCATCCATGCTGAGCCAATGCATGATGCCCTTGTAGTCGGCGACAATGACGTAGTTGCCCTGCAGCACCGGCGCGCTCAGCAAGCGACGCTCGAGTCCTTTCTGCCGCCAACGCTCGGCGCCGCTCGCGCGATCGAGGCGCACGACGTCGCCATCGGACGTCGATACATAAACGCCAAGCGAATCCGCTGCGAGACCGCGATAGCTCGAGATTTCATGCGACCAGACTTCGTGGCCGGAATCGCGCGACAGGCGCATGGCATGGCCCTGGAAAGCGACCGCGAAGACATCGTCGCCGTCAACCACCGCGGGCGAATCGACGTCGATGAGACGCTGCAATTCACTGCTGCCGCGCGGCTGGCCGATCGCGACATCCCAGGCGGTCGTGCCCCCGGCAAGCGTGACCGCCATGAGGCGGCCATTGTCGAAGCCCGAGTACACGAGCTCGCCGGAAACCACGGGACGGCTCGTGCCGCGCAGCGTGAGCCGCGGGACCTGCTGGTCCGTGACCCATCGCGTCTTGCCGCTCGCGTTTTCCAGTCCGTAGAGCTTGCCGTCC
The DNA here is from genome assembly GCA_041690875.1 of Gammaproteobacteria bacterium. Taxonomy (GTDB): domain Bacteria; phylum Pseudomonadota; class Gammaproteobacteria; order Steroidobacterales; family Steroidobacteraceae; genus FEN-1191. Next base: position 2,248 of record JBEPVS010000063.1, read on the forward strand.
ACGGTGCGCACGATGGACAGGTCGGACGTGATGACCGGCGCGGACAACAATTCCGAATTCAATTCGGCGCGCCAGCGCTCCGAACCGTCGGTTGCGGCCAGCGCCACGACGGTGCCTCCGCTGCCGCACACCAGCACGAGTCCATTGCCTGCGCCCGGTCCGCCCGACAGAGACATCTTGAGTTGCCGCTCCCATACGTGGCGCCCCGTGGCCAGATCGAGCGCCAGGACTTGCCCGTGCGGGCCGGCGCCGTAGACGCGGTTGCCGTCGATGGCCGGTGCAAGGCCGAGCCGGAGCTTGGGCTCAGACTTGGCGAGCGTCGCGCTCCACACGCGCACCGGCTGAAATTTCGCGCTGATCTTCACCAGTTCGGTGGGCTTGTCCGCCTTCTTGGACTTTTTCGTTGCCGTGTGCGAACAGCCCACGAGCGCCACCAGCGCGGCGGCGATGACCGCCCAGGTCACAGTACGTCGAATCATGGTTTTCCTAGGAATGTGTCAGCTCATTGATCTTCAGGGCCAGCAGGTCATCGCCGCCAGGTCCGTTCGGCGGCGCCTGCGCATTGCCTTGCGCCTCGGCATTGGCCGAGGCTCCAGAGTTGCCCTGCGCTTCGCGATAGGCCTTCAGCGCGCCATCGCGGTCGCCTTTGGCGAGCAGCGCGTCGCCACGCACCTCGGCGAAGCGCGCGGCAAAAGCGCCCGGTTCCGCAGCAGCCAGCGTCGCGATCGCAGCATCGGCCTGGTGCTGCTCGATCTGCAGTCGCGCGATGCGCATGCGCATAAGCAGCGCCAATTCAAGGTCGGAAGTCGTATCGCGCACCTGGGTAAGTCGCGCCTGCGCTGCCGCCAGTTCGTTGTTTTCAACCTGCAGGCGCGCGGCAGCCAGCTGGCCTTGCTCCGCGTAACCAGTGTGGGGATGATCGAGTGAAAGCTTGTCGGCCTGCGCGAGCACCGTGGGACGGTCGTTCTTGCCGAATGCATCGATGAGTTTCTGGTACTGATCCGCGGCGGCCAGCAGCGCGGCTTCCTTATGGGCCTGGAAGGCCTGCCAGCCCCACAGTCCGCCGGCGGCGATCGCCACGCCGGCCACGACCCACAGGGCGTTCTGGCGCACCCAGTTGCGCACGAACTCCCACTGCTCTTGCTCGTTCATGTACTCGTCCACGATTCCTCCTCAAGCATCTTGCCGACCCGCTCCGGTAAATCGGACAGCGGGCACTCGCTCTGACCCGCCTCGCGGCGTAATGGTTTCAACGCAGCGACGCCCCGTTCCAGTTCAGCATCACCCAGTATCAGCGCCAGGCAAGCGCCACTGCGGTCGGCCCGGCGGAACTGCGCCTTGAAATCGCCAGCGCCGAGGTTCATGTGCACGCCCCGGCCCGGCAGCGCCGTGCGCAATTGTTCGGCCACCGCCAGCGCGTGCGCCTCGGCGCCCGTTCCGCTCGCGATGACATAGACGGCTGGCGGCCGTGCCCCGGTCGCGGTGCCCGCCTGGCGGATCAATTCGACCACACGTTCGATGCCCAACGCGAAGCCGACCGCGGGCGTCGCCTCGCCGCCGAGCTGTCCAATCAGGCCATCATAGCGTCCGCCCGAGCAGACCGCGTCCTGAGCGCCCAGCGCGTCGGTGATCCACTCGAACACCGTGCGCGAATAGTAATCGAGTCCGCGCACCAACCGCGGATTGATCGAATATTCTAGTCCCAGCCCGTCGAGCATCGCGCGCAGCGCGTCGAAATGCACTCGCGATTCCTCGTCGAGGTAATCGGTCAGGACCGGCGCACCGTCGATGAGCGCACGCATCGCGGGATTCTTGCTATCGAGGATGCGCAGCGGATTGCCCGCCAGCCGCCGGCGAGCGTCGCTATCGAGCTGCGTCTCGTGCGCCTGGAAATAGGCCTGTAGCGCGCCACGGTACTGCGCGCGCGCCGCGCTGGTGCCGAGCGAGTTGAGCACCAGGCGCACGCGCGAGAGCCCAAGTCGCTGCCAGAGCCGCGCGCCGAGCGCGATCAGCTCGGCATCAACATCGGGACCGGCGAATCCAACGGCCTCGACGCTGTACTGGTGGAACTGGCGGAAGCGGCCGGCCTGCGGGCGTTCGTGCCGGAACATCGGTCCCGCAGTCCACAGCTTCAGCCGCGCGCCGCGCAGCAGTCCGTTCGAGATCAGCGCACGCGCGACACCCGCGGTCGCCTCCGGGCGCAGCGTCAAGCTGTCGCCGCCGGAATCCTCGAAGGTGTACATCTCCTTCTCGACGATGTCGGTGTACTCGCCGATCGATCGCTTGAACAGCTCCGTGTGCTCGACCACCGGTACGCGCATTTCCTCGTAGCCGTAGTCGCGCAACAGTCCGCCGAGCACGCGCTCGAGGTGCTGCCAGGCGTCGATCTGTTCCGGCAGGACATCGTTCATGCCGCGCACGGCCTGCAGCGGCTGGCTCACCGCATACCCGCCACGATTCCGGAAGAGTTCAAAGTGAAGTGCACGCGCGCACCAGCTTCTGTTTCGGGCAGGCTGACGCCTGCGCCATCGAGGCTCAGTGCGACCGCTGGCACGTTGCCCAGCACGAATCGGAACGGGGGCGTGCCGGTCAACGTCTGTGTCGTGCCGGCGTGCCCGAAGCCAAAGGACAAGCGCATGCCGCGCGCATCGTAGATCTCGACCCAGGATTCACCACTGAAGGAAAGCTCCAGCGTCTTGAGGCGGGGAGCAAGCGTTGGCGGCTTATCCGATGCGACGGCGCCGAGAGCGCCATTGGGTGGGCTCGCCCCTGGCAATGACGGCACTGCGGCCGCCGCGGCAGGCATGGCAGGCACGCCAGGCGCAGGACTCGCGGCAGCGGGCCCCGGCGACGTGACGACCTGCGTGTGTTCTTCAGTCACCACCGTATACGACGAGGGTTTGGCGCGCACCGCCCACCAGATCGCGCCGATGACGGCCAGCACCAGCGCCGCGATGACCGCGGGGACAAGCCCGAACTTGCGATCGTGCGCATCCGGTTCAATGCGGTGCATGCCGGTGCGCGACAAATCAGGCCGCAGCACGGCGTCCGGACGCTGTGCGTACAAGGCTTCGATTTCCGCCGACGATTCGCCGACCAGCGAAGCGTAGCGGCGCAGGAATCCGCGCACGAAAACCGCGGCGCCGATCGAACGGTGATCGTCGGCTTCGAGCGCAACGACGGTGCTGCGATCGAGCCGCAGCTTTTCAGCAACCTGGTCGACCGTCAGCGCCGCGCGCGCGCGCGCGCGCGCCAGCCGCGCACCGGCCGTGTCGGCCCCGCTTGCCGGCGGCTCCACCATTGCCTAGGGCTTCTTGCCGTTCAGCGCCGCGACCGATTGCGCCTGCTCGCTGTTCGGAAAATCGGTCTGCAGCCGCCACGCCATCTGCGCGGCGCTGACGCCATCGTTCTGCGCGCGCGCCGCGCGCCAGCCCAACAGCAGCAGTTCCGGCGCCGGCGGGTTCCGCTTCAGGAATGCCTGCACGCCAGCCAACGCGTCCGCGGCGCGATCGTCGTTCAGCCGCAGCTCCGCCAGTTGCACGGCCGCTTCGGTGTAGTCCGGCCGTACCTGCAGTGCCTGCTTGAACAACGGCTCTGCCTCTGCATCACGCTTCGCGCCGTGAAGGCAGACGCCCGCGTTCGTGTACGCCGCCCAGGGCGTGCTGTAGAGGCGGTTGCGTGCCGCATCCTGAAAGTACTTGACGCCTTCATCGACGCGGCCCGAGCCGCACAGGAACACGGCGTAGTTGTTGAGCTGCTCGGGATCGTGCGGCGCCAGCGACAGCGCTGAGCGGTATTCACCCTCGGCGCGCTTGTCGTCGCCGAGGCGCTGGTAAAGCATCGCAAGCAAGCCATGCACGGCCGGATCGCGCGGCGCCTGCTTGACGGCGCGCTCGAGCTTGTCCTTCGCAACCGGCAGATTGCCCTGCTGCAGGTACGCGGAGCCGAGCTGCATGTTGGCCGCAGCGGCAGCAGGAGAATCTTCGGGGGCGTTGCTCCCGCCGGTGCTCGCGCATCCGACCAGTGCAAAGGCTGCGGTGCACGCCATGAGTGTGCGGACGGCGTTCATGCGCGCACCCGCGCGCCGAGGCGCGCCGTCGTGCGATCCTGCACGCGACCGACGAGCTGCCCGCAGGCCGCGTCGATGTCCTCGCCTCGCGTGCGCCGCACCGTGGCCATGACTCCTTGTTTCAACAGTTCGTCGCGAAAACGCCAGATCGCCGCGTCACTTGAACGGCGATACTGCGTACCCGGAAACGGATTGAATGGAATCATGTTGACCTTCGCCGGCTTGCCGGCCAGCAGTTGCGCCAGCGCGCGCGCCTGCGCCGGCGAATCGTTGACACCGTCGAGCATCACGTACTCGAACGTGACGCTGCGCCCGTTCTGTTCATCGAGGTAGTGCCAGCAGGCCGCAAGCAGCTCCGCGATGGGATGCACGCGATTGATCGGCACCAGCGTGTTGCGTAATGCATCGTCGGCCGCATGGAGTGAGACCGCCAGCGCCACGTTGCTCACCTCGGCGAGTTTGTAGATCTGCGGCACGAGCCCCGAGGTCGACAGCGTCACGCGGCGGCGCGACAGGTCGAAGCAGCGGTCGTGCAGCAGGATCTGCGTCGCCGGCACGACATTGCGAAAATTCGCCAGCGGTTCGCCCATGCCCATGAACACGACGTTGGTCACGCGCCGCTCGCTACCGGGCTCGAAACCGAGTTCGCGCTGCGCGAGCCACACCTGCCCGATGATCTCCGCCGTCGTCAGGTTGCGATTGAAACCCTGCTGCGCCGTCGCGCAGAAGCTGCAATCGAGCACGCAGCCAACCTGCGATGAAATGCACAGTGTGCCCCGATCGGTTTCCGGGATGAACACCATCTCGAAAGCCTGCGAGGCGTCGGCGCGCAGCAGCCACTTGCGCGTGCCATCCTCGGACTGGCGCGCGAGCACGATCTCTGGCAGTTTCACCTCGGCCTGCGCAGTCAGTTGCGCGCGGAAATCCTTGGCAAGATCCGTCATCGACTCGAAATCGTCGATGCCGCGCTTGTACAGCCAATGCTGCAGCTGGCGCGCGCGAAACGGGCGCGAGCCCACAGCCTGCACCCAGGCTTCCAGTTCCGGGGGCGGGAGACCCAACAGGTTGACGCGCGTGTCCACAGCCTTTTGCGTTCCTGGAAAAGCGCGGCCTAGGGCCTGTTCACACAAAGGACATCGACGCGGCCGTGCCGCGCGGGCAGATTTCCGTGCCGCTGAAGAAAAAGCTGATCTCGCGAGCAGCGGTTTCCGGCGCATCGGATCCGTGCACGACATTCGCCTCGATGCTCTGCGCGAGGTCGGCGCGAATCGTGCCGGGCGCGGCTTTTTTCGGGTCGGTGGCGCCCATGATGTCGCGATGGCGCGAGATGGCGTTGTCGCCCTCGAGCACCTGCGCGACGACGGGACCCGAGGTCATGTAGCGCACCAGGTCCTTGTAGAACGGACGCTCGCGATGCACCTCGTAGAAAGCTTCTGCCTGGGTGGTCGAGAGATGCAACATGCGGGATGCGACGATTCGCAGCCCCGCGCGCTCGAAGCGAGCGTAGACGTCACCGATCAGGTTGCGGGAAACACCGTCGGGCTTGACGATGGACAGGGTGCGCTCGAGCGCCATCAGCAATACTCCTCGGAGAACGACGATTGGCCAGTAAAAAGGGCTGGCAAGTCTAGCCGCTCAGGGGCTCGTCCAGCAATCACATAGCCGGCGGAAGTACCGGAAGGGAAAGGTCTTTTTAGACGGTAAAACTCTCGCCGCAGCCGCATTCCGCCTTGACGTTCGGATTGACGAACTGGAACGACTCGTTCAATCCCTTACGGACGAAATCGACGCAGGTGCCATCGAGCATCGGGAAACTGGCGCTGTCGACGAAAACGCGCACGCCCTGGTCCTCGAACACCAGGTCATTTGGCGCGGCCTCATCGGCGTAATCGATCACGTAGCTGTAGCCGGAGCAGCCGGTGGTCTTGATGCCCAACCGCAGGCCAATGCCATGCCCCCGGCTGGCCAGGTGGCTCCGGACGCGGTCGGCCGCGGAAACAGTCAGTGAAATGCTCATAACGGGCGATATTCCTCGGGGACCATTGTACTCCGCTAGGCCTCCTGGCGCTGTGCGGCGGCCCCCAGCGCAGCGCGCAGCGCGTCTTCAACGACGAGAAGCCGTGTCAGGCGGTCGGCGGGAAGGTCTCGTTCGCGTACCCAGTCGAGGGCGCCGCCCAGGCCCGGATCACGCCAGGATCGCCCAGGCAGCTGCGCGGCCAGCCATTCGCAGGTCGCCAGTGTCTGCGGGCACCCATAGGCCTGATGGCTGGCGCTCGCGATGCGCTCGCCGTCGAGGTTCAACATAAATCGTACCCAGGTGCCGGATTCGCGCGCACCGGCCTCTCCGGTTACCGTTGCGGCGGCTGCCTCGGCGTCGCCCTGTGCCACGGTACGCAGCCGCAGCACTTCGCGCCGCACGGCTGCAATCGCGACGTCGATGTCCTCGGCGCTGCTTCCCAGCCCCAAGCTGAAGCGCAGCGCACTCTGCGCGGTCTCGCGATCGCGTCCGATCGCGCGCAGCACGTACGAGGGCTCGTCGCTGTCGGAGTTGCAGGCCGATCCACTCGCGAGCGCCAACTCCTGCAATCCGAAAAGCAGGCTTTCGCCTTCGATGCCGGTGAACGAGACATTGAGCAATCCCGGCAAGCACTCGACCGCCGGGCTGTTCAGCAGTGCGCCGGGAATGGAAGCGATGCCGGCCCACAAACGCTCGCGCAACTGCGCCTGCCGCGCCGATTCGCCGGCCCTGCGTTGCGCGGCGAGTTCGCAGGCGAGTCCGAATCCGACGATCTGGTGGACGGCGAGCGTTCCCGAACGCACGCCGCGTTCGTGTCCGCCGCCGAACAACAGTGGTTGCAGCCCAACGCGGTGCGCGGGCTCGGCGTACAAGGCGCCGACGCCCTTGGGTCCGTACAGCTTGTGAGCCGTGAACGACAGCAACGCGACGCCCATCGCCTTCACGTCGATCGGCAGCTTGCCGGCCGATTGCGCCGCATCGACATGCAACGCTGCGCCATGCGCGCGGCAGATTGCGCCGTAGGCGGCGATGTCCTGGATCGCACCAGTTTCGTTGTTCGCGTGCATCAGCGAAACCAGCACGGTTTCAGGTCGCAGCGCATCGCGCAGCTGCGCGGGCGTCACGCGGCCATCGTCGCTTGGCGTCAGCAGCGTGACGGCGAAGCCTTCGCGCTCCAGTTGCCGGCAGGGGTCGAGCACGGCCTTGTGCTCGGTACGCGAGCTGATCACGTGTACCGCCTGCGCGCTGCCGTTGGCGTTACTGCCGGCGCGCGTCGACTGCGCCGCTCGAGCCGCGCGTGCACCGCGCGCGAGCCCGAGGATGGCGAGGTTGTTCGCCTCGGTGGCGCCGGATGTGAAAATCACGTCGCTCGCCCGCGCGCCAATGAGCGCTGCCACCTGGCCTCGCGCCGCTTCGACGAGCGCGCGCGCCTCGCGGCCGTAGCGATGCGTCGAGGCGGGATTTCCAAACGCGCCGTCGGCGGTCAGGCATTCGCCCATGCGCGCCGCCACGCGCGGATCGACCGGCGTCGTCGCGGCATAGTCGAGGTAGATCGTGCGCTCGCGGCTCATGCGGGCGGCACCGGTTCGCCTGCGCGACGGCGGCGTTGCTGCACCGCGGTTAGCAATCCGCGCAGTATGTTGACCTCGTTGCCGTCCAATTCGGCGCGTTGCAGGAAGCGGCGCATGCGATTGATCAGGTTCGCGCCGTTCTGCGTGCGATCGCGGAAGTCGACTTCCTCGAGCACCGCTTCGAGGTGTTCGTACAGGCGCGCCATCGATGGCGCATCGGCGAGCGGCTGCTCGCGCGGCGCTGCACTGACGTGTACGCCGCGCGCGCGCAATATTTCATACGCAACCACCTGCACGGCCATCGCGAGATTGAGTGATGCGTACGCGACACCGGTCGGAATGCGCAGCAGTGCGTGTGCCGGCTGCAAGTCGTCGTTGCTGAGTCCGCTGTGCTCGCCGCCGAACACGATTCCAACCGGCGCGCTGGCACTTTCGGCCACGGCACGCGCTGCCGCATCCCGCACATCGAGCACACGGTAATAGTGATCGCGCTCGCGCGCGGTACAGGCGAACACCAGGCCGCAGCCCACCAACGCTTCGGTGAGCGTGCCGAACACGCGCGCGCGCGCCAGCACGTCGTCGGCGCCCGAAGCGCGCGCGGTGGCTTCGGCGTGCGGAAACTGCCGCGGTCGCACCAGCGCCAGTTCGGTCAATTCCATGTTCTTCATCGCACGCGCCGCGGCGCCGATATTGCCGGGATGCGACGTGTCGATGAGGACGATGCGGATCGGCAGTGCCGTCATAAGGCTGCTATTCTAGTTGACTATGCATCCGTTGCTGAATATTGCGGTGCGCGCGGCGCGGCGCGCCGGCGAGGTGATCGCCCGCAGCATCCCGAAGCTCGAAAGCATCGAGATCCACGCCAAGGACCGCCACGACTACGTCACCGAGGTCGACCGCACGGCCGAACAGGAAATTATCGGCATCATCCGCCACCACTATCCGGCGCATGCGATCCTCGCCGAAGAGAGCGGCGCCAGCGGCGATGACGAGACGCGCTGGATTATCGATCCGCTCGATGGCACGACCAACTTCCTGCATGGCTTTCCGGTGTTCTCGGTGTCGATCGCCTGCGAGGTGCGCGGCCGCCTCGAAGTCGCAACCGTCTACGACGTGATGCGGCAGGAACTGTTCACCGCCACGCGCGGCGTCGGCGCGCAACTCGACGGCCGCCGCATCCGCGTCAGCAAGCGTCGCTCGCTCGAGGGCGCACTGCTCGCCACCGGTTTTCCCTTCCGCGCCAACGCCGATCTGGACAGCTATCTCGAAATGTTACGGGTCGTCATGTCGCAAGTAGCGGGCGTACGGCGTCCAGGCTCGGCGGCACTCGATCTGGCTTATGTTGCAGCGGGGCGCGTCGATGGTTTCTGGGAGCTCGGCCTGAAACCGTGGGATACCGCTGCGGGCTCACTGCTGATCACCGAATCCGGCGGGCACATCAGCCGCCTGAATGGCGAGCTCTACCAGCATGGCGACGATGTCTGCGCCGGCGCGCCACGCGTGCACACCGCGCTGCTCGCTGCTTTCGCGCCGCTCGTCACCGCGCCGGCGGCTGGTGTAGAGTCGGGCCGAACGCTACGCGCCCGCAGCCGCAAATGACAATAAGCATCCACGGGGAAAACGCATGAGCCTGTTCCGTACCAAGCCGACCGATGTGAACGCCAACACCGGTCTGAAGCGCTGCCTCGGGGCCTTCGACCTGACGATGCTCGGCATCGGTTGCATCATCGGCACCGGCATCTTCGTGCTCACCGGCGTGGTCGCTGCGCAGCATGCAGGCCCGGCCATCGTGTTGTCGTTCATCCTGTCCGGCATCGCCTGCGCGTTCGCGGCGCTGTGCTACGCGGAACTCGCCGGCGCGATCGGCGGCGCCGGCAGCGCCTATGGCTACGCCTACTCGGGCATCGGCGAGCTGGTCGCGTGGATCATCGGCTGGGATCTCGTGCTCGAATACGCAGTGGCCACTTCTACGGTCGCCATCGGCTGGTCCGGCTACTTCGGCAAGATCATGGAACTGGTCGGCATCCACCTGCCACCGGCATTGATGAACGCACCGCTCGACGGCGGCATCGCCAATGTGCCCGCCATGGTGATCGTGCTGTTGTTGTCGGTGCTCCTTTCGATCGGCGTCAGCGAGTCGGCGCGGTTCAACACCGTGATGGTGTTCGTGAAGCTCGCCGCGGTGTTGATCTTCATCGTGGTTGCGGCGCCGCACGTGAATCCGGCCAACTGGCATCCGTTCATTCCGCCGCAGGTGATCGACTCCGCCGGCCAGTCGCATTTCGGCTCGGGCGGCGTCCTCACCGGTGCGGCCCTGATTCTGTCTCTTATAC
>JBEPVS010000064.1:0-12091 GCA_041690875.1 Gammaproteobacteria bacterium
CATCGCCCACCGCGAGCCCGATCAGCGCGCCCTGGAAGCGCTCGCGCAGGCCGCGTACCGGCGCGAGGTCGGCATCCGTGATTTCAGCAGACGCGGCGGCACCGGGCGCATTGGTCGGTGGCGCCGGAGTCTTCGACGAAACGCGGGCGGGGCGCGCGCCAGCCGGTTTCCAATCGCGGACGTATTCCACCTGCTCGAGCGTCTGCGGAATCATCGGCCACGTGAGCGCGCGGGCGCATTGCTGGTTCCACAACTCGTTCAGTTCACGCAGCGCCGTCTCTCCATCGTTGCCCTGTTCCACGAGGAAACAGCCCGCGACCGTGCCGGTGCGGCCAATGCCGGCGCGGCAGTGCACGTAGACGTTGCCGCCCGCAGCGAGCACGCCGGCGATTTCATCGAGGATGCGGCGCATCTGCGTCGGGCGGCGCGGTACGCGCTGGTCGCGGATCGCGCGGCGCAAATACGTGACGGTGACCGGGAGCAGCGACTGGTACGATGCGCACTCCCCTTCTTCCGTCAGGTCGACGAAACAGGAGATGCCGGCAGCCAACAAGTCCTGAACGCGGGCGCGGCCGGAATCGGTGAGGTTCTTGTCGCGGCCCGCGGGATACTCGCCGGCCAGCAGCCGGCCGGGCTTGACCCAGTAGCTGTTCGGAAGCGGCCGATCCATCACGCGAGCGTCGCGAAGTCGAACAAACCGGTGTCGGCGAGATGTGCCGGCTCGACATTGCGCAGGGCGGAGAAGATCGCTTCAGTGCGGCCCGGATGCTCCTGTTCCCACTGGCCCAACATGCGCTTGATTGCCACGCGCTGCAGGTGCTGTTGCGAACCGCACAGGTCACAGGGGATGAGCGGAAAGCCGCGGCCGCGCGCGTACCGCGCGATATCACGTTCGGCGATGTACGCAAGCGGACGGATCACGATGTGACGCCCATCGTCCGAGCGGAACTTCGGCGCCATCGCCTTGAGCCGCCCGGCATGGAACAGGTTCAGGAACAGCGTCTCGACGATGTCGTCGCGATGATGCCCGAGCGCGATCTTGCTGACGCCATGCTCATGCGCATAACGATAGAGCGCGCCGCGCCGCATGCGCGAACAGAGCGAGCACATCGTACGTCCTTCTGGAATCAAGCGCTTCACGACGCTGTACGTGTCCTGCTCGATGATGTGGAACGGCACACCGAGCGCGCCCAGGTAATCGGGGAGCACGTGCTCGGGAAACCCGGGTTGCTTCTGGTCGAGGTTGACGGCAATCAGCTCGAACGGCACGGGCGCGCTGCGCTGGAGCGAGAGCAGCAGGTCGAGCAGTGTGTACGAATCCTTCCCACCCGACAGGCAGACCATGACCTTGTCGCCCGGATCGATCATGCGAAAGTCGGCGATCGCTTTGCCCGCCAGGCCGCGCAAGCTCGCGCCGAGCTTGCGCAGCGTCGCCGAGTCGCGCGGCCGCGCGGGTGTCGCCTCAGCTACCGCCGCGTTCACGCGTTCTCCGCGAGGTATTTGCCCTGCAGGTAGCGCAGCAGCGCGTTCGCGCTCAAGCCCTGGCCGCTCGCCTGCTTGATCAGTTCCTTGATTGGCAGTTTGGCGCCGAAGCCGTGCATGTTGTCGCGCAGCCAGCTGAAAACCGGCGCGAATTCGCCGCGTTCGATCAGCGTGTCGACTTCCGGCAGCTCGTTTCGCAACGCTTCCCAGAGCTGTGCAGCGATGACGAGCCCGAGCGCGTACGAAGGAAAATAACCGAAGTGGCCGAGCGCCCAGTGCATGTCCTGCAAGCAACCATCGGTGGTGCCCGTGGGGCGCGCACCGAAACGCTGCTCCATGCCGGCGTTCCAGGCCTCGGGCAGGTCGCGCACCGCGAGCTTTCCCGCCAGCAACTGCTTTTCGACGTCGTAGCGCTGCATGATGTGCAGCGGATAGCTCATCTCATCGGCATCGACACGGATCACGCTGCGGCGTACGCGCGTCAGCGTGCGGCGCAGGTTCTCGAATTCCCACTCCGGACCGGTCGCGCCGTAGTGTTTCTGCAGGAGCGGTTGCAGGTAACGCAGGAACGGCACGCTGCGCCCGATGATCATCTCCAGCAGCAGCGACTGGCTCTCCTCGAGCGCCATGCCGCGGTCGCGCCCCACCGGCTGGTCGCGCCAGCTGGCGGGCATGCCGACGTCGTACATCGCGTGGCCGGTTTCATGCAAGGCGCCGAGCAATCCCGCGAAGGGATCGGCGGCATCGTAGCGCGTGGTCAGTCGAATATCGCCGACGACGCCCTCGGTGAACGGATGTTCGCTCTCATCGAGCCGGCCCTGGTCGAACGGAAACCCGATCGCTCTCATGACTTCGATGACCAGGCTGCGCTGTTTCGCCGTGCCGAAGCGGCCGGTGATCGCCAGCAAAGGTTGGCTCTGCTGCTTGTCCAGTGCCTCGCCGATCATGGTTGGCAGCCGGCGCGACAGCGCCTTGAAAATCGCATCGATGTCGGCGGTGCCGACGCCGGGACTGAACTCATCGACCAGCGCGTCATAGGGCGGCAGGTTCAGCGCCTGTCCGAGCAGCGCTGCCTTGTCGCGCACCAGCAGCAACACTTCCTGCAGGTGCGGCGCGAACAGCGAGAAATTGTTCTCGCGGCGCGCGGCCAGCCACTGGCTTTCGGCGATCGCCGTGGCGCGGGCGAGCCGCGAGATCAGCGTCACCGGCGTCGCGATCGCGTGATCGCGCTGGCGGCGCATCTCGCGCAGGTTCGAGACTTGCCAATCCTCGAGCCCGCGCACATCCGCCTGCGCGCGATCGAGTAGCCTCGTGACCTTGGGCGTCGTCAGCAACGCGTGGTATTCGGTCTCGAGCGCGGCGACCTGTTCGCCGCGCAGCTCGGCACTGCCGCGCGGCATCATGACGGCGGCATCCCAACGCAACAGTGAAAGTGCGCCGCGGAAGGCATGAAGCCGGCGCCATTCCTGCTCAAGTTGTTGATACGGGGTCGCGGACATGGCCTGCTTTTAAATTCTTGGGGCGGCGGCAATTCTACCAGCCCCAAGCGCGCTGGCGGGCTCGGTGCCAGCTATCTTATTGTTTTACAATCATACACTTACGTTAATCCTTGGCCGTTGCACCAGCCCAGCATCTGGCACCAGTGCGGCCAGTCCGTGGCCACCCACGCCACGGCCACCGAGACGACCAGCAGCGCGATGAGCGACAGGAACACGGCGAGGCGGCGCATGAGCGAATGATACGTCAAGTAAACTCGCTCAAATGCCGTTGCGCGTGTGTTTCCTCACTGCCGAGATGACTCCTTTTGCGAAGGCGGGCGGCCTTTCCGACGTTTCCGGCGCGCTCGTCAAGTACCTGCATGCGGCTGGCCACGACATCCGCTTATTTCTCCCGGGCCACGCATCGATCAAGCGCGACGGACTCGAGATCTATCCGGTCGAATTCCTCCAGGATGTGCCGCTGAAGATCGGGCCGCGCTCCTATCGGTTCTCGGTGCAAACGGCGCGCATTCCCGACACGCAGATCTTCGTTTACCTGATCGATTGCCCGGCGTTGTTTGGCGGACCGTCGATCTACAGCGCAGATCCTGAAGAATACCGTCGCTACCTGCTGTTCACGCACGCAGCGCTGCAGAGCTGCCAGCGCATGGGATTCGCGCCGCACATTCTCCATTGCAACGATTGGCATACGGCTATCGCGCCGTTGTGGTTGAAGTCGATCTACAAATGGGACCAGTTGTTTGCGCAAACGCGCAGTGTGTTCACGATCCACAACCTCGGCTACCAGGGCGTCGTGGGCCCTGCCGCCGCCACCGAAGTGCTGGGCGGCGCCGGGCTCGAATTGCTGCACCAGGACGACCTGCGCGCCGGCCGCATCAACCTGATGCGCCTGGGACTGCTGTACGCAGATTTATTGACGACGGTGAGCCCGACCTATGCGCGCGAGATCCAGACTGCCGAGTACGGCGCGGGTCTCGATGACACCTTGCGCGCGCGGAGCGGTGCCCTGATCGGCATATTGAATGGCGTCGACTACGCGGACTGGGATCCGCGCAATGACGCGTACCTGCCGCGGCATTACGGCGCCAACCAGCTCGGCGTCAAGGCGTCGCTCAAGACGGAATTCCTCGCGCGACGGAAGCTCCGCGATGGCGAGCGCCGCCCGCTCGTTGGCTTGATCACTCGGCTCGCGACGCAGAAAGGCGTGGACTTGCTGCTCGGCGCACTGCCCACGCTGCTGGCCGCGCGCGATTTCAATCTCGCGGTGCTGGGGACCGGTGAGCCGAAGTACGAAGCGTTCTTCACCAAACTCGCAAGCCGCCATCCTGATCGCATACTGTTCTATCGCGGCTTCAGCGACGAACTCGCGCACTGGATCGAAGCGGTCAGCGACATGTTCCTGATGCCATCGCGCTATGAGCCTTGCGGGCTGAACCAGATGTACAGCCTGCGCTATGGCACCGTGCCGATCGTACGGCGCACCGGCGGCCTTGCCGATTCGGTGCAGCACTACGATGCCGCGACCGGCTCCGGCACCGGCATCGTTTTCAACGATTACAATGTGCCGGCGGTCAGCTGGGCGGTCAACACGGCGCTCGACCTTTACCAGCAGAAAGGCGCGTGGCGCCGGCTGGTGCAGAACGGCATGGCGCAGGATTTCTCATGGAACCGCCAGGTGCAACACTACCTGGATGTCTACGAACGACTGGTGCATTGAGCATGCAAGAGAACATCTGGACCGAAATGCCATCGGTGCGCGAATGGAAGCACATCGACAGGAAGCGATTTGAAGAGGAGATCGTGCCACTCAATCGACCGGCGATCATGCGCGGACATGTCAATCACTGGCCCGCGGTGAACGCGGCGCGCGAATCGCCGCAGGCGCTGGCCGAGTTCGTGCGCCCCTTCAGCAAGGAGCAGCCGATTAGTGTGTTCCAGGGCGACGCCGGGATCCGCGGTCGTTTTTTTTATGACGACGCGCTGCAGGGATTCAACTTCAAGCACGAGTCGACGACGATTGGCGGACTGCTGACCCGACTCCTGCAAGGGATGGCGGACCTCCAGGGGCCCGCAATGTACGCGGGTGCCGTTCCGGTCCCGGAACACCTGCCGGAATTCGGGGCCCGCCACTCACTTGAAATGCTGGATCCGGCGATACCGCGCCGTGCCCAGCTGTGGATCGGCAACCGCACACGTGCCGCCGCGCACTTTGATGAAGCATCCAATGTCATCTGCGTGATCGGGGGCCGGCGCCGCTACACACTGTTTTCACCCGAGCAAATACGCAATCTTTATTTCGGGCCACTGGATCGCACGCCCGCAGGCGTGCCGATCAGCGTGGTGGATTTTGCGCGCCCCGATTACCAACGTTTCCCGCGCTTTCGCACGGCACTGGAAAACGCCGAGGTCGCCGAGCTCAACCCCGGTGACGCCCTGTACATGCCAACCCATTGGGTGCACCAGGGCGAATCACTCGACAGCTTCGGCCTGATGATGAATTTTTGGTGGCAAGAATCGTCGCTACGGGTGCTGTCGCCCTACTTCACGCTGATGCACAGCCTCATAACGATCCGCGGACTTACGCCGGGCGAACGCGCCGCGTGGCGCGCGGTGTTCGACGTCTATGCGTTCAACCCCGACAGCGATCCCGCGCAATACCTTTCTGAAGCGGCGCTCGGCATACTCAATCCGCTCACCTCCGTGCAGGTGCAGGGGCTCATTGCATCTTTGCAAGTATCGCTGGAGCGCGCTAAGCGGAGTCTGGCGCCGCCCGAGCCCTGAGCAATCATGGTGCGGTAAACGCGATGCGGTTGGCCATGGTGGTATCGTTATATTGGTGAAACCGATGCCATTCTTCAATCCGAGTCCTACAGTCAGCGTGGTGCCGATCAGCCGTGAGCGTAACTGCGTCGTCATCGACGACGTGGTGGCCGACCCGCAGGCGATGGTCGATTGGGCTGCCGGACAAGCCTTCAGCGCGCCACACAACAATCCTTACCCCGGCCTGGTGCTCGACCCGCCGGCTGCCGTCACGCAGCGCATGAGCGATTATTTTGCGACCTACGCGCGCAGCCGTCTCGGCGGGCGCCGGACGCAAGCCGCGACGCTACGCTTCTCGATGGTGACGCTGCCTGCGGCGCAATTGCGGCCCATCCAGTGGCAGTGCCATCGCGATCGGCTCGCCGTGAATCCCGAGCGCGTGCTATACGCCGCCTCGGTTCTTTACCTGTTTCGAGATCCGCGACTCGGCGGTACGAATTTCTACGAGCCGACCGCCTCGAGGGAACAGCTGACGCAAATGTTCGCCGACACCGACACGCTCAGTTCAGAACAATTCGGCGAACGCTACGGATTGCAGCCCGGCTACATGGCTGGCAGCAATGCCTATTTCGAGCGCGTCGCGCAGGTCGGCGCGGCCTGGAACCGCATAATCTTCTACGACGGCAGCCAGTTTCATTCGGGCGAGATCAACGAGCCCGCGGGCATGAGCGCAGATCCGCGCGCGGGACGCTTCACGCTCAATGGGTTTTTCATTTGCAGCCGGAGCTTGGGCTAGCGCGGTTCAGGGGGATGCCGGGACATCCACGGTCGGTTCATGCACTATGTCACACCATGCAATGGCTTGACGGCGCCGGCCGTTTCTTTAATCCGCAACCTCGCATCAGTGTCGTGCCCATAGACGGTGAGCACGTGTGCATCGTGATCGATGACGCGCTCGCACGACCCGAGGCGCTGGTCGAATGGGCGGCGTCGCAAAGCTTCGATACGCCGGGTTGGTTTGCATATCCGGGCCTCGTACTCGACGCCCCGCGCGAAGTTACGCAGCTCATTGGCGATAACTTTGCCTCCCGCGCGCGCAGCCGACTCAATGCGCGCCGCACGCTGGAACAGTTTACCCGCCTTTCGCTGGTGACAACGCCGCCCGAAGCACTGAGTCCGGTGCAGTGGCAGTGCCACCAAGACCGGCTTGCGACTGAGCCTGAACGTGTCGTGTATGCAGCGATGCTGCTGTACCTGTTCCACGATCCCGCGCAGGGCGGCACAAGCTTTTACCGCGCACGCCAGGAAGCGGAGCAGACCCAGCGCATGCTGACCGAAAGCAAGGCGCTCAGCGCCGGGGAATTCACAGCACGATATGGCCTGCGCGCCGGCTATCTCAACGGCAGCAATGCCTACTTCGAGCGTATCGCGCAGGTGCGGGCCGCGTGGAACCGCATGATCTACTACGACGGCGGGATATTCCATTCGGCCGACATAAGTCAGCCCAAATTACTCAGTGCCGATCCACGCCGCGGGCGGCTCACGCTCAACGGTTTCTTCACTTGCATGCGCAGCCGCAGGGTTGCGAGCCATTGAACGAGCGGTCGCAGGGCGCCAAGCCCGTGACTTCCGTCGTTATCCTCGGTGGCGGCACCGCGGGCTGGATGACCGCAGCGAGTCTCGCACTGCTCTTCGGCAAGCTTGGTACCAGTATTACGCTCATCGAATCCTCCCAGATCGGCACGATTGGCGTCGGCGAGGCCACTGTGCCCGCGATCCTGAGATACATCGAATCGCTCGGCCTCGACGTGTACGACGTGCTGCGTGAAACGCGCGGCACGATCAAGCTCGGCATCGAGTTCGACGGCTGGAAGCAAGAGGGCCACTGCTTTCTCCATCCGTTCGGCCCGTACGGCATCCAGGTCGGTTCCGTTCCGTTCCACCACATCTGGAATCGGCTGCGCGCAAGCGGCGACACGTCCGCTATCAACGACTACTCGCTCGGCACGCAGATGACCCGCGCCGGTCGCATGTTCCTTCCGAGTGCCAGTCCACGCCACGATTTCGAGGCTTTCAACTGGGCGATTCACTTCGACGCCGGTCGCTTCGCGCAGTTGTTGCGCAGATTCTGCGAGGCGCGCGGCGTGCAGCGCATCGACGCGCGGCTCACCGAGGCGAGGCTTGATCCCGCGAGCGGCCACATTGCGGAACTCGTGCTAGACAACGGACAGATCGTTTCCGGTCAGCTCTTCATCGACTGCTCCGGATTCCACCGGCTTCTCATCGAACGCACGCTCAAGGCCGGTTACGAGGACTGGGGCCACTGGCTCAGGTGCGATCGCGCGATCGCGCTGCCCTGCGCGCCGCGCGATTTGTCCACGTTTTCGCTGTCGACGCGTTCGCGCGCACTGACTGCCGGTTGGACTTGGCGCATTCCGCTGCAACATCGCGTCGGCAACGGCTACGTGTATAGCTCGGACTTCATCTCGGACGACGCGGCACTCGCCGCGTTGCGGGGCGAACTCGAAGGCGAGGCGCTCGCGGAGCCGAACCTTGTGCGCTTCCGCGCCGGACACGTGAAGCGCTTCTGGGTAGGCAACTGCGTCGCGGTCGGGCTAGCCAGCGGTTTCATTGAGCCGCTCGAGTCCACGAGCATCTCGCTCATTCAGATGGGCATCGACAAGCTCATCCACTTGTGGCCCGACGCGAACATGAATCCGCAACTCGCCACGGAATATAACCGGCTGTCTGTCGACGAAGTGGCGCGCGTGCGCGATTTCATTATCCTGCACTACTACGCCAACGGGCGCGCGGATGACGGGCTATGGCGTTACTGTCGCGAAATGCCTCTTCCCGATTCGCTTAGGCACAAGCTAGAACTTTACCAGGCGCGCGGTGTGCTTGCGCGCTACCAGTCTGAGAGCTTCTTCGATCCGAGCTGGGTGTGCATGTACGCGAACTTCGGCATCGGGACGCACGGCTGGGATCCGCTTACCGATCTTCTCGCGCTCACGGATCTGCGGGAACTCGCGCGGCACCTGCGTAATGACATCGCCGCACGCGCGATTGAAGGCGTGCCGCATCGGGAGTTCCTGCGCGCTAAGGACGCGCTTGCTGCGACCTGACTCGCTGACCCATTTGCTAACGGCCGGAGGCGGCCGCGCACTTCAACCCACGCGCACCGCGAGCGGTGGTGCCGGGCAGTGGCGCGCGATGTACTCCTCGTGCGTCGGCAGGCCGGCGGCGGTATGTGCCAGCAAAACGCGCAAATCCTTGAGATAGCCTTCGCGGTCGCGCGGCACGATCGTCTCCACGAACGGATGAGCGCTGCGCGGTTGGACGCCTTGTCCCCACAGCACCTGAAGCCAGCTCGTGAGCTGGAACAGATCGTGCTGTGCGCAGAAAATGCCACCCGTCTCGCGGAACAGTTCTATTTTGTGCGTAAGGCTGTCGGGCACCGCCATGTTGCGGCAGTCGTCCCAGAAGCGCTCGCCCACGCGATTGTTGGCGTAGTAGTGCAGGATGATGAAGTCGCGGACATATTCGTACTCCGTCGCCGCAGCCTTGTTGAATTCGTTGCGCCGGTGCGTGTTGTCCCCGTTGCGCGGGAACATGAGAATCAGCCGCTGCAGGTTGGACTGGATCAAATGGATCGAGGTCGACTCGAGTGGTTCGAGGAAACCGCTCGCAAGCCCCAGGCACACGACGTTGTGGCTCCAAGTCTCCCGCCGCCGGCCCGCGACGAAGCGGATGGGGCGCGGATCGGCCAGCGCCTTCGAATCGAGGTTGGCATTCAACTGCTCGAGCGCGCGCTCGTCGCTGAGATAAGCAGACGAGTAGACGTGGCCATTGCCGACTCGGTGCTGGAGCGGTATGCGCCATTGCCAGCCCGCCTGAAGCGCGGTGGAGCGCGTATACGGCGTCAGCGGGGTCGTCCGTTCTGTCGGCACCGCCAGCGCGCGATCGCAGCGCAGCCAATGGCTCCAGTCGTCGTACCCAGTATTCAATGTCTGCTCGATAAGCAGCCCGCGAAAGCCGGTGCAGTCAACGAAGAAATCCGCGCCAAGTTCCTGCCCGCTCTTGAGCTTGAGGGCACGTACGTCGCCACTGTCGGGATCGCGCAGCGCCTCGGTGACCGTCCCCTCGACGCGCCGAACGCCCATCTTCTGCGCGAGTTGGCGCAGATATGCCGCGTAGAGCGAGGCGTCAAAGTGATAGGCGTGCACGAGGCCCTGCAGCGGCGAATCGGGGACGTGTGGCAAACGCGCGTAACGGTTCTGGCTGGCTGCCAGCCAGTTCAGACTGTAGTTCCAGAGCGATTCCCGCTGCCCCTGCAACCAGTCGCGCAGCCAGTAGTGGTGGAACGGAATGTAGGCGAGGTCCTTGCCCACGGGACCGAACGCGTGCATGTAGCGATGGCCGGATTTGTACCAGTTCACAAACTCGATGCCGAGCTTGAACGTGCCTTGGGTCTGGCGCAGGAACTCGTTCTCATCGATGCGCAGCATCTCGTTGAAGAGCGCAATCGAGGGGATCGTGGCCTCGCCCACGCCGATGATGCCGATCTCGTCCGACTCGATGAGCGTGATACCCAATCGAGGCCCCATAATCTTCGCGATGGCGCTCGCCGCCATCCACCCGGCGGTACCTCCGCCCGCAATGATCACGGATTTGATTTCTGCTGCTGGCATGGCTGATCCAAACCCTAAGGCGAACCCGGTGGATCTTGCACGCGGCCGGTCAATAAAGAAAACACCCGGCGGCTACGTGAGGGTAGCCGCCGGGTGTGCGTGGTCTCGCGCCTGAGCTGTTAGAACTTGTAGCTGACCGCTAACGCGTACTCAGCACCGTACTTCTCATACTTGATAATGTCGAACGGATTCGCACCTAGCTGATACAACACGAATGGCGCGTTAGTCAGGTTGCTGCCCGAAAGGTTGATGCCCAGTCCTTTCAACGAACCTTCCCGGAAGTCATAGCCAATCTGGGCGTCGACGACGTGCTCGCCTTTCACGTTGTTAAGAGTGAGCGCGCTCGTGTAGTCGGGCACCTCGCCCACGAACCCCGCGCGATAACGCTCGCTGACCCGAATCGAGAAACCGTAGCGCTCGTAGTAGGCAGTGGCGTTGATCACTTCCTTTGACAAGCCCGGCAACGTAATGTCAAGCCCGTTCGGAGTCACCTTGGAGTGGTTGAACGCTGCGCTCGCCAGCACGCCGAAGCCGTTGAGCCATGACCCGAGGTTTTCCAGCGGGAGTGACGCGGTGATTTCGACGCCGTGGATACTGCCTCCGGTGCCGTTCACCGTTTCGGTGTTGAAACCAATCCGGTTGGCATCAGCTTTGGTATACGCAAGACCAGGCTGCGCGATTGGCAGCGGAAAGCCCGCGAAATCGATTTGAGAAAGCCGACCGTAGATATAACTCGTCAACGACTTGTAGTAAATCGCCGCCGAGACATAGCCCTTGTTCTCGAAGTACTTCTCGAACGACACGTCGAATGTGTTGGCCTTCCACGGACGCAGGTGCGGATTGCCACCGCCGTTGAAGAACCAGTAAACCGGCTGGCCGCTCGGACCCGTGTACGGCGAGGCGGAATCAGCCACCACACTGTAAGTCGCGCCGCCCGCCAAGTCGTCCATACGAGGCCGCGCCACAGTCTTGGCCGCCGCCGCACGCAGTTTCATGTCGTGGGGCAACGAGTAGGTCAGGTTCAGGCTCGGTAGCACGTCCGTGTATTTATCACCGACGTTCTGGTACGAACCGGTCACCGCATTGGTCGCTCCTTGCGGCAATGCCCGGAAGATGAGTGAATTCTGATCGGCATGCTGGGCTTGTACGCCGATATTGCCGGTCAGCGGGATACCCTTTGAGTTCAAGTCGATGTCGAGCTTGATATACGGAGTCGTCAGTTTCTCAGTGACCGTCCAAGTATTCGTGTAGTCGGCCAGGCGATCGCCGTAGTTTGCGTTCGGGTCGAGGCGCGAATCGATCGTGGTCCAGAAGCCGCTATTGTAAAGACCGTACGCGTCGTAGTTAATCATGCCGTAAGGGTTGCCGAAGAACGACGTGTCGGTGATGCCGTCGCGGTAGGCGTCCGGCACGGCCACATGCGAGGCGCCGCCCTGCAAATACAGCGTGCTCTGGAACTGGTACTTCGACTTGGTGCGCTCGGCGTAGTTGACGCCGATCGTCAGATTGTGGAACACCGAGCCGTTGATCTTGCGATCTGCCGCCAGACGGATGGCCTTGAGTTCGTCGGTCACGGTCGGATGGCCGAGGTAACCTGACCGAGTCGGTCCGCCGCCCCAGATACCCGGGTCGGTCAGGAATGAGGTGTCGTAGTTGCTG
>JBEPVS010000065.1:0-12059 GCA_041690875.1 Gammaproteobacteria bacterium
GAACCTGATAGGCGGCCTCGATGCGCCGACCGGCGGCAGTATCTTCGTCGGCGGCCAGCGCATCGATCAGCTGTCCGAGAATGCATTGGCCAAGTGGCGCTCCGCGCATGTCGGTTTCGTGTTCCAGTTCTACAACCTGCTCGCAACGTTGTCGGCGCGACGCAATGTCGAGTTGCCACTGCTGCTGACACGCCTGTCAGCATCGCAACGGCGCGCGCGCGCCGATATCGCGCTGCAACTCGTCGGCCTCGCCGACCGTGCCGCGCACAAGCCCGGCGAACTCTCGGGCGGCCAGCAGCAGCGCGTCGCGATCGCGCGCGCCATTGTTTCGGACCCCGCGCTGCTGGTCTGCGATGAACCCACCGGCGACCTCGACCGCCAATCGGCCGCCGAAGTGCTGACGCTCCTGCAGCAGCTCAATCGGGAACATGGCAAGACGATCATCATGGTGACGCACGACCCGAAGGCGGCGGAATTCGCGCGCCGCACCGTTTTCCTCGACAAGGGCACACTGGCCGACAGCGGCATGCGTCCCGCGGCGTGAAATACCTGCAGCTGGTCTGGGCCGCGCTGCTGCGCCGGAAGACGCGCACGCTGTTCACGTTGCTGTCGGTAGTCGCGGCGTTCCTGCTGTTTGGACTGCTCGATTCGGTTCGCGGCGCGTTTGCCGGCGCGGGCAGCACCGTCACTGGACTGGCGCGCCTCGTCACGATCTCGAAGATCACGTTCACGATGCAGCTGCCCAAGAGCCTGCTGGAGCGCATTCGCGCGGTGCCGGGCGTCGCCGATGTGACATACGCAAACTGGTTCGGCGGTATCTACCAGGATCCAAAGAATTTCTTTCCGAACGAAGCGGTGTCGCCGAATTTCCTCGAAGCCTATCCGGAATGGCGCATGAGCGCCGAGCAGCGCGCGGCCTTTCGCAATACGCGCACGGGCGCGGTGGTCGGCGCGAAGCTCGCGAAGCAGTTCAACTGGAAAATAGGCGATCGCATTCCACTGCAGGGCACGATTTTTCCCCAGAAGGATGGCAGCAACACCTGGACCTTCGACCTGGTCGGCATTTACACGGTCGCCGATCCGAAGCAGAAGGCGCAGGAGAATGCGCTGCTGTTCAACTGGGATTACTTCGACGAGGCACGCGCATTCGGCAACGGGAGCGTCGGCTGGTACGTCGTGCGCGTGGCCGATCCGGCGAAAGCCGATGCGATCGCGCAAGCGATCGATGCGATCTCCGTCAACTCCGATCATGAAACCAAGACACAGAGCGAACACGCGTTCCAACTCGCGTTCCTGAGCCAGTTCGGCGACATCGGCCTGATCGTCGGCGCGATCATGGCGGCGGTGTTCTTCACGCTGATCCTGCTGACCGGTAACACGATGGCGCAGGCCGTGCGTGAACGCATTCCCGAACTGGCCATTCTCAAGACGATCGGATTCACGAGCGGCAGCGTGCTGGGGCTGTTGCTAGCCGAGTCCACCTTGTTGCTGGTGCTCGGCGGCGTCGCAGGAGTATTGATTGCCGGCAGCGTTGCCGGTGGACTCGAGGCCACGACAGGCGCCGTGTTCCCGCCGATCGTCAGTTCGCTGGCCGTTTGGGCGCGCGCACTGGGGTTGATGCTGTTGATCGGGCTGATCGTGGGCGCGTTGCCGGCGTATCGTGGTTTGCGTCTGCGCATCGTTGATGCGCTGGCGGGTCGGTAAGGAGCAGCATGGCAACGCGCAAGAGCCGTTGGGTCTCAGCTTTGGCCTGGATCGGCATCTGGGCATTGTTGATCGCGGCGCTTGTGCTGCTCATGGTCGCGCCCGGCTGGTTGCTACCGTTGCTGCTGGTGCCGCTCGTCGTGTGGCTGGTCGCGACGCGCGTTGGCAAGCAGGCCTGGTCGGCTACTGAAGTGGCGATCTCGACGATTCCGCAGCGGCTCGGTTCCTCGTCCGTCGTCGTCGTGGGCATCGCCGGCGTCGTCGGCGTGCTGGTGGCATTGCTGGCGATGGCCGCGGGATTCGCCGCGACGCTCCGCCAAAGCGGAAGCGACGACACAGCGATCGTGCTGCGGGCCGGCGCGCAGACGGAACTTAATTCGGTTATCGATCATGACACCGTGGGACTGATCTCGCAGTTGCCAATGGTGCAACACACCTCGGCCGGTCAACCCATTGCATCGAACGAATTGGTGGTGGTCGCGGCGTTGCCGAAACGCAGCACCGGCCTCGATGCCAACGTCGAGGTGCGCGGCGTTGGCGAGCGCGCGTGGGACCTGCGACCGAAGCTGCACCTGATCGCCGGGCGTCGCTTCACGCCGGGGTTACGCGAACTGATCGTCGGCAAGCGCGCGCTGGAACAGTTCGCCGGTGTCGAACTCGGATCCACCCTGAAGCTCAACGGCCAGGCCTGGCAGATCGTGGGCGAGTTCGAAGCTGGCGATGCCACCGATTCCGACCTGTGGGGCGATTCCGAAGTTGTCGGTCCGGCCTACCGGCGCGGCGCAAGCTCGACGTCAGTGATCGTGAAGCTCACCGACGCCAGCGCCTTCGATTCCTTCAAGGCGGCGCTGTCGACGGATCCGCGCCTCAAGGTCGACGTGAAGACCACGCACGATTATTTCAATGAGCAGTCGGCGCAGCTGACGAAACTGATCAATGGCCTCGGCACGTCCATCGGACTGATCATGGGCATCGGCGCTGTGTTCGGTGCGCTCAACAGCATGTACGCCGCCGTGGCCGCACGCACGCGCGAGATTGCAACGCTCCGCGCGGTCGGATTCCGCGCGCTGCCGGTCATCGTCTCGGTCATGCTCGAAACGATGCTGCTGGCCACGCTCGGCGGCGCGTTGGGCGCGTTTATCGCGTGGCTGCTGTTCAACAACTACACGGCCTCCACGCTGGGTGCGAATTTCACGCAGATCGTGTTTGCATTCCAGGTCACACCGGAGCTGCTGTGGCGCGGCCTGAAATGGGCGCTGGCGATCGGCCTGCTGGGTGGCTTGTTTCCCGCATTGCGCGCGGCGCGCATGTCCGTGACCGACGGGTTGCGCGAGCTGTAGCGCTTAGCGTTACGCTGTATCGTGACGCGAACCGGCACGACCGCGCACCGACTCAGCGCAAATCCAGCGTGGCCTCGAACGCGATGACGGCGCCGCCCTCGATGCGCACGGCGTCGATCGCCTCGCCCGCCCGATGCATCGTCACGCCGACGACGCCGGGGCGGCTCATATGATGACCCTGCCGCCCGATAAAACTGAGCTTCCCATCGCGCTCAGCGACAAGCCGCAGCGAGTGCAGGTGCATCGCAAGCAGGGCGTGAGCGTTGCCGCTGACGGGGTCCTCATCGATGCCGATTGCCGGACAGAACATGCGCGCTTCGGTGTCGCAATTGGGGACAGCCGGCGAACGCGTGAACACGAAATAGCCCGGCGGATGGCCCGCGGCCGATAGCGCCGCGAGTTGTGCGAAGTCAGGTTGCAGCCGGGCGAGCACGCCTCCATCGCGCACGCCAATCAGTGCGCGCGCGCGGCGCTCGCCGGCGATGACGGCGGGGCAGAGGGGATCGAGTGAGGGCGTTTCAAGACCGAGTGCGGCGAGCATCGCGCGCAGGCCATTCGCGTCGATGGCCCCATGCAAGGGCGGCGGCGGCTGGCTGAAGAAATAACGCCTGCCTTGCAGATCTTCGAGCGAGCCCGTGTCGATGATTCCGTTGCGTTGTTTCTGGCGGTGGGCGGGCGGCAATCCGAGCGCATTGCGCACCGCATGCACGGCGATCGTGGCGTGTCCCACGAACGCGGTCTCGGCGCGCGGCGTGAAGAAGCGTACGCGCAGGTCATGGTCGGCGCTATCGGGTGGCAGCACGAAGGCGGTATCCCCGCCACGCAACTCGCGCGCTATCGCCTGCAGGTCGCCCTCGGGCAAGTCCTGTGCGTCAAGCACGACGCCGGCGGGATTCCCGCTGAACATCTGCGTCGTGAACGCATCGACCTGGAATATGCGCACGCGCCGTTTCATCTTGCGCATGGTAGCGAAAGCTAGGATAGTTCGTGGCGCAAACCTTGGGGCGGCCCTGCTTCGGGCCTGAGATGCCGGCGACACCGGCGAACCCGTTGAACCTGATCCGGTTGATACCGGCGTAGGGAGCAGGTCCGTGAGAAAGACCATCCGTTTCATTTTCGCCGTCGTGCTCGGTGGGGCCGGCGTTGTGCCAACGCGTGCCGCGGCGCTCGACCGGCTCGAGGAGATCGTCATCAGCGCGAGCTTGCGCGCGCGGCCGCTGCGCGAGCTGCCGCAGAGTGTCACGGTGCTCGACCGTGCCACGCTGGTCGAGGCCGGCGTACAGCATTTCGAGGACGTGCTGGGCCTCGTGCCCGGTTTGAGTGTCGCCTCAGGCACCTCGCGACCCCGTTTTTTCCAGTTGCGCGGTGTCGGCGAGACCGAGCAATACCAGGGCGCCCCCAATCCTTCTGTGGGATTCCTGATCGATGATATTGATTTTTCCGGAGTCGGCATGCCTGCGACGCTGTTTGACCTCGAGCGCGTCGAGATCCTGCGCGGACCGGGCAGCACCGTATACGGCGCGAACGCGCTGGCCGGACTCATCAGCGTACGCAGCCGCGATCCGGGCACTTCCTTCGACGCGCGCGGCGAGGCCACGCTCGGCGACTACGGTACCGGGTCGCTCGGAGTTGCGCTGGGCGATGGCCGGAGCGATGGCAGCGCGGGCTGGCGGGTCGCGGCGCAGCGCTATCGGAGCGACGGTTTCCGGCACGATGCCTTTCTCAATCGCGATGACACGAACGGCTACGATGAAAGCACATTGCGCGCGAAGGGCGCATGGGAGCCATGGCATGGAGCCCGCGCCACGCTGACGCTGCTCTATGCGGATCTCGACAACGGCTACGACGCCTGGTCGGTCGACAACACGCGCATCACGCAATCGAACCAACCGGGCCGCGATGCCCAGCGTTCGAGCGGTGCTTCGCTTCGCTTGACCCAGTCCACGCATGCGGGGGAATGGCAAAGCGTCAGCAGCGCGGCGGTGTCGCACATTGACTATTCCTTCGATGGCGACTGGGGCAACGATGTGTCCTGGGGCGCAAACGCACCGTATGACTATTTTGAGCAGCATCTGCGCACGCGCCGTACATTGGCGCAGGACCTGCGCTACATCGGTGGCGATTCACAGCCGTTGTTCGGGCGGTTGCGTCCGGTCGTCGGCCTGTATTTGCTGCGGCTGCGAGAAAGCGACGCGCAGCTCGATACCTGGGATGACCAGTACTACGGCACCGGGCAGAGTTTGCTCAACAGCGCATACCAGGCCACGAACGCCGCGCTCTACGGTTCGCTGGAAGCGCGCGCGGGCGAACACAGTACGCTGACGCTGGGCCTGCGCTACGAGCAGCGCAGCGCCGACTATGCCGACAGTTCCGACCAGTCGTTTCCGCGCGCGCGCGATCACATGCACGGCGGGAACCTGTCCTGGTTATGGGATGCTGGCGCGCTACGCCAGTACTACGCGACGCTGTCGCGCGGCTACAAAGCCGGCGGGTTCAATATTGGCGCGCAGATCGATCCCGATGCGCGGCGTTTTCGTGCCGAGGCCCTGTGGAACCTGGAACTCGGGTTGCGCGCGCACAGCCGCGACGACGCGGTGTCGTTGCAGGCCGATGTGTACGCAATGCGCCGCGTATCGATGCAGGTGTACAGCTCGCGCCAGCTGCTGCCGGACAATCCCCTGACCTATGTATTCTTCACCGAAAACGCGGCGCACGGCGACAACCTGGGGGCCGAAACCGAACTGCAGTGGCACGCAACTCTGCGCTGGACATTTTCGGGTTCGCTGTCACTGCAAGACACGCGCTACCTGGGTTACATCGCGGACGGCCTCGACTTGCGCGGCCGCGGCCAGGCCTTCGCGCCCGAGTGGCAGTATGCGTTGGCCGCCGGGTATCAGGATCCGTCGGGCGTATTCGCGCGTGTCGATCTCAACGCGCAGGCCGGGTTTTACTTCAGCGCCAGCCACGACCAGCGCGCGGCGCGGCGCGAACTCGTCAACGTTCGCGCCGGATGGCGCGGCCGTCACTGGACGGCGAGCCTTTGGGCGCGCAACCTGTTCAACGAACGTTACTCGGTCGATGGGTTTTATTTCGGCGATGAGCCTCCCGATTTTCCGACCAGGCTTTATCTGCAGAACGGCGACCCGCGCCAGATAGGCGCTACAGTGAGCTACGATGTTGACTCACGCTAACGCGTTCGAGGCGCTCGCCGTCGTCTCGGGCCTCGCTTATGTGTTGCTGATCCTCGTTCGCAATCGCTGGGGCTGGGTGAGCGGCGCGATCAGCTCCACGATCTACGTCGTCATTGCAGCGCGCGCGCGGCTGCCGATGCAGTCGGTGCTGCAGGCCTACTACGTCGTCATGGCGGTCTATGGTTGGATCAGTTGGACGCGCAACGCCGACGAGCAGGAAGGCCGCATCTTCCGATGGCCGCTGCGCCGGCACCTGCTGGCCATTGTCGTGATCGTGGCGGTCAGCCTGCTGAGCGCGCGGCTGCTCGCGACGGAAACGCGCGCCGCATGGCCGCTGCTCGATTCGCTGACGACATGGACCAGTTTTCTCGCCACGTGGCTGGTGGCGCGCTCGGTGCTGGAAAACTGGTGCTACTGGATCGCCGCGGACATCATCATGGTGTTCCTGTTCATGCGGCAGGGTTACTTGCCTACCGCCGGATTGTTCACCAGTTACATCATCGTGGCGGTGTTCGGATTCCGCGCCTGGCTTGCGCGCTATCGCAAGCAGCAGCAACAGCCTTGAGCGCAGCGCCACCGGAGCTGCCGTCGCCCGCTGCGCTGGCGCTCGTGCCTGGCCTTGAGTCGGGCGCGGCGCCGCTTCGCACCGAACGGCTCGAAGGCGGTGTCGTCAATGAGAGCTGGCGCATCGACACGCTGCTCGGGCGTTTCGTGCTGCGCATCGATGGGCCTGCTTCGCAGCGGCCGGGCGTCGATCGCAGGCGCGAACGAACCCTGCACGAGATCGCCGCGAGCGCCGACATCGCGCCGCGCGCGCTAATTTGGGACGAAACGGCCGGCGTGCAGGTGCGCGAGTTCATCGACGGCCGCGTATGGAGCGAGCGGGACCTGGAAAATCCCGCACAACTGCAGCGGCTCGGCGAGCGACTCGCGCGGTTGCATGGGCTGCAGGCACCTCAGGCGGTGGCGCCATTCGACCCGGGAGCCTGCGCGTTGCAATACCTGCGTTCGATCGAATCGAGCGGTGCATCGACGGCGCACGCATCCGCCGTGGCCGCCGAAGTGCGCGGGGCAGCGAAGATCGTCGCCGCGAGGGGCGTGCGCGCGGCCATCGTCCACGGCGATCTGTCGCACGCCAACCTGATCGATGCCGGGCCCGATGGCGAGCGGCTCATGCTGCTCGACTGGGAATATGCGCAAGTTGCCGATCCGGTCTATGACGTGGCCTGCGCGCTCGCTTATTGCGAGCCAGCGCGGTTGCACGCCGAGCTATTGCTGCAGGCTGCTGGGCTCGACGCTGACAATGCCGATCGCGTGCTCGGCGAGGCCATTCGCGTCTACGAAGGCTTGACCTGGCTGTGGCACCGCGCGCGCGGCACTGGCGTCCGCGCCCGGTGATCGGCACACTATCGCGCCTCAGATAACCCCAGGAGTGGTTCATGCCGTTGTTGCGCGTCGTCAATCGTGATGGTGTCGAGCTCGAGGTGCGGGCGCCGGAGGTCGGCGTGCTGATGGAGCCGCTGCGCGACATGGACGATGGCGTGACGGCGATTTGCGGCGGCATGTGTTCTTGCGCAACCTGCCACGTCTACGTCGACGAAGCGTGGGTGCCGAAACTCGCCAAGCCGATGTCAGATGAGACAGACATGATCCGCGATCTCGTTTCCTACCGGCCTGCGACCTCGCGTCTTTCGTGCCAGATTCCGCTGAGCGCCGCGCTCGATGGACTGCGCGTGCAGATCGCGCCGGAAGAGTAGGATCGCGCACATGCATCCACTGTGGGTGACCGGGTTACTCGTGCTGGCCGCGCTGGTCGCGGTCGTGCGCGTATACATGACCGTGCGGCGCGCCAGCCAGAAGAAGACCGAAGACTGGGATGAAAAACTGGTCAAGAACCTGCGCACGCAGGGCGGAGATCCCTTCAGTCCGCAGGACGTCGATTTCTTCATCGACCTGCCGGACCAGGACGCCTGCGAGCAGGTGGCCGCGCTGCTCGGGCCGCGCGCATTCACGGTCGATTTCCGCCGCGTCGATCCTGAGCGCGGTGATCGCTTCACGCTGCACGCGCTCAAGCTGATGCGCATCTCGGTGGCGGAGATGCAGGGGCTGAGGCGGGAGTTCACGGCACTCGCTGCGCAACACGGTGGAACGTACGATGGCTGGGCCACCTCCGGCATCACGCGCGCTGCCGCCGGGCGCGACGATGCGACGCGCGCCAAGCGGCGCTAACGCTTTTCGGTCTGGCGGCGCACCGCTTCCGCGGCAGCCGCGACGGCCTTCGCATCGCCCAGGTAGCGGCTCGAACGGCGCTTGAGCTGCGCATCCAGCTCGTACAGCAGCGGAATGCCGGTCGGGATGTTCAACTCGGTGACCTCGCTCTCTGATAACCCATCGAGCATCTTGACCAGCGCCCGCAGGCTGTTGCCGTGCGCGACAACCATGACATCGTGGTCGGCGCGCAGCTCGGGCGCGATGCGCTCGTTCCAGCAAGGCAGTACGCGCGCGAGGGTGTCCTTCAATGATTCGGTCGCTGGCAATTGCTGCGCCGGCACCTGCGCGTAGCGCAAGTCGAATCGCGGGTGACGCGGGTCGTCGGTGCTCAACGCTGGCGGCGGCGTGTCGTAGCTTCGGCGCCAGACCTGCACCTGCGCAGCGCCGTATTTCTCGACCGTCTGAGCCTTGTCGAGACCCTGCAGCGCGCCGTAGTGGCGCTCGTTCAAGCGCCAGTCGCGTTGCGCGTCGAGCCAAAGCAGTTTGAGTTCCTCGAGTATAAGCCATTCGGTGCGGATCGCGCGCTCGAGCACGGAGGTGAAAACGACTTGCGGGCGCAGTTTTTCGCGCGCGATTTCTCGTCCCGCCTGGCGGGCTTCTTCAATACCCTGCGGCGAGAGATCGACGTCGGTCCAGCCAGTGAACAGGTTCTCCAGGTTCCACGTGCTCTGGCCGTGGCGTACGAGCAGCAGCTTGCCGGGCACGGTCGCTCCTTGAGTATGCGTCGGTCGGGTTACTGCGCGAGATTGCGCAGCGCTTCCGCGCCGGCCATCAGCGCCGCGAGGTCGGTCGATGCGCTGACGCGCAACTCGCGCAGTGTTGCGAGCCATTGCTGGCCGGGCGGTCCGAGCCGTTCGATCCAGCGCTCGCGCGCTGCGCCATCGCCAACACGTTCGCGCAACGCGCGCCGTGCCAGTTCGCGCTGCCCGTCGAGGCAGGCCGTGTAGAGGCGCTCGCGCGCGACTGCCTGCCAGCTGCCGGACGTGCGCAACAGGCGGATCGCTTCGGCGAGCCAGTCGATGCCCAGTGCGGTCGCGGTCTGGAAGTATTGCGTGGCGACGGTGGCCAGCGGTCGGCGCAATTGGGTGGAAATCGTGGCGAGATCCGGCGTGGCGCGCAATGCGGCCAGCGCCGCGAGCCGGCCGGCGAGCGCGGGCGGCAATCCTGCGGCCTCCTGCTGTGCGCACAATTCGCGATAGCGCGCGCCGGCAATGCCCGGCAGCGCATCGGGGAGCAATTGCTCAACTTCCAGGAATGCCGGAGACAGGCGCGCCACCTCGGCGCTGAGGTCGATGTCGCCGCTGGCAGTGCGCGCCAGCAGCAATCGCCGCGTCAGCTGCTCAACGTAGTCGCGTGTCGCGAGTAGCGCTTCGTATTGCGCGGCCGGTGCCGTGCGGTTATCGAGTGCTTCGATGGCGGTCCACAATCCGCGCAAGCCGGCACTGTCGCGCGCGATCGTATACGCGCGCGCGACCGCCGCCGTCGTCGCGCCGGTCTGCGAAGCCATGCGCGTGACAAAACCGGGATCCATGCGATTGAGGATGCTGTTCGTGGTCGTCGTCGCGATCAGTTCGCTGCGCAGCCGGTGGTGCGCGATGCGCGAGGCGAAACGCTTCCGCCAGCGCTTCGGAAAATAGCGTTCGAGTTCGCCCGCCATGTACGGGTCTGCCGCAATGTCGGCCTCGGTCAGGGCATGGTTGAGTGCGATCTTGCCGTAGGCGAGCAGAACCGCGAGTTCCGGTCGCGTCAAGCCGCGTCCACGCACCATGCGCTCCTCGATGTCGGAATCGCTGGGCAGGAACTCGAGCCCGCGATTGAGTTCGCCTTCGCGCTCCAGCAGGCGCAACAGCTGCTGGTGGTCGCCGAGATCGGCCACGCTGCGTTGCTCGAGCAGGCTGATCGCCTGGCTTTGCAGGTAGTTGTTGCGCAGCACCTGTTCGGCGACCTCATCTGTCACGCCAGCCAGCAGTGCGCGCCGCCGCGCGCCGGTGGGCGCTGGGCTCCCGCGTAGCGTCCCAGCCAGCATGATCTTGAGGTTCACTTCGATGTCCGATGTGTTCACACCGGCCGAGTTGTCGACGAAGTCGGTGTTGATGCGGCCGCCGGATTGCGCGTACTCGATGCGCCCGCGCTGCGAGCAGCCCAGGTTGCCGCCTTCGCCGATGACGCGGGCGCGCAGTTGCGCGCCATTGATACGCACGGCGTCGTTGGCGCGATCGCCGATCTCGCCATTGCTCTCATCGCTCGCCTTGACGTAGGTGCCGATTCCACCGTTCCACAGCAAGTCGACGCTCATCCTGATGATCGCGCGCACGACATCCTGCGGCGCGGCGCGTTCATGATCCAACCCGAGCAGCGTGCGCGCCTGCGACGTCAGCGTTACGGATTTTTGAGCGCGTTCGAGGATCACGCCGCCGGCCGACAGGCAGCTGCGGTCGTAGTCATTCCAGCTCGAGCGCGGCAACTTGAAGAGGCGCGCGCGTTCGCGGAACGAGCGGCGCGCGTCCGGATCGGGGTCGATGAAGATGTGGCGATGATCGAATGCCGCCTGCAATCTGATATGCGGCGAGAGCAGCATGCCGTTGCCGAACACATCGCCCGACATGTCGCCGACGCCGGCGACCGTGAATGGCTCGCGCATGATGTCGAGGCCGAGCTCGCGGAAATGCCGCTTGACGCATTCCCAGGCGCCGCGCGCCGTGATGCCCATTTTCTTGTGATCGTAGCCGGCCGAGCCGCCCGAGGCGAACGCATCGCCAAGCCAGAATTTGTACTCCGCCGAGATCGCATTCGCGACATCAGAATAACTCGCGGTGCCCTTGTCGGCCGCTACGACGAGGTAGGGATCATCGCCATCGCGTCGCCGCACACGCGTGGGCGGCTGCACCTTGCCGTCGACGATGTTGTCGGTCACTTCGAGCAGGCAACGGATGTACGCCTGGTAGCAGGTCAGGACGATGCGCGCGCGTTCATCGGGCGGCGCGCCGGCCGGCAGGCGCCGCGCGACGAATCCACCTTTCGCCCCGACCGGCACGATCAGCGTGTTTTTCACATGCTGCGCTTTCATGAGCCCCAGCACTTCAGTGCGGAAATCCTCGGGCCGTTCCGACCAGCGGATGCCGCCGCGCGCGATCAGCCCGCGGCGCATGTGCACGCCCTCGACGTGCGTGCCGTGCACGAAGATCTCGAATTCCGGCCGCGGTTCGGGCAGGCCCGGTATGGCGCGCGGCTGCAGCTTGAAGGCGAGCGGTCGGCGCAACTCGGTGCTGCGGAAATAATTCGTACGGAGCGTTGCGAGCACCACCGCGAGGAAGCTGCGCAGGATGCGATCATCGTCCGGATTGCGCACCTCGCCGATCGCGTGCCGCAATCGGCGTTCGATCGCGACCGCATCGCGCTGTGCGCCGCGCTCTGTCGCAGCCGGATCGAGACGGCGCTCGAACAGGCGCCACAGGTCGTGCGCGATGTGCGAATGCGCGTGCAGCACGCGTTCCATGTACGCCTGGCTGAACGGGAGGCCGGTCTGCAGCAGGTAGCGGCAGTAGGCGCGCAG
>JBEPVS010000066.1:0-11964 GCA_041690875.1 Gammaproteobacteria bacterium
GTATAAGAGACAGCGCCCAATGCGCGCGAACCGCGCCGCGACGCGCCGATAGGCATCACGGAACGGAAGGCCTTCGCTGACAACGATTGCAAACGCTTCACCGGCCGCGTGCACCGCCGGATCGATGCGGATGTTGGCGGGATTGAACTGCAGCGCATCGATCGCCGGCGCGGTGATGTCGAGGCTTTGCTGCGCCAGGTCGATGCCGCGGAATAGCGGCGCCTTCAACAGCTGCAGGTCGCGCTGGTAGCCCGACGGCAGTTTTGCGCACAGCGCCAGTGCCTCGGTCAGGCAGGCGAGGGCGCTTGCGCCGCGGCCGCGCAGCAGCTCGAATACATCCGGGTTGCGCTTCTGCGGCATGATCGACGAACCGGTCGTAAAAGCCTCAGGCAGATCCACAAACGAGAATTCCTGAGTGCAGAACAGCAACAGGTCTGAGGCGAGCTTGCCAAGGTCCTGCATCAGCATCGTGACTTCGAACAGCAGTTGCGCCTCGGCCTTGCCGCGCGAGAGTTGCGCTGCCGTAGCCGGTTCCTGCGTGGAATCGAAACCGAGTGCCTGTGTCGTCGCGGCGCGATCGAGCGGAAGACCGGGCGTACCGAAGCCCGCTGCCGAGCCGAGCGGATTGCGTCCAGCGCGGCGCTGCACGGCGCGCAGCCCCTCGGCGTCATCGCGCAGTTCGGCCGCGAAACCGCCGGCCCACATCGCGACCGAGCTGGGCATGGCCTGCTGCATGTGCGTGTAGCCGGGCAGCGCGACTGCGCCCTGGCGAGCGACCAGCCGGTCGAGGGCAGCCGCGGCCGCTTCCGCGCCGGCTGCCATTTCCGTTAGCGCATCGCGCATATACAGGCGCAGCGCCGTCAGCACCTGATCGTTGCGGGACCGCCCCAGGTGGACGCGGCCGCCGGCCGCGCCAATGCGCACGGTCAGGCGTTTTTCGAGTGCGGTCTGGCCGTCTTCATCCTCGAGCCCGATGTGCCATTCGCCGCGTCCGTGCGCATCGCCAAGCTCGCGAAGCCCGGCGCGGATTGCGGTGGCGTCTCCCGGCTTGAGCAATCCTTGCGCATGGAGCATGTCGGCGTGGGCAATCGAGGCGCGCACGTCGTATTCCACCAGGCGCTCGTCGAGCGCGTGGTCTTCCCCGGCCGTGTATCGCAGCACTCGCTCGTCGAGCGGCGCGCCCTTGTCCCAGAGTCTGCTCATGCCGATCCGCACTGGCGAAGTCGGCTCAATGATAGTCCACAATATAGTTTCATAAGTGATCTAATAAGGCCGAAATGAAGCGTATTGTTTCAAAATAAGACCATTTTAAGCGTGCACCTCATGGGCTCCTGTGGACGCGGCGGTTGACCGCCAGCATCAGTTCCTGCAGCTCCTCGATGCGCAGCGCCGCGCCGCAGCCAAGAAACGCGGCGATCGATGCGGCGATGGTCAGCAGCAACAGGGCCAGCCGTGGAATGAAGGCCATGTTTGCCCATCCGGCCATCAGCCAATGCTGCGAAGCGAAGCAAACCAGTGCCAGGCCTAAGCTGGCCAGCAGCACCTTGGCCAGCAGCACCGACATGCGGCGGGTCTCGAGGCGCCTGAGATGCCGATGCATCAGCCAATACAGCAGCAGGAAATTCGCGGTCGCCACGCAACCAGTCGAGAACGCCAGTCCGCGATGGCCCCAACCGAGATGGCGCGTGAAGATCCAGTTGAGCAGCAGGTTCAGCGCCACCGCGAAAAAGCTCGTGTACATCGGCGTGCGCCGCTGGTCGAGCGCGTAGAAGGCGTTGACCAGCACCTTGAGCGCGGCATAGCCAGCGAGACCGATCGCATAGAAACGCAGCGCGCCGGCCGCTTCGCCGGCCTGCCAGGCGCCGAACCGCCCGTGCTCATACAGCACCGATACGATCGGCTGCGCCAGCAGCATCAGTCCGGCCGTGCAGGGAATCGTCAGCAGGAACCCGAGGCGCATCCCGCGCGACAGTTCGCCGCGAAAGGCAGCCATGTCGCCGCTCGCGGCCAGGCGCGACAGCAGCGGCAGCGTCACGGTGCCGAGCGCCACGCCAAACAGGCCGAGCGGCAGCTGCATCAACCGGAAAGCGATCGCCAGCCAGAAAATCGGACCATCACCGAGTTGCGAGGCGAACACCGAATTGATCAGGACATTGATCTGCGTCGTGCTCGCGGCAATGACGGAGGGTCCCATGAGGCTGAGGACAGCGATCACACCGGGATCGCGCCAATGGAAATCGGGGTGGTACCGAAAACCGAGTCGATGGAGGCGCGGCAACTGCACACCGAGCTGCAATGCACCGCCGATCAGCGTGCCAACGGCGAGGCCGACCAGCGCGAGCGGCCCGAACTGCGGATCGAGCCAGTAGCCGAAGCCAACGCCGCCGATGATCGAGCCGATGTTGAAAAAACTCGAGGCCATCGCCGGCATGCCGAACACGTTTTTCGCATTCAGCATCCCCATGACCAAGGCGGCCAGCGATACCATCAGGATGAAGGGGAACATGATGCGCGTAAGCTTGATGGTCAGCGCCGCCTTGGCCGGCGGAAAACCCGGCGCAAGCGTCGCCACCAGCTGCGGTGAGTAGATGATGCCCAGCACGCACAACGCGCCGAGTACCACCGCGGCCATCGTCGCGACCTTGTTCGCCAGGCGCCACGCCGCGGCGTCGTTGCTGCGCGCCGCCGTCTTGCTGAACGTCGTGACGAACGCGGTCGACAGCGCGCCTTCGGCGAACAGGTCGCGCAGCAGGTTGGGAATGCGGAAAGCAGCAGTGAAGGCATCCATCGCGCCGCCGCCGCCGAAAAGCGCCGCGCAGATCTGCTCGCGCACCAGTCCCAGCACGCGGCTGCACATCACGGCGAGTCCGACAATGCCGGCCGCGCGCGTATTCAGCCGTTCGGACTTCGGGCCGGATGCCATGACGATCACTAGTCTACAGCGTGGCCGCCGCCGGATTCCTGTTCCGCGCTGCTCAGCGCCTTGACGTCGGCAACGATCAACGTGCCCGTGCCCTCGTTGGTGAACACCTCGGAGAGGATCGCATCGGGTGAGCGATAGCCGATCACGTGCACTCGCCGCACGCCGCCGCTGATCGCTTCCTCGATCGCCATTGCCTTGGGCAGCATGCCGTCGTTGATCCTGCCGGCCTCGCGCAGGCGTTTCAGGCCCGCGATATCGGTGTACGAAATCACCGAACCCGGGTCATTGAAGTCATCGAGGATGCCGGGCACACCGGTGCACAGGATCAGCTTCTCGGCCTGGAGCGCCGCGCCAATCGCGGCGGCGACAGTGTCCGCATTGATGTTGAGCAATTGGCCGCTCGCGTCCGCCGACAACGGACTGATGACCGGCATCAGGCCGTTGTCCAGATGATTGCGAATGACACTGGTGTTGATGCGATCGATGTCCCCGACGAATCCGAAATCGACGGTCTCCGTGTCGCCGGGCTGCAATTTGACCGGTGGCCGGCGGTGCGCCTGCACGAGGGAGGCAGCGACACCCGAGAGCCCGACCGCGTCGATCTGCAATTCGCGGCAGATAGCGA
Organism: Gammaproteobacteria bacterium; assembly: GCA_041690875.1. Classification (GTDB taxonomy): domain Bacteria; phylum Pseudomonadota; class Gammaproteobacteria; order Steroidobacterales; family Steroidobacteraceae; genus FEN-1191. The sequence goes on from JBEPVS010000066.1 coordinate 3,549, forward strand.
GGATGCGCGTGTTGATCAGGCCGTTGAGCACCATCGCGGTCGCGTCGATCGCCTTTTCATCGGTGATGCGGCGGCCTTGCACCATGCGCGTCGGCACGCCCATCGCCTCGGTCACCTCGGTGAGTTGCGGACCTCCGCCGTGCACCATGACGACGCGCACGCCGAGGTAATGCAGGATGGCGATCTGCTCGATCAGCGCGCGCGTCATCTCCGCGTCGCCGAACACGGCGCCGCCGGCCTTGATGACGAAGATGCGTCCCTTGTACATGCGGATGTACGGCGCGGCGGCGCGCAGTGCGCGAATCGTCGCGATCTGGTCGGTGCGGTGCAGTTTCATGGGAACGCCTCGGCTCCTTTACTTGAGCAGCTTGTGCAGCACGGCCATCTGCGCCGGCATGCGGTTGTAGGCCTGGCGCAGCACGATGCTACGGGGCCCGTCGAGTACTTCATCGGCGATCGCGCTGTTGCGGCGAACGGGCAGGCAGTGCATCACGCGGCAATCGTCGGCGACCCGCTCGAGCCAGTCATTGCGCAAGCACCAGTGCTTCAGCGAACGGCGCTGCGCCTGGTCCGCGAGTTCATCGCCGTAATTTCGCGTGCTGCCCCATTCCTTCGCGTAGAGGACATGCGCGCCAGCGAGCGCTTCGGCACGGTCGGTGGTTTCAGTCACGGTGCCACCGCTTTGCGCGGCCGCGCGGCGCGCCTTGTCCATGATCGCATCGGGCAATGCGTATCCATCGGGGTGCAACACGACGACATCCATGCCGCGCATCGCTGCCATGTGCACGGTCGCGGCGGGCACCGCCAGGGGCAACGCCTTCGGGTGCCACACCCAGCTCAATACGAATTTGCGCCGTCCGCTTCCGGGCAGTTCATCGAGCGTCTTCCAGTCGCTAAGCGCCTGGCAAGGATGGTTGACCGCGGATTCGAGATTGATCAGCGGACGGTCGACGAGCGCTGCCATCGCATTGAAGCGTTTGTCGGCGAGGTCATCTTCCAGGTCTTCGCCGGCGGCGAACGCGCGTATGCCGAGCGCATCGCAGTACGATGCCAGCACCGGCAATCCTTCGCGGATGTGTTCGGCCGCGGCGCCGGTCATCACGGCGCCGTCGCGCGTTTCGAATTGCCACGTGCCTTGTCCCGGCGTGATCACCAATGAATTTCCGCCGAGCCGCGCCATGCCCGCCTGGAACGACGACAGCGTGCGCAGCGAGGGATTCATGAACAGGAGCCCGAGCACCTTGCCTGCAAGGGCATGCGGATCGGGCTGCGAATCGAGCCTGCACGCGAGCGCGAGCAACTCCTGCACCTGTTCGCGCGTCAGATCCGCCAGGTCGGTGAAGCGATTCACTTAGGCCCGATGTCGAGCAGCGCGGCGCGCAGCTGTTCGACGTGCTGCGCTTCCAGGATGAACGGGGGCAGGAGCCGCAGCACATTCGGATCGCCACTGGTGCCGGCGAGGATGTCGCGCTCGAGCAGCGCGCGATGAATGTTTTTCGCGGGCCGGTCGCAGATGAGGCCCGTCAGTAACCCCGCACCCTGGTGTGCCTGCACCGGCCCGACGACGCAGCGTTCGCGAATCAGCGCGCCAATCCGCTGCACGTTCTGCAGCAGGTTTTCGTTTTCGATCGCATCGATCACCGCTTCAATGACGGCGCAGGCCATCGGCCCACCGCCAAAGGTCGTGCCGAGTGCATCGAGCTTGACGGCCGCGCTGACGCGCGGGCTCATCAGCAATGCCGCGCACGGAAATCCGTTGCCGAGCGCCTTGGCGGTCGTGATCATGTCGGGCATCACGCCGTACAGGTTGGCCGCAAAGGGGGCGCCCGTGCGGCCCATGCCACATTGCACTTCATCGAAGATCAGCGCAGCGCCCGTGGCATCGCAGCGCGCGCGCAGTTCACGCAGATACGCAGCGCCCAGATCGAAAGCGCCGCCGACGCCTTGCACCGGCTCGACGATGACGGCTGCGGTCGCGCTGGTGATAGCATCCAACGCGGCGGCATCACGCCGCGGCAGGAAGCGCACATCAAACGGGGCGCGCGGAAATCCGTACCACTTTGACGCCGCGCCCCACGTGATGGCCCCCGCCGCTGCGGTTCGGCCGTGGAAACTGTGCTCGAGCGCGACGACCCGCGAGCGCTGCGGGTTCAGCGTGAAGGCCATCTTCAGTGCGTTTTCGTTTGCTTCGGCGCCGGAGTTGATGAAGAAGACCTGGCTGAAGTCGCCGCCCGCAAACTTCAATAACCGCTCCGCCGCGCGCGTGCGCGTCTCCAATGGCACCGCGTTGCTCTGGAAATTCAGCACCTGCGCCTGCGCCGCCAACGCCCGCGTCCAGCCCGGATGCGCGTAGCCCAGCGCCGCGACGGCATGCCCGCCATAAAGATCGAGCACGCGGCGGCCATCGGCCGTGTGCAGCCACACGCCTTCGGCGTGCGTCACGTGCAACGGATATTGCGCGGACACCGGCGCCAGCGGATTGGCGTTCATTGCATCAGGTCCAGCCGGCAGCCGGCGCCGTGAGGCCCAAGGTTTCCGGAAAGCCGAGCAAACGATTCATCCACTGTATCGCACCGCCGGCCGCGCCCTTGTTCAGGTTGTCGGCGACGCTCATCACCGCGACCGTGCGACCGTCACTCGCTGCGCCGAGACGTGCGTAGCCGCTGGCGACGATTTCCTTCAGCCGTGGCGGCTTGTCGCCGACCAGAACCAGCGGTGAGTGCGCGTAGAAATCGGCGAGCTGCGCGCGCAGCGCGTCGGAGGAGAGCGGGCGCTTCAGCATCGCCTGCACGGTGGCATGGATGCCGCGTGCGTACGGGCCGGAGTGCGGCACGAACGCGAAATGCGCCGCGATACCGCTCGCGGCTTGCGCGCAGGCGGTGATTTCGGCGGTGTGGCGATGCGCGAGCGCGTTGTAGGCGTACAGGTCGGAATGCCGCAGCGGATGATGCGTTCCCTCGACGGGTTTACGTCCTGAGCCGGTGCTGCCCGTGACCGCCGCGACGAAAAGTTGCGGCTCGATGAGATCAAGCGCCAGCAGCGGAACCGCGGCCAACAAGATCGTCGTGGCGAAACAACCCGGATGCGCGACATGCGGCGTCGTCAGCGTACGCAAATGCTCGGGCACGGCGCACGTGAATTGTGCGAGGCGCGCTGGCGCGCCGTGGGGATGCCCGTACACGGCCTCATACGCTGCGGCAGTGGCGTAGCGGAAATCCGCCGAGATATCGACGACACGCGGCGTGTTGCCGGCTCTCTCGGCGATCGTCAGCAGCGAGTCGATCAGCGCTGCTGACACGCCATGGGGCGCGGCAGAGAGTATTGCCGGCGCGCGCTCTCGCCTTAGCAGCTCCTCGATCTGCGCTTGCGACTGGAACAGTTCATCGGCGTAGACGGGCGCGAGATGCGGAAAGGCCTTGGCCACCCGCTCGCCGGGGCTGCCGTCAGACAGGATGCCGGCGAGCTTGAGTTGCGGATGCGCGGCGATCAGGCGCAGCAGCTCGCCGGCCACGTAGCCCGTGCCACCGAGCACAAGGGTGGGGACACGTTCCATCGAGCTACTCGGCTGCGCGCGCAGCGGCCGCGCGTTCGCTCAAGCCCACTGCGGCAATCACCGCATCGCCGAGCGCGGCCGGATTGCTGATCGCATTGCAGGCCGGCACCTTCATTTGCTGCTCGATGATGTCGACTCCAACCTGGTTGTCGGTGGATGGACCGGTGACCATGCAGGGCTCGATCTTGAAGCGATCGCGCAGCAATTGCACGCCGCCCCAGGCCGCGACCGGGTCGTTTGCGGACAGCACGAGGCCGGTGATCGCACGGCGGATGTCCTCGCCATTGAGGATCGCATCGACGCCGTAGGTGCCGAGCAATCCATCGCCGAGCTCGAACACGATGACGTCGGGTTTTCCTGCCGCGAGTTCGGTCAGCATCGTGCGCGTCAGCGCGGGTCCGGTGCGCGGTGACGTGGTAACGACGCCGAGATCGGTGAAGATCATCGATTTGCGCGCGCCGGCGTCTTCGAAGGCCATGATGTCGCGGCGGAGCGAGACACCGGTGGCCTTGAACGCATCGACGACGAGACCGCGGTGGCGCATGCGCGAAATGATCGCCGCCGCCGCCGCGGTCTTGCCCGCTTCCATGCAGGTGCCCGCGAGGGCAACCACCGGCACACCGCGCGCGTCGAGCGCAGCGTCGTGATCGAGCCGGCGGAAACCAACGCGGGCCGGCACGCCGATGCGCTCGCCGAGATACGGGAACTGCAGCACGACACCGAGCACACGGCAATCGAAGGGCTTGCCTTTGTCCGGCGTCGCCGAATCGCAGATACCCATGACGCCGCCGATGTTCAGCATCTGGATGACATCACCGGGCTTGAGCGTTTCGGGCACATGGCCCGAATAACCGAACAACGCCTTGCGCGGACCGAGCGCGCCGACCACGATATCGCCGCGCGCGACCTTCGCCATGCGTCCGCTGGTCAGCTCAAGCGTGTTGTACGTCGACTTGTTGTTGAGGATCTCGGCGACGATCACGACGCCTTCCTCCGACGGAATGTCATCGGCGATGCGCAACTCGTGGCCGAGCGCACAGGCCTGCGTGATCGAGGCAATCTTGTCGACAACCACGGACTTCACGGCGACGAATCTCCTGTTGCATCCTGTGCAGCGTGTTCGGCCTGCCCGGCTTGCTGGCCGGCGCGGACATGGAACATGCCCGTCAGCGCGACGATCTTCGAGAAACCGAGCGCATCGGCGCTGGTCCATTCGCCCGCCGACTCGCCATACACGCCTTTCGATGCGCTCATCAGCGAGTACGGCGATTCGACGCCTTCGACGAACACACTGCCCGCGCGGAACAGCAGGTGTACTTCTCCGCTTACGCGCCGTTGCGAAGAAAGAAACAACGCCTCGATGTCGCGGCAGACCGGGTCAAGCAGCTGGCCTTCGTGAACCCAATCGCCATAGGGAAGCGCCAGCGTTTCCTTGATGCGCTGCTGGCGCGGCGTCAGCACGAGTTTCTCCAGCTCGCGGTGCGCGGTCAGCAGCACTTCGGCGGCCGGCGCCTCGAACGCGACGCGGCCCTTCGTGCCGATGATCGTATCGCCGAGGTGAATGCCGCGGCCGATGCCGAACGGCGCGGCCATTGCTTCGAGGCGCTCGATGATTTCCACTGGCGTGAGCACCTTGCCGTCGAGCGCTGCGGGGCGGCCCTGCTCAAATCGCAGCGCGTGATGTTGCGGTGATGGCGGACGATCGAAGGCATCTTTCGACAAGACCCAAGCGCCCTCGGGAATGCTGCCCTTCGACGAGAGCGTTTCCGTGCCGCCGATCGTGACGCCCCACAGTCCGCGATTGGTGGAGTAGGCGGCGCCGTAGGGCGGCACCGGGAGCGAACGCGCCTGCAGGTACTCGAGTTCCTCGGCGCGCTTGAAGGCGCGATCGCGCACCGGCGCGATGATCTCGAGCTCTGGCGCCAGCGTGCGCAACGCAACCTCGAAGCGCACCTGGTCGTTGCCGGCGGCGGTGCAGCCGTGCGCGATGGAATTCGTGCCGAGCTTCCGCGCCATCAACGCGATCGTCTGCGCCTGCATGACGCGCTCGGCACCGACGCACAATGGATAGAGTTGCCCGCGCCGCACGTTGCCGATGATCAGGAATCGCAGCACCTGTTCGTAGTAATCGGCGCGAGCGTCGACCTGATGGTGTTCAACCGCGCCGAGCGCCAGCGCGCGCTGACGCAACGCCTGCGCCGCCCCGGCATCGATGCCACCGGTGTCGACGGTCACTGTGATGACAGGGCGCTGGTAGGTTTCCGCGAGCCACGGCACCAGGAACGAGGTGTCGAGCCCGCCGGAATAGGCCAGCACGATGGGCTTCGCGCCCGCAGTCGCAACAGTCGTCATGATTTCAGACCCCGAAGTGATCGCGGAGGCGCGCAAGCAGCCGTTGTTGCGCCCGGCCATCGGACGTAGCGATGAAAATCGTGTCATCGCCGGAGATCGTGCCGACGACTTCTGGCCACGCCGCCTTGTCGAGCGCGACCGCAACGCTTTGCGCAGCCCCGGTCGACGTGCGCAGCACCGTGAGCGCCGCGCCCGCCGGCCGCGCCGAACGCACGAATTGCGCCAGCGCGCCGAAACTGCCCTGCGTATGCGCCGTCTCGGCCGGTGGCGCGAGATACCGGCCGCTGGCTTTCAACACACCCAGGTCACGCAGGTCGCGGCTGATCGAGGACTGGGTGACGGCGAAGCCACGCTTGCGCAGCAGCTGCGTCAGCTCGGATTGCCGCCGCACCACGCCGTTGCCGAGCAGCGCGAGGATGGCCTCGCGGCGTTCCTGCAGGTGATGATCGTTCAGCATGACGGGCGGTAGTGCATAAACATGCGCGTATTGTGCATAAATATGCAACCAGGTCAAGACCGGATGCCTTGGCCGCAGCGACTGCAGTCTGTGCTCGCGCGCCGGGGGCTTGCGCAATAAACTGTGAATCAAAGGAGCACCTCATGCTGCTCGGCCTCCGTACCGTCATTTATCCAGCCCCTGACCTGGCGCGCGCCAAGCAGTGGTACTCGGAATTACTCGGGCAAAGTCCGTACTTTGACGAGGCGTTCTACGTCGGCTTCTCCGTCGGCGGATTTGAACTCGGCCTGCTGCCCGACGCGCAGCCCGGCACGAGCGGCCCGCAAGCGCTTTGGGGCGTCGCCGAAATCGATGCGGCGCACGCGCGATTACTCGCCATGGGCGCGACCTCGCTCGAACCTGTCACCGATGTGGGCGGCGGCATCCGCGTCGCGGCCGTGCGCGATCCGTTCGGCAATCGCCTGGGGTTGATCCAGAATCCGGCCTTCGACGCCGCAATGGTGCGCTGACATGTACACGCTTTATTACTCACCCGGCACCGCCAGCCTGGCCGTGCACCTCGCGTTGCTGGAGATCGGCGCGCCGTATCGCCTCGAACTCGTCGATATCGATCGGCAGGCGCAGCGCAGCGCCGATTACCTCAGGCTCAATCCGCACGGACGCGTGCCGACGCTCGTCATCGACGGCAAGGCGCATGGCGAAGTCGCCGCGCTGTTGGTGATGTTGGCCGACCGTCATCCGGACCTAGGATTGGCGCCGCGGATGGGCGATGCGCGGCGCAATGACCTGTACCAGTGGCTCGCGCACTGCAGCTTTTCGCTGGGCGCCACTTTTCGGAACTGGTTCTACCCGCGCGATCTCGGTTCGGCCGAGCATCCCGCCGCGGTGCAGGGCGCGCTGCGCGCGCGCATCGAGACCGTCTGGGACGGCATCGACGCGCACCTGGGCGCGGGCGGCCCGTACCTGCTCGGCGACGCGCTGTCGATGGCGGATCTGCAGCTGCTCATGTACATGCGCTGGTCGCGCAACATGCCCAAGCCAGCGCTCGCGTGGCCGGCCTTGGCCCAGTTCGCGGCGCACATGCGCGCGCGGCCGAGCTGGCAACGATTGTGTGAACTCGAAGGCCTGACCGAGTGGCGCGGTTGATCGGGCGAAAAGAGCTAAACTAGCGAGTCAGCGCATCGTTCAGCCCCGGGGGGAGCCAGCGTCATGTTGCCGGAAGAGGTTCGAACCGCCACACACGCGCGCGCGATCGTCGAAGAGCGTGGGCTGCACCACATCAAGATCGGCATCTTCGACAACGACGGCATCCTGCGCGGCAAGTACATCGACCGCGAAAAATTCTTTGCGGCGCTCGACAAGGGCATCGCCTTCTGCGATGTCGTGCTCGGCTGGGATTCGAACGACGTGGTCTATGACAACGTCAAGTTCACTGGCTGGCACACGGCGTATCCCGATGCGATGGTGCGGCTCCTGCCGGGAACCTGCCGCAACCTGCCGCTCGAGGGCGACATGCTGCTGTTCCTTGGGGAATTCACCGGCCGGGCGGAACCGGTGTGCCCGCGCTCCACGCTGCGCCGAGTGATCGAGCGCGCCGCGGCGTCGGGCTACAACGTGTCGGCGGCGGCCGAGTTTGAATTCTTCATCTTCAATGAAACGCCCGACAGCGTGCGCGCCAAGGGCTATCGCGACTTGCAGCACATGACGCCGGGCTACTTCGGCTATTCGATGTTGCGCGCATCGGTGCATACAGAGCTCTACCAGGCGCTGCTGAAACTCGCCGGCGACATGCGCATGCCGATCGAGGGATTGCATACCGAGACCGGCCCCGGCGTACTGGAAGCAGCGCTCAAGTACACCGAGGCGCTCGAGGCAGCCGATCGCGCGGCTTTGTTCAAGACTTTTACGAAGGTGCTGGCCCAGCGGCGCGGTCTGATGGCGACATTCATGGCCAAGTGGTCGCAGCAGATGCCCGGACAGAGCGGCCACCTGCACATCTCGATGACGCGCAAGAACGGCTCGCCTGCTTTTTACGACGAGAAGAAGCCGCACAC
>JBEPVS010000067.1:0-11961 GCA_041690875.1 Gammaproteobacteria bacterium
GGCCCGCGCTGAAACGGTCAATCTTGAGCTCGGCGCCCGGCTGCAGATCGGCGTCATCCTTGCCGACGAGGCGGAATTCGATGAGTTCGCGGCCCGGCGCGACATTGGCCTTGGCGTAGTGCCCGGCCACGCCCTTCGACAGCAGCTGAGGGCGGCGCGCGCCGTAGGTCACCTGCACCGACCGGTAGCCGTCACGCTCGTCCGTCTTAACCTGCGTGACGCGGTTCGGGAGCAGTTCAACCACGGTCACGGGTACCGAGTCACCGGCGTCCGTGAAAACACGCGTCATGCCGCACTTGCGGCCGACCAGACCAATTGCCATCTGTCGTTCCTCAAATCACGGGACGCGCGCTGCGATTGGCGCGCGTCGCACAAAAATGGTGGCGTGACTACTGGAGGTCGACGGGGAAACCCGCCGAATCTCTCGAGTGGTCTTGGCCCGCCCCCTTGAAGGGGCCCGCCAACCTCGCCCGATGCCGCGTTGCCGCGGGTTTGCCCGGGGGTTTAGCCCAAGCGTTAGAAGGCCGCCTAGTATAGCAGCGGAAAGTCGCCGGGCAAGCCCGTCAACCCGGTATTGACCTCGGTTGGGCGGTCAATTCAGCTTGATCTGGACGTCCACACCGGCCGGCAGTTCCAGGCGCATCAGTGCGTCGACCGTCTTGTCGGTCGGGTTGACGATGTCCATCAAGCGCTTATGGGTACGCAACTCGAACTGGTCGCGGGCGTCCTTGTCGGCGTGCGGCGAGACCAGCAACGTGAAGCGCTCCATCTTCGTTGGCAGCGGCACCGGGCCGCGCACGGTCGCGCCGGTACGCCGGGCCGTATCGACGATTTACTTGGCGGAATTGTCGATCAGACGGTGATCGAAGGCCTTCAGGCGAATGCGGATATTTTGACTGGCCATGTTTTTGGATCCTGTTACTTGATGACCTTGGATACGACGCCTGCGCCCACGGTGCGGCCGCCTTCCCGGATGGCGAAGCGCAGGCCTTGCTCCATCGCGATCGGTGCGATCAGCTCGACGTTCATCTTGATGTTGTCCCCCGGCATCACCATCTCGGTGTTCGCCGGCAACTCGATCAGTCCCGTCACATCGGTGGTGCGGAAGTAAAACTGGGGCCGATACCCCTTGAAGAACGGCGTGTGCCGTCCGCCCTCTTCCTTGGTCAGCACGTACACCTCGCACTCAAAGGCCGTGTGCGGGGTAATGGATCCGGGCTTGGCCAGCACCTGGCCACGCTCGACTTCCTCGCGCTTCGTGCCGCGCAGCAGCACCCCAACGTTGTCTCCGGCCCGGCCCTCATCGAGGAGCTTGCGGAACATCTCAACTCCGGTGCAAATCGTCTTCTGCGTGGCCTTCAGCCCAATGATCTCCACTTCATCGTTCACTTTAACAATGCCCCGCTCGATGCGGCCCGTGACCACCGTGCCACGGCCAGAGATGCTGAACACATCTTCCACCGGCATCAGGAAGGGCTTGTCGATCTCGCGCTTGGGGATATCAATAAAACGGTCCATCTCCTCCACGAGCTTGATCACCGAGGGCACCCCGATCTCGCTCTTATCACCCTCCAGCGCCTTCAAGGCCGAGCCGATCACGATCGGGGTCTTGTCCCCAGGAAACTTGTAGACCGAGAGCAGTTCCCTCACTTCCATCTCAACGAGCTCCAAAAGCTCCTTGTCATCGACCATGTCGGCCTTGTTCATGTACACCACCATCGAGGGCACGCCCACCTGGCGGGCCAAGAGAATGTGCTCGCGCGTCTGGGGCATCGGCCCATCGGCCGCAGAAACCACCAGGATCGCCCCATCCATCTGCGCAGCTCCCGTGATCATGTTCTTCACATAGTCGGCGTGCCCAGGGCAATCCACGTGCGCGTAATGGCGCTCCTTGCTCTGGTACTCCACGTGCGCGGTCGAGATCGTGATCCCTCGAGCCTTCTCCTCGGGCGCCTTGTCAATCTGGTCATAGGCCATGAACTGACCCCCATAGGTCTCGGCCATCACCTTCGTCAGCGCCGCCGTCAGCGTCGTCTTGCCGTGGTCTACATGCCCAATCGTCCCAACGTTCACGTGAGGCTTGTTGCGCTCGAACTTCTCTTTGCTCATGGCTACCTTTCATGGCCTGCGGCCAACAGTTAACGCGCATCGCCCGCGGCGAAGCGCGTCCATTAAATTAAAAACTAATAAATTAAAAACTAAAAACTAAAATAAAAATCCAAACCCGCACACATCGCTCCGGTCGGCTGGAGCCCACGACCGGAATCGAACCGGTGACCTCGTCCTTACCAAGGACGTGCTCTACCGACTGAGCTACGTGGGCACGAACCTCGAAATCTCAGCCGCCCTGCACGCCTCCGATCACCGCACTCGAACTGGAGCGGGTGATGGGAATCGAACCCACACCATCAGCTTGGAAGGCTGAGGTTCTACCATTGAACTACACCCGCAAACGACAATGGCAGTACCCGAACCATCGACCGCAACCTGCCCGCTCTTTCGCCGACCTCACCGTGGCGTGCATGCACCCATGGTGGAGGGGGTAGGATTCGAACCTACGAAGGCGTAAGCCGGCAGATTTACAGTCTGCTCCCGTTGGCCGCTTGGGTACCCCTCCCAAGAAAAAACGAGCCGCGTATTCTGATTTCGCGGCTGCGGGGTGTCAATGCAGTTTTCGGGCCAAGTGAAGCTTTTTTTCGCGCTGCGTCAGCGCACTGGACCCGCCGGGCGAACCGGTGCCACTCAGTGGCGTCGGCTGTTGAGGTAGTTGTCCACGGCCGCCCGGAGAGCGGGCGCCGCATCAGGGCTGGCCGAAAAATCGAGATCGATGCTGCCCAGGTCGTCCATCAGCGCGCGTATCTCCAGCGGTTCGGTCTTGCCCTGGTACTGCACGTTGAAATGCCAGGCCTTGGGGTGGTCCGCTTTAAGCGCTGCAATGTCCAGCTCCACGCGGCTGACTTCGGCTGCTCCGAAGCCGCCGGTGTACAGGCGGCTGACCAGGCGCAGCACGGCGGGGGCGTACTTGGCATCAAAGCTGGTCGTCACCCGCACCGGGTCGGCCGCCCAAGCACGTTGCGCCAAAAAAAGGCACAGGATCGCGGCCATTAGCACCCCGATCACGGACGATCGGCGCGTATTGGCGACCGATGTCAGCATTTTTGGTACCCGTGGCTCGCTCATACTCCTTATTATAGCAGCAGCGCCTCGGCGGGTGACATGAGTGTCCAGCTGCCGGGACGCAAGCTCTCCGGCAGGGTCACCTGCCCATAGCGGAGGCGCGCCAGGCGGCTGACTTCGAAGCCGACTTCCTGCCACAGACGCCGGACTTCACGGTTGCGGCCTTCCCGGAGCGTAACCCGAAACCAGCTGTGGCTTTCGCTGTGGCCACCCGGCTCGATGCGATCAAAATGGGCCGGACCGTCCTCAAGCTGCACGCCACGTTGCAGCCGTGCGATCACTTCCGGGCCCGGCAGGCCCTGCACGCGGACGAGGTATTCGCGCTCCACTTCGGCGGATGGGTGCATCAGCCGGTGGGCCAGCGCGCCATCGTTGGTGAATAGCAGCAACCCTGTCGTGTTGACGTCGAGCCTGCCAATGACAACCCAACGCCCTTTGGGCGGTGGCGGCAAATGGTCGAACACGGTTGGCCGGCCGGCCGGATCCCGGCGCGTCGTCACCTCGCCCTGCGGCTTGTGATAAACGAGCACGTCGCGCTCTGATGGAGCGGCGTGCACGAGCGGCTTGCCGTCGAGGCGAATGTCGGCATCCCCAGCGGCGCGGTCGCCGAGCTGCGCGGCGCGGCCATCGATGGTTACCCGCCCGTCGCGAATCCATTGTTCGATCTCGCGACGCGAGCCATGCCCGGAATTCGCCAGCAGCTTTTGCACGCGCTCCACGCGGTACGCCTGAATCGCGCGCGCTATTCGTTCAACGCGACGGCAAGGTGATCTTGCGGAACAACTCGCCCAGCCCCTCGCCGTCACGCGCTTCGATGGCGCGGTCGATCAACTGATGCGTGAGATGCGGGCCAAACAGCTGCATGAAGTCGTAGCCGAAATTGCGCAACAGCGTGCCGCGGCGGAACCCCACCCAGGTCGTGTGGATCGGGAACAGGTGCGAAGCATCGAGCACGACCAGGTCGGCATCGTGCTGCGGCTCGATGGCGACGCTGGCGACGATGCCGACGCCCAATCCCAGGCGCACGTAGGTCTTGATGACGTCGGAATCGCGCGCTGTCAGCGCAACTTTCGGCGTCAGTCCTTCCCGCGAAAACACCGTGTGGAGCGAAGATGCGCCGGAGAAACTGAACACATAGGTGACGAGCGGGTATTTCGCCAGTTCGGCGAGCGTCAACTTGCTCCTGGAGGCCAACGGATGGTGCTTGGGCACGATCACCTGCCGGTGCCAGCGGTACACGGGCAGCAACACCAGGCCGGGGAAAAGGCCATCCGATCCGGTCGCAATCGCGAGCTGCACTCGATCGGTCGCAACCATTTCGGCGATCTGTTCGGACGTGCCCTGATGCAGGTGCAGCTCGACTTCCGGATAGCGCTCGCGGAAGGTTTGCACGACTGGCGGCAGGACATAGCGGGCCTGGGTATGCGTCGTCGCGATCGACAGCGTGCCGCGGCTGTCCTGGTTCAGGTCGGCGGCAACAGCCTTGAGGCTGTCGATCTCAGCCAACGCACGCGTCGCGTACTCAAGAACGCGCGCACCCTGCGGCGTAATGCGCGAAAAGGCGCGGCCTTCGCGCACGAACAGGTCGAAGCCGAGCTCTCGCTCGAGCGCTTTCAGCGCGCGGCTGATCGCGGGCTGCGATGTACCGAGCGCCGAGGCAGCCTGCGTGACCGACAGGCCGTGCCGCGCGATCGCCACGGCATATTGAAGCTGGTGAAAATTCATCGACTTTATAGCCCGGTGGTACCGCGCGGATCTGATTATAACAACGCGTTATCAGCCAATGGCTTTTTCTTTATCGCTTGGCCGCCACCAGCAGGATTAGAGTGACGCATGATCTACGACAATATCCTCGGCACCATCGGCCGCACTCCGGTCGTGCGCATCCAACGGCTCGCGCCGTCGGGCGTCACGATGTACGTGAAGTGTGAATTCTTCAACCCGCTATCCTCGGTGAAAGACCGCCTCGCCATCGGCATCATCGAAGACGCCGAACGTCGCGGCGAATTGAAGCCCGGCCAGACCGTCGTCGAAGCCACGTCCGGCAACACTGGCATCGCGCTCGCGATGGTGTGCGCGGCGAAGGGTTACCCGTTTGTCGGTGTCATGGCCGAATCGTTTTCGATCGAGCGCCGCAAGATAATGCGCATGCTCGGCGCGAAAGTGATCCTGACGCCGGCGGCCGAGCGCGGCACTGGCATGGTGCGCAAGGCCGCCGAGCTCGCCGAGAAAAACGGCTGGTTCCTCGCGCGCCAGTTCGAAAACCCGGCAAACCCGGCTTATCACCGCAGCACGACCGGTCCCGAGATCGTCGCTGACTTCGTCGGCAAGCGGCTCGATTTCTTCGTAACCGGCTGGGGCACCGGCGGCACGCTGACCGGCGCCGGCGAAGTGATTCGCCTCGCGCGTCCGGACGTTCGCATCATCGTTGCTGAACCTGAAGGCGCGGCACTGCTGTCGGGCAAGCCATTCGCTCCTCACAAGATCCAGGGCTGGACGCCTGACTTCGTGCCCGGCGTGCTGAACCGCAACGTCGCCGATCGCATCGTCACGGTAACCGACGCAGAGGCGATCGAAAACGCACGCGCGCTCGCCAGCAAGGAAGGCATCTTCGTCGGCATCTCGAGCGGCGCAACATTCGCCGCTGCGCTGAAAGTGGCGAAGGAAGCCGGCGAAGGCGCGGCCGTGCTCGCAATGCTGCCGGACACCGGCGAACGCTACATGTCGACCGCGCTGTTCGAAGGAATTCCGGATGGGTCCGATCCGGAAAGCTGAGTCTCGCGTGGTGGACGCATCCCGCACGCAGCCCGCGGCCGCGAATGCGAACGCGAACGCGAACGCGGGCGATGGAGCGCCCGACAGCGTCGCATTGCCCGATCCATTTACGATGTATCGCGGTGGCGTGCTGCACGGCGGGCGCATTGCCTATGAGAGCTGGGGCAAGCTGAACGCGGCGCGCGATAACGCGATTCTGCTGTTCACCGGGTTGTCTCCGTCGGCGCATGCGGCGGCTACGACGGCGAATCCCTCACCGGGCTGGTGGCAGCGCATGATCGGCCCCGCGCTCGCGCTCGACACCCGCCGCTACTTTGTGCTGTGCGTGAATTCAATCGGCAGCTGCTTCGGATCCAGCGGCCCGACGAGCATCGATCCGGCCACGGGCGAACGCTACCGCCTCGATTTTCCCGAAGTCTCTGTGGAGGACATTGCCCGCTGCGGTTTCGAAGCCGCACGTGCGCTCGGAATCCAGCGGCTTGATGTCGTCATGGGCGCTTCGCTCGGCGGCTCGGTGGTCGCGGCCTTCGCCGCGCTGTTTCCCGAAGGGACACGCCGCCTGCTCAGCATCTCCGGCTCGGGCGGTGCTTCGCCCTTTGCGATCGCGCTGCGTTCGGTGCAGCGGGAGGCGATATTGCGCGATCCGGATTGGCAGGGCGGCAATTACGCGCCGGAGCATCCACCGCGCAACGGCATGCGCCTGGCGCGCAAGCTCGGCACGATCACTTATCGCTCGGCCACCGAATGGCGGCAGCGATTCGGGCGCGAACCGCTGGCTGGAAACGCACTGCGCGCGAGTCCGTTCGCACCGCGCTTCGCGGTCGAGGGTTATCTGGAGGCGCAGGCCGAGCGCTTCGTGCGCGTATATGACCCGAATTGCTATTTGTACCTGTCGCGCGCGATGGACCGCTTCGACCTCGCCGAACACGGCGGCTCCTACCGCGCCGCGCTCGAAGCGACCCGCGCCGAGCGCGTACTCGTGATAGGCGTCGAGAGCGACCTGCTGTATCCGATCCACGAACAGGCCGCACTGGCCGAGGCTTTCGAGCTGTCGGGCGTACCGACGCAATTCACGCGCATGCCTTCGCTTGAAGGCCACGACGCATTCCTGGTCGACATTCCGCGCTTCGACGCCGCGATCCGCGCCTTCCTGACATAACGCGGCCCCCGGGGCCCGGCGCGACCCTGCTCCAGGTTGCTGGTTCGACTGTGAAATGGTTCACATCGCGAACAATTCATCAGCTTGTAACGCGGCCGTCTCTTGCAGTGCATACATTATCGGATATCATATCGTTCGTAGAGCAAACAATATTGGTTGCCTACGTAATCTGTACTGTAAGGAGCACTAGCATGGACGAACTGAACTTCAAACCCGCGGCCGCAGGCAGCATCGCAGGGGACAAGACAGTGTCGGTGCCGGCGCTCGATGCGAGCACGGCGAACACCGGAACGGTGCGTAGCCTGGTCCAGGCCCGGCAGCAACGCCGGCGCCTGAACGTGCTGCGTTTCGCGACCGAATCGGGCTTCCGCCCGTTTCGCGTTTATTGAACTGCGATCCAGCCCTTAAGCGATAGCCGAAGCTGACAGCAAGACGCCCGCGGCGGGCCCTAATCAGGGTTCCGCCGCGGGCGTTTTACTGTGCGCGGGTTTTATTTCCAGCAGCCGGAGGAATCGACCGGCAGTCGTGCGCCATTTTGGTCGATCGAGAACGTGCGGCAAAGAACGGGATTATCGTTGGCCTGCGGGCCGGTCGCAACGGCCTGCGCCGTATACGTATTGGCCGTCGCCACCGGTAAGCTGATCGTGTAGTAGCCATTGAGCGTCACTCCGCCCGCGGTCAGGCTCGTGACACCCAGCCCACCAGCAGTCGCCGGGGCGACGACCACAGCCATGGTCGTGGCGTACGAGTTGTTCTGCAGATAGTACTTTTCCTGCGCCGACTGAATCTGCATCAACGCGATGCGTCCCTCGTTGCGGTTGGTCCGCAGCATGTAGCTCCGGTAGTTGGCCGTAGCGAGCGTCGCGAGGATCGATACGACCGCGACCACGATCATCAGCTCGATGAGCGAGAAGCCCTGCGCGCTGTGCGGTTTCATATATTTGCGTGTGTGCATCATGGTGGTGACCTTAGGCAGACTAGTTGGCCATGCCTTCACGCCAGTACGTCTTGCGACGCTGGTTGAAGTTGGTGCAGACGCTTAGCACCTCGACACCGGACAGACAGGCGACCGAACCGTTCGGGTTGCCGTTGCCATTGCCGCCGCCGCCACCATTCGGGTCCGGCGCCGGGAACAGGAACGCCGTTTCCGGCGCGATGCCGCCCTGCCGCAGATCCTGGCTGCGTTCGTCGGCAGTGAGCGTGCCGTCGTTGTTGCGATCGAGGGTCGGAGAACCGCTGAACACGTTGATCGCGTACACGCGATTCGTGCCGGTACCGATGCCGCTGCACGGATCGGCCGAGGGCAACGTGTTCGGTGTGTACGTGGTGAAGATCACCTGGTCACTGAATGTGCGCGACGGTGTCAGCGACTTCTCGCCAGCCGTCCAGTCCGGGTGCGTGTTCAAATCGAGCTGCCAGCCGAGGATGTCGGGCGCCAGCGTCGGGTTCGGCGTCGCGGTGATATCGATGAGTTTCACGGCCGCTCCGCCGCTGCTCAGCGCGTCGCGCGTGAGCGCCAGGCCGTTGAACGTGGCCTGCGACATCGGCGTAAAGCCGTTGTAGTCACGGATTTCGTAGAAGCGGTCGTGCACGTTGCTGTCGAGCGGATGGCCGCGATAGCCCGAGCCCAGCGCAATGCTGAGGAAAGGCTGGATCAACGGTTTGTCTTCGGCGGCCACGTCGGGCGCGCTGTAGAAGCGGCGCACATCGGCGGTGGCATGCACTGCTTCGTCCTTGGTGCCGAGCGAGGCGATCACGCCGCCGGCCACCAGCCCCGCGGCTGTGCTGCCGTTCGTGATGTCGAAGCGCCAGAGCTGCGCAGCCATGTCGCCGACATACATGCGGTCGGCGTAGCCGTCGCCGTCGAGGTCGAGCACCGCCACGGGACTCGGAATGGCGTGGGTCATGCGCGCATGGTTGAACGTGGCTCCGGTCTTGCCGGCGTTCCACAGCAGCGTGCCGGTGAGTGCGTCGACCATGTACAGGTGGTTGCCGACGTTGTCGGTCGCGTACCAGGTACTGTTGTCTTGCTGGGCGTCATAGCCGCCGCCCATGACCAGCACGAGGCGCTGGGAATTCTGCGTCGCGCCCGAGATGTTGACGCGCGTGATCACCGGCGTGGACCAGGCCTGGCCGATTCCCGCCAGCGTCGAGGCGTCGATTTTCCAGAGCAGCTTCGGATTGTTCTTGTCGGTCACTTCAAGCGCGTAGTAGGCCGCGGTATCGGAATTGCGGCCCGTGCCGAAGAACAGGATCACGCGATCGTTGCCGCTGATCGTGCCGTCGCCGTTGACGTCGTATTTCAGCACCGCGATCGGGCCATCGAGCCCGTAATGCTTGGTCGTCGCGGCGTTGTTTGCGTACAGATCCTTCAAGTGCGGCAGCATTTCCTTCGGGATGTACGACCACAATTCCTGGCCGCTGGTAGCCGTATCCGCACCCGCCGGAGTGACGCTTGCGTCAAAGGCATGGAAATAGCCGTCATTGGTCGTCACGTAGATGACCGTGTCATTGGTGCCGTCACCCTTCTTGCCATAGATCATCGCAATCGGCTGCGTGTGGATCGGATCGCCCATCTCGTGGCGCGAGTCGGTCGTGCCGGCCGGCGGCACGGCATCCTGCACGTCGAGGCCCTTTGACCAGTCGATCACATCATCGACCGCCGGATCGCCCGGAACAATGTTGAGGTCGAGAGCCGTTACGTTGGTGTCATTGAACGTCACCAGCGGGGCGGGATAAGTCGTACCCGTATAGGTGAGCACCGTGCGAACGCCGGCATCCGGCAACTTGCTGGCCGCGCCGCCGAGGGTCACATCCGCGCCGTCGGGCACGCTGCTCCAGTAGCTGCGCGCGGTATCGAAGAAGAAGCCGGTACTCGGGTCGACCGCGGGGACGCCGAGCGAATCCACGACCAGGTTGTTGGCGACCTTGTACTTCTTGACGTTACCCGGCCAGTGGTAATCGACGTTCGGGCTGAACACCGACACGTACAGGTCGTTCAAGGTCTGCGTGCGATTGAAGGCGTTGACGGCCACGGCGGGTGCCGAGAACGTCGTGTTGGTCTTGATGACCTGCGCCAGGATGGTGTTGAACGCGTCCGTGAGTTCGGTCAGGTTCGTGGCGGTGAGGGCCTGGCCACCGCCCGCGGTGGCGGCATTGTTCAGGTAGGTGAACGCCGCGGTCGGCGCACCGCCGCTGGAGAAGTCGGAACCGAAGCCGATGAAGTAGCTGGTGACGTTCTGCACCTTGGTGATGTCGGGCCGCATGTCATTGTTGTAGAGATAACCCGCGAGGCCCGCGAGGCACTTGCCGCCATTGGCGCCGGGGAACGTCGTCGGGTCGCACTTCACGCCGAGGGCCTTGATGGCCGCGTCGGAATTGCTGTTCTCGTTCGGCAGACCGTCGGTGAGGTAAACGATGAAGTTCTTGCGGCAGGAAAAATCTGCCGGGCTGTCGTAGTTCGCGGCGCCCGCAACGCCGCCGGCCCGTGAACCGGCGACGCTGGGCGCGGCAAATGAGGTGTCGGCGTTGCACTGGCCGTCGACCGGGTCCCAGTTCGTGCAGGTCGTCGAAACCGATTTGTTGCCGTAGTTGACGTTTTGCCCCGAGAAGTACAAGTACGACTCGAAGTAGGTCTCCGACAGCGGCGTGATGCCATCCGGCGCCCAGCTGTTGACCAGGTCGACGCGGTCCTTGCGGTTCGTGCCTGTGTCGATCGGCGCAATCGGCGCCAACACCATGCCGCCGTGACCCTTGAAGTCATACCGCATCAAGCCGACGTTCACGCCGGTCATGCTGTTCATGAGCGATGCTGCGGCCGAATGCATGATGGACATCTTCGACTTCGTCGATATCTGGCTCGAATCGTTCAGATAGTTGAGGTAGTTGGCCGTGTAAATTGTGTATGTGCCGCCGCTGGCCGAGGCGAAGTAGTTCTTGGCGCCCAGGTTGCTCCACACGCCTGTGGTGCACCCGGCGCAAGTCGTGGTGTCGGAAATCACCACGGTGCTGCCCGGGGGCGTGGTTGTCACGGTCTGCAGCGTAAAAGTATCCTTGGACGCATAGACGTTCACTTTATTCACGCCATCGCCGTCCACGCCTGCATCCGCCTTGCACTCGACGAAGCCGGTCGTGTTCGCGGAGGAAAGGGTTGTCTGCCACCCGTAGGTCGTCGTCGAGGTGGTGACCGTCGGATTGCCAGCCGTGCCCTTGCCGGTGCTCTTGCTGTTGTTGGTCGAACCCCACTGCGTGAAGGCATCGGTCGCATAGCCGGTGTTGAGGATCGCGGTCGCGAAGTTCGCGCATGTGAACTGCGTGATGGCGATCTTCTGCGCCGAGCCGCATTTCGGAATGTTCTTGGTGCTGTAGTAGTAGTAATTGCTGTCGAACGCGGTTCCGCACTTGTCCGCGTTGTAGGTCAGCGACCCGTCGTACTCGAGCTGCGACGTGACCAGGTCGTTCATGCTGCCCGACGTGTCGAGGATGAACAGGATGTTCGCGGGAATGCTGCCCGTGTTCTGGTTGAAGAAGATTTCCGTGTCGTCGGCCATCGCCGCCGTTCCTGCGGCCAGCGCCAGCAGGGTTCCAGAAATGACCGCGAAAAATCGCGACTTGAGGAATCGCATGGTGTGATCCTTCAGCGCCTGGCGCTGCTATTTCCCGAGTACGGCAATGCGGCTGACGACCTGGTCGCGCAACCGGTAAGTGATGGTCAGCGAACGGCCGACGTTGCGCTGCGCGTACGCAGCCAGGTCGCGCAGGCTGACGGCCTGTCCTCCGATGATGCAGCGCGTCTTCGCATCGAGCTGCAGCGTGTCGTGCTGGCAGCCCACGCAGCCGCGCACAGTGAC
>JBEPVS010000068.1:0-11851 GCA_041690875.1 Gammaproteobacteria bacterium
GAAGACGGCTGCGCCGGTGTTGCGCGCCTGGAAGCGCGATCGCATGAGCCCGCGCACGCTGTGGCGCGAGATGCGCCGGGGACTGCCCGACGTGCTCGAGGTGTTGCGCACCTGGCCGACGCTGGCACGCGCGATGATCGAGCGAGCGCAGCAAGGCGATGTGCCCATATCGCCCGTTACGACAGCCACAGCCACATCAGCGACTACCGCCGCCCCGGCGCCGCGATCGCGGCGTGCTGCGCTGCGCGCGCGGCGACGCGAGCTGTGCGCCATCGCGGCGACGCTGCTTATCGGCGGTATTTTGTGGGCGGGTTTAGGGCTGGCGCCGCAATGGTTGGGTGCCGCACTCGGCGTCAGCGGTTTCGCGGGGCTGGCGGCGCTGCTTTTCAGGAGTGATCGGACATGGCCAACATGAAAACAAGATCGGCACTGTGGGGCATCGTGTGGCTGGCCGCGGCGGCTGCCGCAAGCGCGCACGATACGGTTATCCACGCCGGCACGCTGATCGACGGCGTATCCAATGAAGCGCGCCAGAAGATGTCGATCGTCGTGCACGACGGGCGCATCGCCTCGGTCGAAACCGGCTTCATCACGCGTTCCGGCGCCGAGGTCATCGATCTGTCCAATGCAACGGTGATGCCCGGATTCATTGATTGCCACGTACACATCGCCGCCAAGCTCCCGAGCCACACGAACGCGACCGAAGACTGGCTCACGCACTCCGATCTCGACCGCGCCTTCGACGGCGTCGTGTTCGCCGCGGCGCTGCTGCAACAGGGATTCACCAGCGTGCGCGACGTGGGCGGCGGCGACGACACGGTCGCGCTGCGCAACGCGATCAACGACGGCAAGGTGCCGGGGCCGCGCATGTGGGTGTCGCTTGAACCGCTTGGCCCCACGGGCGGCCATGCTGACCCGCGCGCCGGCCTCGATCGCGCGCTCAACAACTACAGCTGGGACAACGGCGTCGTCAACACGCCCGATGAAGCACGATTGCGCGTGCGCGAGCACAAGCGCCGCGGCGCGGACCTGATCAAGATGCTGCCCTCGGGCGGCATTGCTTCGACCGGTGACGATCCGCACCTGCAGCTGATGACGAACGAGGAAATGCGCGTCGTCGTCGAGACCGCGCACGGTCTCGGCATGAAGGTGGCGGCGCATATCTATCCGGCGGGCGCGATCGAGAATGCGGTGCGAGCCGGCGTTGACTCGGTCGAGCACGGTTCCTTCGCGACAGCCCAGACTTTCGCGCTGATGAAGGAGCATGGTACTTATCTCGTGCCCACGCTCACCGTCTACGACGTGTTCTACGACGTCGCCACGCACCATCCCGAGCTGCTCGCCCCGGGCACACCTGAAAAAGAGATCGCCAACGACCTGCTGCCGAAACGCAACCTCGCGCTCGCGGTTCGTTCAGGCGTCAAGATCGCGTTCGGGTCGGATATCGGCGAGGGCGATCATTCGATGGAATTCAGGCTGTTGATCGCCAACGGCATGACGGCCGACGATGCGTTCGCCGCAGCGACGCGCAATGCAGCGGACCTGATCGGCGCCGGCGATAGCATCGGCTCGATCCAGCCCGGACGTGACGCCGACATCATCGCAACCGCTGCCGATCCGCGCCGCGACACGACTCAATTCGGACGAGTGCAGTTCGTCATGAAAGGCGGCGTCGTTTACCGGAAGGACGGCGCACCGGTCGCGCACTAAGCACTAAGCGGCGGGCCGGCCTGGCGCTGGCCTCGGTTCGATCCAGACCGCGCGCGCCTTCGCACACAGTTCGCCGTCCTCGTCGAACAGCGCGGTACCCACTTCGTATTTGCGACCCGCCGCGCTCACGCGCCAGCCGACGATCACGCAGGGCTCGTCCACGTGTACGCGTCGATCGACATGCGCGGTGAATTCCCCGAGCAGCATCGGCACATGATCGGATCGTGCCGCGAAATAACCAGGGCAATCGAGCGCCGCCCACATGAACTCCGGCCTGACCTTGTGATCGTCGAGCCCGAGCGCCACGTCGGGCACCCACGGCGCAGCCACCATTTGCACGCCCGCCGCACCCGCCGCGCGCGCATCCGCGGCCAGTGGTCCGGCGAAAATGCGCAGCCCGTCGCCGCGTGTGCGCTGCGGACCGCAGACGAAGCAGTTCGGGAATGCATGCTCGTTGAATCCGACGTAACGACGCGAAGCCTCGAGCGCCGCCAGGTATTCCGGCGGCGGTGGCACGGCCAGATCAAGCGGGGCGGGTTCCGCGCTCGCCACGACGCGCGAGTCGTGCAGCAATTCGAGCCGCCCGCCATCGCGATGCGCGACTTCGAGCGGCGCGCCGAGCGGCGGCGGCGAATGCAGCCGAACACGCACGGTGACTGATGCGTGCTGTGCAAAGAGACCCGAGACGTAGCCGCCGTTGGCGGAGCCGGGTGGACCGCAGAACCGGGGCGCAACGGTGAGCAGCTGCATGGATGCACCCTACGCGCGCGACGCGCGCGACTCAACCCGTGGCCGCGGTCCTACCCAACGGCGACGAAGCGCTTCTGGTGGTAGCGCGCGTAGCGCCAGATGCACCAGCCGGCGCTGTTGCAGACGAAGGCGGTGATGGCCAGTCGTTGCATCGATACCGAGAGCCACGGCGCCAGCGCACCCATCATCACCGCGGCCATCAACAACAGCACGAAGGTGTTCGCTGCCGTCGCGGCGCCACGCGCGTGGCTGAACAAATCGAGTATTCGCAGCGTGATGATCGGAAACAGCAGCTGCAGTCCGAAAGCGGTGACGGTGAGCAGGGCCTGCTGCAACAGCACCGGTGGGTCGCGCACCGCTGCCACCAACGCCAGCATCGCGCCGGTGGTCAGCAGCACCAGCGTGTAGCCGATGTTGGCCTGGCGCGAGGGCTGAACACGCCCGGCCAGCCGACCGGATGCCACCGCACCCGAGGCGTAGCCGATGACGATCGGCAGCGTCAGCATCGCGAAATCGGTCTCTGTTCCGCGCCAGTGGTCGAGGACGATCGCGGGCGCGGATCCGATGTAGATCTGCATCGCCACGAAGCAGAGCCCGCTTGCCGAGGTCAATAACTGGAATTCCCGATGCCGCATGACGCCGATCATGTTGCGCATCAGCGCACCGAACTGCAGCGGTGCTCGTTGCTCGACCGGCAGCGTTTCCGGGAGTTTGCGCAGCACCATCAGCGCGAGCACCAGTCCATACAGCGCCATGCTGGCGAACACCGCGCGCCAGCCGAGCCAGACATGCACCCAGCCGCCGATGACCGGCGCCAGCGCCGGACCCACGCTGAACATGATCGTGATCGCGCTCATGACACGCTGCGCCTGTGCGCCGCTGTAGCAATCGCGCACGACCGCTCGGCTGATGATCACGCCGACGCCGCCGACCATGCCCTGCATCGCGCGGAAGAACAGCAGCGCGCCGAATCCCGGCGCCAGCGCGCATCCGGCCGCCGCGAAGGCGTAGAACAGCAAGCCGGTGAGCATGACGCGGCGCCGTCCGACGGCATCGGCGAGCGAGCCATGGAGCAGCGACATGCAGGCGTAGGGCACCAGGTAGACGGTCAGAGTCTGTTGCACCTGGAAATAGCTGATGCCGAACTCGACCGACATGGCGCGCATCGACGGGAAGAATGCGTCGACCGTGTATGGCCCGAGTGTCGCGAGCAGCGCGAGCACCAGCGCCACGCGCGGTGGTCCGCTGCGGGAATTTGCGATGGTCAATGGATCCGCGCTCGCCGCGTCGACGGGTGCTCTCGGCGCGTTCACCCCGCGCCGTGCCGGAGCGAGCTGAGCCATTGCTGCGGCGCTTCACCGCGCTCGAGAACCTCGACCAATGCGGAACCCACTACCACGCCATCAACGGCTCCGCGCAGGCGTAAAACCTGTTCCCGCGACCTGATGCCAAAACCCGCGCACACCGGCACCTTCGCCGCGACGCGCACGCGTGCGAGGTATTCGAGCACGCCGGCGGGCGTGGCGACGTTGTGGCCGGTGGTGCCGGTCATCGTCACCGCGTAGACGAATCCCTGGCTCGCTGCGCACAGGCGCGCCAGCCGCTCCGGTGGCGTCACTGGCGTCACCATCTGCACCAGAGCGAGTCCCGGCGCATCGAGCGCGGCTTGCAGCGTTGCGCTTTCATCGAGCGGCAGGTCCGGGATGATGAAGCCGCACACGCCAGCCGCGACGCTCGCTCGCGCGAGCCGCTCATAGCCGTAGTTCAGCAGCGGATTCAGATAGCTCATCAGCAGGAGCGGTGCGCGCACGCGCACCATCGCCGTCAGTTCATCGAGGATCCACTGCAGCGTCACGCCCTGGCGCAACGCTTCCTGGCTCGAGCGCTGGATCGTCATGCCGTCCGCCATCGGATCCGTGAAGGGCACGCCGATCTCGACGACGTCTGCACCCTCCGCGACCGCAGCAAGATGCTCGCGAAATTTCGAGCGGTGCGGAAAACCTGCGGTCAGGAACGCGACCAGCGCCGGCTCACCACCGCTTGCGCCGCTGCGGATCGCCTCGACAATGCGCTCGCGCGGCAGCATCAATTCGCGCCCTGGGCCAGCAAGGTGTTCGTCAGCGTGAGCATGTCCTTGTCCCCGCGCCCCGACAGCCCGATCAGGATGCGCTTGCCGGGATTGCGCTGCGCCCAGCGACGCGCGCCGGCCAGCGCATGCGCGCTCTCGATCGCGGGCAAGATGCCCTCGCACTCGCAACACTCGCGCACAGCGTCCAGCGATTCGTCATCGCCCGCCGCTTCGTACGTGACGCGTCCGCTCGCCTGCAGCAACGCATGCTCCGGCCCGACGCCGGGATAATCGAGTCCCGCCGACACGGAATGCGTCTCCTGGATCTGCCCGTCGTCATCCTGCATCAGCATCGAGTAGCTGCCGTGCAGCACGCCGGGCCGGCCGTAACTGAGCGGCGCGGCGTTATTGCCGAGCCCTGCGCCACGTCCACCGGCTTCCACGCCGACCATGCCGACGCCGCGATCGCCGACGAACGGATGAAACAATCCGATGGCATTCGAGCCACCACCCACGCAGGCGATGACCAGGTCGGGCAATCCACCGGCCTGCTCCTGGATCTGTGCGCGCGCCTCGCGTCCGATGATGCTTTGCAGTTCACGCACCAACAAAGGATAGGGATGCGCGCCGACGGCGGAACCCAGCAGGTAATAGGTGTTTTCCGGATCAGCCACCCAATCGCGCATCGCCTCGTCGATCGCGGCGCGCAGTGTCTGGTCGCCGCTCGTGACGCTCACCACCGTTGCACCGAGCAGGCGCATGCGCCCGACATTCGGCGCCTGCCGTTCCATGTCGACGGCGCCCATGTACACCGTGCACGGCAAGCCGAGGCGCGCGCAGGCCGCGGCGCTCGCCACTCCGTGCTGCCCCGCGCCGGTTTCCGCGACGATGCGCTTCGCGCCCAGGCGCCGCGCCAGCAGCGCTTGCCCGAGTGCGTTGTTGATCTTGTGCGCGCCGGTGTGTGCGAGATCCTCGCGCTTGAGCCAGACGTCGGCGCCCCAGCGCTGTGCCAGGCGTGGCGCATGGCTGAGCGCAGTCGGGCGTCCCACCCAGGTCTTCAGCTGCTGCTGGTATTCACGCTGGAAATCCGCGTCGCGCAACCAACGCTTCACGCCCTGCTCGAGGCGCTCGTGCGCGGGAATCAGCGTCTCGGGCACATAGCGCCCGCCGAATGGCCCGTAGCGGCCTTGCGCATCCGGAAATGCGCCCTCGCGCAATTGCGCCAGGAGGCGCGCGCGCGTCGCGCCATCGGGTTGATGATCGCTCATGCTTCGATCTCGCTGAATGCGGCGCGCGCCGCGCGCACGAATGCCGTGATCTTTCCCGTGTCCTTCACGCCCGGCCGCGACTCGAGGCCGCTCGAGGCATCGACGCCGAACGGACGCACGACGCGGATCGCCTCCCCGACATTGCCCGCGTGCAATCCGCCGGCCAGCACCAGTCGCGTATGCCGCGCGATCTCGGCCGCCTGCCGCCAGTCGCTGACTTCACCGCTACCGCTGCGCGCGCCCTCGTACAGCAAGCGCGGCGGATATTCGGTCAGTGCACTCGAAGCGTGCGCGGCCGTGTCCGATGGCGCCGCGCGCAGCACCGGCAGTCGCGATACGCGCTGCTGCAGGTGCAACGCCGCGAAGTCCGCGAGATCGGTCTGCAGCATATGCGGATGGAATTCGCGCACGACCTCATCCACTTCTGATTGCGCCGGATGCTGCATCACCGCGACGCAGGTCAGCCGCTGCCGCACCGGCAATGCCAGCTCCGCCGCGCGCGCGAACTTGACCCGCCGCGGCGACGGCGCAAACACAAAACCTATCGCGTCGGCTCCGGCCTCCGCCGCAGCGGTCACTGCTTCTGCCGTGGTGATCCCACATACCTTGATCCACCCGCTCATACGGACCGCGCGCGCCGCCCGTGGGCACTACCGACCGTAGCGAGCAGCGTGTGCTCAGTGATTCCTTTGATCGGGACCGTCCGCACCATGGACGGCGCGGCCGGAGCCCCCATGGATGGGTTCATGGCGTTCCCGATCGAAGGAATCACTGAGCACACGCTGCTTACTGCGCTCGTGGTCATGATCGTCGCGCCCGCTCCGTACGACCGGCAGAAACCATTGCGCGCACCAGCTGGTGCGGCTCAAGCGACGCCATCAACGCGCCGCCGACCAGCGCAACATCGTAGCCGGCGATCGCGATGCGCCCGGCGTCGGCGGCCGTGGTGACGCCGCTTTCCGCGACGCGCGGCACGGTGTCCGGTAGCGCGCGCACGAGTTCCTCGAGCCGGCCCGGCACGACTTCGAGACTCACGAGATCGCGGCAATTTACGCCCACCAACAGCGACGCGACGCTCGCGTAGTGCCGCACCAGTTCGGTCGCGCGGGCGATGTCCGCTTCGTCGAATGCTTCTAGCAGCACGAATAGCTTGAGCCGCGCCGCGCATTCGATCATCGCGCGGATCTCCGCTTCATCGAGCATTCGCACGATCAGCAGCACGCCGCCCGCGCCGGCCAGACGCGCCTCGCACACCTGGTAGGAGTCGACGAGAAAATCCTTGCGCATCGCCGGAATGTTGCCGGCCAGAGCGCGCACGGCGCTCGTCAAGTGCGCCATCGACCCATCGAAGCGACTCGGCTCGGTCAGCACCGACACAGCGGCCGCGCCGGCGTCGGCATAACCGGCGACGCGCGACACGACGCTGTCATCGTTCCCGCCGCGCCACTTGCCGCCGGCCGGCGAGCGGAATTTCACCTCCGCGATCACGTCGAACCGTCGCGCGGACAGCTGCAGCGCCGGCGGGACGGGTGAATCCGCGGCACGCGCGCGCATCTCGGCCTCGGCCAGGCTCGCACGCGCCGTTTCGACGCGTACCCGGCTGCTCGCGGCCATGACAGCGAGGAAATCGGCGCCACCGTTCTTGTCAGCCACGCGACACCTCCGTTGATGCAACGCCGCTCGTGACACCAGCCGAGGCGCCCCCAAGCCGCGCCAGCAGCGCGGCGGCCGCGCCGGAATCGATCGCCTGCGCCGCGCGCGCGATGGCCAGCCGCGGGGCCGCCTCGGTGCCGGTCACTTCGAGCGCAAGCGCGGCGCCGAGCAGCAACGCATCGCGCGCCGCGCCCTGTTGCTCGCCGGACAGCACGCGCCGCAGCGTGTTGGCGTTCTGCTGCGCGTCGCCGCCGGCCAGATCTTCAACGGTGCACGGCGCCAGTCCGTAATCGGCCGGATCGCGCTGCTCGCGCCGCACTGCGCCGGCGCGCACGTCGAACAATTCGAACGGACCGACCGGCGTGGGTTCATCCCAGCCCGCGGCACCGTGCACGACCAACGCGCGCTCAAGGTTCATGCCGGCGAGCGCGTGCGCCATAAGCTCCGCGGTGGGCAGATCGTAGGCGCCGATCACGTGGAACGGCGGTTCAGCCGGATTCGTCAACGGCCCCAGGATATTGAACACGGTGCGCACGCCGAGGGTCGAGCGCACGGCCGCCAGCGATTTCATCGCGGGATGGTAGTGCGGCGCGAACAGGAACGTAAATCCGGTGTCGGCGAAACATTGCGCTGCGCGCCGTTCGTCCAGTGGCAACGCGAGCCCGAGCGCGGCCAGCACGTCAGCGCTCCCGGCGCGGCTCGAGATCGAACGGTTGCCATGCTTGACCACGCTGACGCCGCAAGCCGCGGTCAGCAACGCAGCGCCGGTCGAGAGATTCAGGCTCCCCGACTTGTCCCCGCCGGTGCCGACGATGTCGACTGCGCGAAGCGGCACCGGCAATTCCGGCTTGCGCGCCAGCGAGCGCATCGTTACGGCAAAACCGCGCAACTCGGCCGCCGTCACTCCTTTGACACGCAATGCAGCGAGCACGGCTGCGGCCATCGCCGGCGCAAGTTCAGCCTGCGTCAACGCGGAGAGCAGTTGACTGGCCTCGCGCTCGGTGAGGTTTTGCCCGTCGAGCAATCGATCGAGCGTTGGGCTGAGTGCAATCTCGCTCATCACCGATTGCCCCGTTCGCCACGAATCGCCAGGAAATTCTTCATCATCGCCGGGCCCTGCGGCGTCAGCACGCTCTCGGGGTGGAACTGCACGCCTTCGACGTCAAGCTGCGCGTGGCGCAATCCCATGATCTCGCCCTCCGCCGTGCGCGCCGTGACGATCAGTTCCTTCGGGAGCGAGGCGGCTTCTGAAATCAGTGAGTGATAGCGCCCGACTTCAACTGGGTTTGGTACGCCGGCAAACACGCCGCGCCCGTCGTGTTCGATCGGCGATGTCTTGCCATGCATCAGCCGCGGTGCGCGCGATACGCGGCCGCCGAAGGCCTCGGTGATCGATTGGTGCCCGAGGCACACGCCAAATACCGGGATCTTTCCGGAGAACGCGCGAATCATCTCGATCGACACACCCGCCTGCTGCGGCGTGCCCGGCCCCGGCGAAATGCACAGGTGCGTCGGCGCAAGGGTGCGCGCCTGCTCGACCGTCAGCGCGTCGTTCCGATGCACGATCACTTCCGCGCCCAGCACCATGAAGGCCTGCACCAGGTTGTAGGTGAAGGAATCATAGTTGTCGATCAGCAGCAAGCGCACGCTCACAAACCATTCTCCGTGAGCTGCAGCGCCTGCACGGCCGCCGCGCTCTTGTGCAGTATTTCACCGTGCTCCGCCTCGGGCTGGCTGTCGGCGACGATGCCGGCGCCGGCCTGGTAGCTGTATTCGTCGCCTTGGAACACAAGCGTGCGGATCGTGATCGCCTGGTCCATGTCGCCTCGAGCCCCAAAGTACCCAACCGTGCCGCCGTAGAGCCCTCGCCGAACAGGCTCGAGCTCCTCGATGATCTCCATCGCGCGCACCTTCGGCGCGCCGACCAGAGTGCCGGCCGGAAAGGCCGCGGCGAACAGGTCGAAGGCATCGCGGCCGGCGGCGAGTTGTCCGTGCACGCCACTGACGATGTGCATCACGTGGCTGTAGCGCTCGATCGCGCGGAACGGCTCGACGTGAACGCTGCCCGCGGTGGCGACGCGGCCGAGGTCATTGCGCGCGAGATCGACGAGCATGACGTGCTCGGCATTTTCCTTCGGGTCTGCGAGCAGCTCTGCCGCGCGCGCGGCGTCGAGATCGGCTTCGCCGGAGCGCGGACGCGTGCCCGCGATAGGACGCAATTCGGCCCGGCCGGCGCTGAGCTTGACCAGCGCCTCCGGCGAAGAGCCCACGACCGTGAGATCGCCTAGCTCGCAATAGAACATGTACGGCGAGGGATTCACGAGCCGCAGCGCCCGATAAGCCTGGAAGGGATCGAGATCATGCCGTCCCGAAAAACGCGACGACAGCACGAGCTGGTACACATCGCCCGCGGCGATGTATTCCTGCGCGCGCCGGACGCCGTCCAGATAGGCCTCTTTGCTCAACGCCGCGGACGGGGGCTCATGGCCACCACGCCGCGCCGGCGGCGCCGGCATCGGGCCGCGCAGCGCGCGGATCACTTCGCGGCGCAGCGCGACGCGGTCGGCTTCGCTGCCCGCATGGAGCAATGCAATCGCGCGCGTCAGGTGATCGAACACCAGCATCGAGTGCGGCGCGACGTAGTGCAGTAGCGGTGGCGCGTTCGGCAGTTGAGCCGCGCGTTCCGGAAGCCGCTCGAAATAGCGCACGACATCGTACGAGGTGTAGCCGACGAGTCCCCCGGCCAGCGGTACCGTGCCAAGCTCTGGTAGCGGGCGCGGCGCCTCGCTAAGCGCACTGCGCAATCCCGACAGCAATTCCTGGGCGTTGCGCGGCACGGGAAGCGTGCGCGCGCCGATCGTGAATGAGCGCGCATCGAGCCGAACCTCCAGCGCCTCGCCAAATCCGATGAATGAATAGCGCCCCAGCCGCTCGCCGCCCTCGACGCTTTCCAGCAGGAAGCGCGGGCGGAACTGGCGCAGTTTCGCGTACGCCGAAACCGGCGTATCGAGATCCCCTGCGATGTCAAAAGGCGGTTTCATTCAGCAAGTTGCGTCCAAAAAAAGACCCATCCCGGTGTGGTCCGGAGATGGGTCTGGTGTTCGTTCTGGAATCTTAAAGGGATTGATCGAATCGGCAAGCCCAGGGCCCACTCCATTTCAGGAGCAGCGCCACCACCAGCGGATCGCGGCAGACTGGGCAGACTCGTGCATACCAAGCCAGTATGGCGACAGCCCGCGGCGGGCGTCAAGAGACTACGAAAAACGCAACGGCGCCGCCGGATTCCCGGCACCGGCCTGCTGAGCGGCGCGCTATTTCGCGGCGCGCTCGTTTGCCGCGAGCTGCGCGCAAAGCGATTCGGTCGCGCTCACGGCTTCCGGCCCGAGACGACTCAGCCGCGCGTCGACGAACGAGAGCAAGCGTCCGTGGCGCACGGCGCTGAGCTTCGGCAATGCGCGCCACTGGTTGAGCCAGTCCTGCGCGCTGTGCCCGTCGGACGCCACGGCCACGATGACATCGGGATCGCGCGCCGCGACCGACTCCAGCGAAACCGCCGGCGCCGCCGCGCGCAGCTCGGCGTAGAGGTTCTGGTAGCCGCAGGCTTCGATCGCATCCGAGATCAGTTGCTCGCCGCCCAGCGTGTACACGGGATGATCCCAGATTTGCAGCAGCACGCGCGGCTTGAGCTTGCGCTGGTATTGCGTGCGCAGCGCGGCGATGCGCGATTGCAGCGCATCCGCCGCTGCATTGGCCACCGGCGCGGTGTCGAGCAGCGAACCGAGCCGGCGCAGCGCCACGGGCAGGTCGTCGAGCCGCGCGACGCGGTGGCGATAGACGGACAAGCCCGCGCGTTCGAATTGCTGCAGCTGCGCCGCGGAGAACGCGCCGGTCCACGCGACGACGACATCCGGATGGAGCGCGAGGATTTTCTCGAGATCAAAGCCATGGCTGTCGCCGATGCGTGCAATGTCGCGCGCCGCTGCGGGTTCCTCGGAAAACTCCGGCGTGCCGACAACGCGCGCGCCGCCGCCGGCCGCGAACAGCATCGCAGTGGCGCCGGGCGAGAGGCTGACAATGCGCTGCGGCGGTGCTGCGAGCGTGAGTGTCCGTCCTTCATCATCGCGCAGTTGCCACGGCGCGTTCGCCGGGGCGCCCATCGATGCGGCGATGGCGACGGGCAGTTGCACACAGATCCAGATGCTAAACAAAGTCGTCTTCATGCAGTGGGTTCCACGGCGGAAAAAGTGCAGGTCACGGCGAGGCCCGGCGACAGCTCGCGCAGTTCCAGCCGGCCGTGATGGAGCCGCACGACGGCAGCAACGAGACTCAGGCCCAGGCCGCTGCCGGGCAACGCGGCGTCGCGCTCCAGGCGGTGAAATGGCAGCAACACATCGGCATGCGA
>JBEPVS010000069.1:0-11808 GCA_041690875.1 Gammaproteobacteria bacterium
GGGCATCGTTAGCGCGGTCAAGCAGGCGCTCGAGCAGACGCCACCGGAACTCGGCGCCGATGTCGCCGAGCGCGGCATCGTGCTGACGGGCGGCGGCGCGCTTCTGCGCGACATCGACAAGTTGCTGATGGAAGAAACCGGCCTGCCCGTCGTCATCGCCGACGATCCGCTCACGTGCGTGGCGCGCGGCGGTGGCCGCATCCTTGAACTCATGGACGAACTGGGCCCCGGTCACTTCGGACTGGAGTAAGCGGATCGCGTGCCCGCCTTCGGCACAAGCAACGTCAATCGGCCCATCTACGGCCGCGGTCCATCTCCGGGCCTGCGTTTCACCGTCTACGCCCTGCTCTCGCTCTTGCTGATGTACCTGGACCAGCGTGCCGGCTGGTCCGCGCGATTGCGCTATGGGCTGCAGGCGGCCGCGTATCCGGTGCAGGTCGCCGTCAATTCGCCGGCCGCCGCGTGGCACTGGGTGACCGGCAGCCTCGCCACGCGCACCAGCCTGCAGGCCGACAACCTCCGGATGCACACCGAACTCCAGGCGTTACAGGTCCAGTTGCTCCGCCAGCGCTCGCTCGAACAGGAAAATGCGCAACTGCGCGAACTGCACGAGACCTTGCCGCCGCTCGTGAAGAAATGGCTGGTCGCGGAAGTGATCGGCGTCGAATCCGGCACGTTGCGCCAGCGGCTCATCATCAACAAGGGATTGCGTGACGGCGTGCACGTGAACCAGCCCGTCGTCGATGGCACGGGCGTGCTCGGGCAGGTCGCTCACGTCGGCCCGTGGAGTTCCGAGGTGATCCTGATCACCGATCCGGAGCACGCGCTGCCGGTGCAGATCACGCGCACGGGCTTGCGCACGATCGCGATCGGTTCCGGCAACGCCGATGAACTGCTGCTCACGTACCTTGCGGCAAACTCCGACGTGAAGAGTGGCGATGAGCTGGTGAGCTCCGGGCTGGGCGGCGTTTTTCCCGCGGGCTATCCCGTTGGCCACATCACCGGCGTGCGCCGCGAGGCGAACCAGTTGCTCGCGCAAGTGCGCGCTGCGCCGCAGGCCGGCATCGATCGCTCACGCGAGGTGATGCTGATCGAATTCGATCCGGCGAATCCGGCCGCCCCGGTGTCGCCGCCTGAACCCCCGCCGGAACCCGTGGCGGCCGCTGGGAACACCACGCCTGCAAATCCCGCGGCGTCTGCGGCGCCCGCGAAACCCAGGACGCCATGAGCAGCCGCGAAAACCTGCTCGTCATTTTGATCACCTCGTTCATTGCGCTGGTGCTGAACATCCTGCCGCTGCCCGTGGTGCTATCGGCGATGCGTCCGGCGTTCCTCGTGCTCGCCGTGTTGTACTGGTCGACGATGGCGCCGTTCGTGGCCGGCATGGCGCTGGGATTCCTCGGCGGGCTCGCGCTCGATGTCTTCCAGGGCTCGGTGCTCGGGGAGCACGCGCTGGTGTTGTCGTTCCTGACGTACCTCGCACTGCGCTTGAACCTGTTGATGCGCGCCAAGCCGATCTTCGAGCAATCGCTGTACGTGGCGTTGGCGCTGCTGGTGTACGAATCGCTGCTGTGGGTCATCGATGGCTGGACCGGCCATTCGCTGTCGAGCCCATTGCGGTGGGTACACGTCGCCACCGGCGCGCTGATCTGGCCGCTCATCGTAGGCGTGCTGGGCCGCTTTCACTCGACGCGCTGAAGGCACGCACCCGTGCGCATCAAGGACCAGTGGAACGAGCAACGCATTTACTCGAGCCGCACGTTCGCCGCGCTGCTGATCATTGGCATGCTGTGCGTCGCCCTGTTCACAAAACTTGCCTACCTCCAGGTCGTTCGCCACGACTACTACCTCGAGCTCTCGCAGGGCAACCGCGTGCGGCAGGATCCGATTCCCGCCAGTCGCGGCCTGATACTGGACCGGCGCGGACGCGTGCTGGTCGACAACGAACCGGCGTTCCAGCTCGAGTTGATTGCCGAACAGACGCCTGACCTCGCCGGCACGCTGCAACGGCTGTCGGCGCTGGGTCTCGTCAACAAGGAAGACATCGAGCCGCTTAAGCGCATTATCCGTTCGCGCCGCGTGTTCGACAGCATACCGATCAGGCTCCGGCTGACCGACGAGGAGATCGGTCGCTTTGCAGTGCACCGCTTCGAGTTCGAAGGCGTCGAATTGCGCGCGCGACAGACGCGGCATTATCCGTACGGTGACCTCGGGGTTCACGCGCTGGGCTACGTCGCATCGGTCAGCGAGGATGATCTCGATCGCATCGAAAAGCCCGGTTACGCCGGCACCACGCTGATCGGCAAGCTCGGGGTCGAAAGCGCATACGAGACACAGCTGCATGGCCTGAACGGCTACCAGCAGATTCTCGTCAACGCGCAGGGACGCTCGGTGAAATTCCAGGGCGCGTACCAGCCTGACTTGCGCGCGCAAGCGCCGATCGCGGGCCGCGATCTCGTGCTTGCGCTCGACCTGCCGACGCAACAGGCCGCGGAAGCAGCGCTCGGCGAGCAGCGCGGCGCGGTCGTCGCGCTCGATCCGTCCAACGGCGATGTGATCGCGCTGGTCAGCCACCCCGGGTTTGATCCGAGCCTGTTCAGTCGCGGGCTGACGCGCAGTGAGTACTCACTGCTCACCAACAACGAGGACAAACCGCTGCTCAATCGCGCGTTGCGCGGCACCTATCCGTCGGGCTCGACGTTCAAGCCGATCATGACGCTGGCCGGGCTCACCTACAAAGTCGTCGATCCGGACAAGCGCGAATTCTGCAACGGCGTCTTCCATCTGCCGGGCAGCTCGCACCTGTATCGCGAAGGCAAGTCCGGCCGCCACGGCGCGGTCAATCTCGTCGAGGCGCTCGCGCGCTCTTGCGACGTGTATTACTACAATCTGGCGGCGCAGCTCGGCGTCGATCGCATCGCTGCGGTGGCCGCGCAGTTCGGCATCGGCTCGCTGACCGGCATCGACATCAGCGGCGAGAAGCCCGGATTGCTGCCGACGCCCGCATGGAAGAAGAAGGCCTACAAGCGTCCACAGGACCAGATCTGGTTTCCGGGCGAGACAGTCAATTTCGGGATTGGCCAGGGATTCCTGCTGGTCACTCCCTTGCAGCTTGCGCACATGGCCGCGGAACTGGCCGAACGCGGCAAGAGTTTCAAGCCGCGCGTCGTCATGGGCGTGCGGGGTGCCAACGGCACGATCGTTCGCAATGCACCCGTCGCGGAACGCGGCGCCACGGGTATCAGCGATGAGGATTGGGCCTTGATGTTGCGCGGCATGGTCGGCGCAACCACGTATGGCACCGCCGCTGCGATCGGCAAGAACGCGCCCTACAGTATCGCCGGCAAGACTGGCACCGCGCAGGTGTTCTCGGTGGCACAAGGCGCCCGGTACAACGCGAAGACGGTGGCCGAGCGCTTGCGCGACCACGCGTGGTTCATCGCATTCGCGCCGGCCGATGCGCCGCGCATCGCGGTCTCCGTGCTGGTCGAGAACGGCGGATTCGGCGCCAGCGCCGCGGCGCCGATCGCGCGCCGTGTCATGGACGCGTACCTGCTGGATGGACCGGTGCCGGCCAGCGCGCCGATCACGACCACGGCTGCCGCCGCAACGCCAATCGCAATGAAACCGAACTCCCCGAGCAGCGCCAAACCGGCGCCCTCAGTCAGGCCCGCGGCCACGGCCAGGCCTGCAAACACGAATATCGCAGCGCCGGCGCCCGATGCGCCGACCACGGAAGCACCCTCGAGCGCTCCACCCGCCACGGATGACGCGCAATGATCCTCGATGATAATCGCGATTCGGCCGCGCGCCGCACCTTTTCGGCTACAACTCGCCTGCTCTCGGCGTTGAAGCTGGATGGACCTCTACTGATTGGCCTCGGCTTGCTCGCGGTGTACGCGCTGGTCGTGCAGTACAGCGCATCGGGGCAGAGCCTCGAGACGATCCTGCGAACGCTGATGCGCATCGGCATCGGCGCATTCGCGATGATCGCACTGGCGCACAGCAGCCCAAATTTCCTGCGCAGCCTCGCCCCCTGGCTGTACGGCGCCGGCATCGTGATGCTGCTCGTCGTCGACGCAATCGGCTATGTTGGCAAGGGCGCGCAGCGCTGGCTCGATCTCGGGCTGATCCGCTTCCAACCCTCCGAAATCATGAAGCTCGCGGTGCCCATGCTGGCCGCCTCGTTCATGCACGATCGCCGCCTGCCGCCCGACTGGCGCAGTTTGCTGGTGCTCGCCGGCATCATCGTGTTCCCGGCGGCGCTCGTTGCGATGCAACCGGATCTCGGCACGGCCGTGTTGATCTTTGCGACTGGCGCTCTCGTCGTGCTGATGGCGGGTCTCCAGTGGCAAATCATCGCGGGACTCGCCTGCGCCGGCGCCGGCGCGGCCTTCGTGGGCTGGCGCTTCCTGCACGACTACCAGCGCCAGCGCATCCGCATTTTCCTTGATCCGCAGTCCGATCCGCTCGGTTCGGGCTATCACATCATCCAGTCGCAGATCGCGATCGGTTCGGGCGGACTGTTCGGAAAGGGCTGGATGAACGGCAGCCAGGCGCAGCTCGACTTTCTTCCTGAGCGTTCCACGGATTTCATTTTCGCAGTAATAGGCGAGGAGTTCGGGCTGCTCGGTCTCATCGTGCTGATGCTGCTGTACCTGTTCATCATCTCGCGCGCGGTATTCCTCGCGACGCAGGCGAGCGGCACGTTCGCGCGGCTGCTGGGCCTGAGCCTCGCGTTGACATTTTTCGTGTACGTGTTCATCAACGCGGGCATGGTCACGGGGCTGCTGCCCGTCGTCGGCGTGCCGCTGCCGCTGATCAGCTACGGCGGCACATCGGTCGTGACGCTGCTGGCCGGGTTCGGTATTCTGATGGGACTGTATTCCCACCGGAAACTCGTCAACTCGTGATGCCTCGCGGTCAGTCCCCGCTATACACGCTGATTTTTGCGCTGTGGCTGCTTCCGCCTGCCGCGCGTGCCGTCAACGCGCCGGTGGCCTTGCCGCCGACTGCCACGACCCCGGCGGCAGCCCCGCAGGCCGAATCAACGCCGCCAACCACCGTCACCGCGCCGACAGAGATAGCGCCGCCGGAGCGCGTGCTTGCCGGCCACACGCGCTTCGATCTCGACAGGCCCGACATCGGCGCCTTCGTCGATCGCCTGTTCGCGAAGGGCGTGGCGCGCGAAGAGGTGTTCGCGGTGCTGGCGAAGGCGGAGCCGCAGCCGAAGATCATCGAAGCGATGAACAAGCCCGCCGAGAAGTCCCTGCTGTGGTGGGAATACCGCGCGCGCTTCCTGACCAATGAACGCATCGACGCCGGCGCAAAGTTATGGCGCGAACACCGTGAGCTACTCGATGCGATTGCGATGGAGCGGCATGTGCAGCCCGAATACGTGCTCGGCATCATCGGCGTCGAAACTTATTTTGGGCGCATCATGGGGCGCTATCGCGTGCTCGACGCGCTGTCGACGCTGGCCTTCGACTACCCGGCGCGCACGCAGTACTTCCAGAAAGAACTCGAGCAGTTCCTGATG
Source organism: Gammaproteobacteria bacterium (assembly GCA_041690875.1). Lineage (GTDB taxonomy): Bacteria > Pseudomonadota > Gammaproteobacteria > Steroidobacterales > Steroidobacteraceae > FEN-1191. The sequence continues at coordinate 5,540 of JBEPVS010000069.1, forward strand.
CTGGTCAAGAGTGGCGAGCTCGATCCGCAGGTGGTGGTTGGCTCCTACGCGGGTGCGATGGGCGCGGCCCAATTCATGCCGTCGAGCTTCCAGAGCTACGCCGTCGACGAGAGCGGCTCCGGACATCGCGACCTGTGGACGGACTGGGCCGACATCTTCGCGAGCGTGGCGAACTACCTCGCGCAACACGGCTGGGAATACGGGCAACCCGTGCTGGCGGAAGCAACGCTGGGCCAGGCGCCTGAACCCACCTTGCCGGCCACTACGACGTTGAATGAAACGCTGGGTTCATTGCGCGCGCGCGGGATGCAGGTGTCGAGCCTGCTCGATGATTCGACCCAGTGCCTGATGATTGCCGCGCCGCTCGCAGGCGGCATGAGCTATCGAGTGGGCTTTCGCAACTTCTACGTGATCACGCGCTACAACCGCAGCCCGTTGTATGCAATGGCAGTCAACGACCTGGCGCAGGCGATCAGCGCGCGCGTGCTCGCGCCGGACGCACCCTGATGCAGCTCCCACGGCAAAGCGCCCGAACTCTTTTTGCTGCCGCACTCATGGCGCTGTTACTGGCCGCATGCGCGAGTGCGCCGCGCCGCCCAGCGCCAGGATCGCCGGCGACGCCGCCGCCGCAGGCGGACGTCCCGGATGCAGTGCCGCGCGCCGAGCCGCGCAGCGCCCACGGCAATCCGCCGTTTTATGATGTCAACGGACGGCGCTACACCATCCTTCCAAGCGCCGACAATTTCCTCGAGCGCGGTGTCGCGTCGTGGTATGGGCCCGATTTCCACGGACACAACACTTCGAGCGGCGAGATCTACGACATGTACGGCATGACCGCCGCGCACCGAACGCTGCCGATACCGTGCTACGCGCGCGTGACCAATCTCAGCAATGGGCGCAGTGTCATTGTGCGCATTAACGATCGCGGCCCGTTCGTCGCGAACCGCATCATCGACCTGTCCTACAGCGCCGCCACGCGGCTCGATATCGTGCGCACCGGTACGGCATTCGTGGAGCTGCGTACCCTCACGGCGAGCGACGCCCGCGCCGAAACACCGCCCGCGCAGGTAGCGGTGGCAACGATCATGTCGCCCACCGCACCGACCGCGCCGCTCACACCGGTTGCGCCAGCCGTGCCAATTGCGCCGTCGGCCGCGCCCGCCGCCGACACCGCCACGGCGAGCGCCGCACAGGCCTCGACGGTTGCGCTCTACATCCAGGTCGGGGCCTATGCGGATCCGGTCAACGCGCAGCACGTGCTCGATCGACTGCAGGCCAGCGGCATTGCGCACGTCTATTCGCTGGCGAGCAGCAGCGGCAGCCGCACACTGCGGCGCGTGCGCATCGGCCCGATCGCGACGGTCAAGGAATTCGACACACTGGCCGCGCGGCTCAGCGCACTGGGATTCCCCGAAGCGCGGCTCGCCAATGACTGAGGCTCGCGGCTACACTGCGCGCGCCGCGCGGCGCACGCTGGCATCTTGAGGTTTCATGGAGAGCTGCTGATGAAGTCGAGTCTTTTCAAGCTGTTGGTTCCTGCCCTCATGTTGCTCGCGGCCACGAACGCCACGGCGAATCATTCCAGGCCATCGCGGCACGCGGCGTCGCGAGCGGTGGCATCGCAACCGGCGGCTCCGCAACCCGCCGCGCAACAGCCAGCGGCCTCGTCCCCGGTGGCACCACGGCCAGGTACCGCAGTTGCGCCACCGATGGCCGCACCGCCGGTCATTGAAGCGCGCAACTGGGTGCTGGTGGATTTCGTATCCGGGCAGTCACTCGCCGAGAGCAATGCCGACCAGCGTGTCGAGCCGGCCAGCCTGACGAAGCTGATGAGTGCCTACGTGGTTTTTGCCGCGTTGCGCGACGGGCGCCTCAAGATGAATGAAGACGTGCTGATCAGCGAGCACGCCTGGCGCGCGGAGGGTTCGCGCACCTTCGTACAGGTGGGCACGCGCGTTCCGGTCGACGTGCTGGTCAAAGGCATGATCGTCCAGTCGGGTAACGATGCCACGATCGCGCTGGCTGAGCGTGTCGGCGGGAGCGAACCGGCCTTCGTGCAGATGATGAACGCATACGCGCAACGCCTCGGGATGAATGGCACGCATTTCGAGGACTCGAGTGGCCTGCCTTCGCCGACGCACTACAGCACCGCGCGCGACCTGGCGACGCTGTCGCGCGCGATCATCCGCGATTTTCCCCAGTTCTACCCCATCTACTCGATGCGCGAGTTCACGTGGAACAAGATCCGCCAGGACAATCGCAATGGGTTGCTGGAGCGCGACCCGAGCGTTGATGGCCTCAAGACCGGCCACACCGACAGCGCGGGTTACTGTCTGATCAGCTCTGCCCTGCGTTCCGGCATGCGCCTCGTTTCGGTCGTGCTGGGCGCGAAGAGCGTCGGTGCCCGCGAGAGCGGGAGCGCGGCGCTGCTGACCTACGGCTACAATTTCTACGAAGCAGTCAGCGTGAAGAAAGCGCACGAGGTGGTGCTGAAACCCCGCGTCTACAAGGGCACGGAGCAATACGTTGCCGTTGCACCGCTCTCCGACGTGCAGGTGTTGGTGCCTCGCGGACAAGGCGCGACAGTGACAACTCGCGCGACAGTGCGCGGCCCACTGGTCGCACCGCTCGCTGCAAACACGGCGGTCGGCGAATTGCAGGTCGATGTCTCCGGCAAGACGGTGGCGCGCGTGCCGCTTTATCCGGTGGCGGCTGTCGGTGTTGGCGGATTGTGGCGGCGCATGGTCGACGCCATCAGCCTGTGGTTCTAGATCCGGAGCACTACGCATGGCCGAGCCGCTGCCTCTGTGTCATCTAAACGGAATGTTGTTGCCGCTGCGCGAGGCGCGCATCTCACCGCTCGATCGCAGTTTCCTGTTCGGTGATGGCGTCTACGAAGTCATCGCCTTCCACGGCGGCTACGCCTCGCGGCTGGCCGCGAACCTCGCGCGCCTGCGGCGGAGCCTGAAGGAACTGCGCATCCGCAATCCGCATGAGGACGCGCGCTGGTCGGAGATCATCCATGAGCTCGCCGAGGCGAACGGCGGCGGTGACGTGTACGTGTACCTGCAGATTTCGCGCGGCGCCGAGTACGGTCGCAACCACGCACCGCTGCCCGACGTCGAACCAACGGTGTTCGCATTCTGCTCCCCACTCCCTGCGCCACCTGCCGACCTGGCGGAGAACGGGCTCGCCTGCATCACCGCGCAGGACACGCGCTGGGCGCGCTGCGACATCAAGTCGGTGGCGCTACTCGCCAACGTGCTGTTGCGCCAGCAGGCGGTCGAAGCCGGCGCCGCGGAAACGATTTTGCTGCGCGATGGCTGGCTGACGGACGCCAGCGCATCGGCCGTGCACATCGTCGTGGCTGGCGAAATCCGCACGCCGCCGCGCAGCAACCAGCTGTTGCCCGGCACGACGCGCGGCCTCCTGGAGGAAGTCGCCGCGGCCAATGGCATTCCCTGCCGCAGTGTGCGCGTCAGCGAACAGGAACTGCGCAGCGCCGAAGAGATCTGGATCAGCGCAGCGACGCGCGGCGTCGTGCCGGTCACGCGCCTCGATGGCGCGACAATTGGCGATGGGCGCCCGGGGCCTTTGTGGCGGCGCATCTGGCCGCTGATCGAGGCGAGCTGGCAGCGGCCGCACCGCCGGAGCACTGACGCCTAGCCGCTCGGTGCAGCGGGCAGCACGAGCTGCCAGTATCCCACGTCCAGCCAGCGGCCGAACTTGTAGCCGACTTCGCGGAAGTGCGCGACCTTGCGCATGCCAAATTTTTCGTGCAACGCGACGCTCGCCTCATTGGGGAGCGTGATGCCGCCCATGGCGACATGACAGTCGCCGCGAGACAGCTCGGCGAACAACGCCGCGTACAAGCGGGTGCCCAGTCCGCGTCCCACGGCCTCGTGCTCGACGTAGACCGTTACCTCGACAGAATGGCGGTACGCGCAGCGACCTTTCCATCGGCTGGCATAGGCGAAGCCTCGCACGCTGGCATCGGTCTGCGCGACCAGCCACGGGAGTCTCTGGCTGTCGGTCTCGGCCAGGCGCGCACCCATGTCCGCTGCGGCGAGCAGCGATTCCTCGAAAGTCACGACGGTGCTCGCGATGTAATGGTTATAAATGCGCGCCAGCACTTCGCCATCGGCTGGCGTTGCAGCACGGATCGCGACGGCCTCGCTCATGGATTGCTTGCGGAGCATGAAATGGACAGCGCCGCTATCGTGCGGGAGATGACTGACATGCGCTCATTCTGCGCTGCGAGGGATGCGCTTGTCACCGGCGCCGCGCTATGCTGCAGGCATGAGCGACGCGAAGCTGCTGACTTTTCCTTGCGATTATCCGATCAAGGTCATGCTGCGAACGGGTGAGGAACTGCGCGAACGTGTCGATGCGCTCGTCGCCCGCCATGCCGACGCGGCTGTGATCGCCGCGGCCACCGAGCGACCGTCGGCGCAGGGCAATTTCGTCGGCGTCACGTATACGATTCGCGCGCGCGACGCAGAACATATCGCGGCGCTGTTCGCCGACCTGAAGGATGTTCCGGGCGTACTAATGGTGTTGTAGGCGCGCGAGCAGGAGCGGTGCGAATTCCTGCGCCACCTGCTCAAGATCAGAGGGTAGGCCCGGTTCCGCGAGCTGCGTCATTTCAAGTCCCGCGTAGCCGCAGGGATTGATACGCCGGAACGGTTCGAGATCCATGTTCACATTCAGCGCGAGGCCGTGGTAGCTACCGCCGCGCCGAATGCGCAAACCGACGCTCGCCAGCTTGCGATTGTCGACATAGACGCCGGGCGCGCGTGCGCGGCATTCGGCGCGGAGCCCAAAGCGCGCGGCCAGGTCAATGACCGCTCGCTCGAGCGCCGTGACCAGTTCGCGCACACCGAGATTGGCGCGCCGCATGTCGATCAATGGATAGACGACCAGCTGGCCTGGCCCGTGGTATGTGACCTGACCGCCGCGATCAATCTGCACGACCGGGATGTCGCCCGGCGCCAGCACGTGCGCGCGATCGCCATTCATCCCGAGCGTGAAGACGCTTTCGTGCTCAAGCAACCACAACTCATCGTCGGTGTGCTCATCGCGTGTATCAGTAAATCGCTGCATCGCGCGCCACGTGGGCTCGTAGGCCACGCGGCCGAGCCACTTCACGAGCATCGGTCGGCGGCGCCGTTGACGAGGCCTGCGTTGTTGCCGGCCAGCGCCTGCTCCGCGCGATAGCTCGATCGCACCAACGGACCGGATACGCACTCGCGAAAGCCGCGCTGCAGGCCCCAGTCACGGTATTGCAGGAATTCCGCGGGCGTCACGAAGCGCTCGACCGGCAGGTGGTTCACGGTGGGGCGAAGATACTGGCCCAGCGTCAGCAGATCGACGCCCGCCGCGCGCAGGTCGTCCATGCACTCGCCGATCTCGACATCGGTCTCGCCGAGGCCGAGCATCAGGCTGCTCTTGGTGAGCACACCTGGACGATGCGCCTTGGCATGTGCGAGCACGGCGAGCGTCTGTTCATAGCCGGCACGCGGATCACGCACCGGGTGCGTGAGTCGCCTCACCGTCTCGATGTTCTGCGCGAACACGTCGACGCCGGAGTCGACCACCTGCTCGACATCGCTCAGCACGCCCTGGAAATCGGGCGTCAGCGCCTCGACAGCGGTGGCCGGTGTGCGCTGCTTGATCGCGCGCACGCAGGCGGCGTAATGCGCGGCGCCGCCGTCGGGCAGGTCATCGCGATCGACCGATGTCAGCACCACGTAGCGGAGCTTCATCAGCTCGACGCTGGCGGCAACGTTGCCGGGTTCTTCCGCATCGAGCCAGCCGTGCGGATTGCCGGTGTCGACCGAACAGAAGCGGCAGGCACGCGTGCACACCGCGCCCATGACCATGATGGTCGCCGTGCCGGCGTTCCAGCATTCGCCGATGTTCGGGCACTTCGCCTCTTCGCAGACAGTTGCGAGGCGGTGCTCGCGCACAGTGCGGCGCACCGTATCGTAGCCGGCGCCCGCGGCCAGCGGCGCCTTCAGCCAGCGCGGCTTGCCCGTCGGCACCGGCGCTGTGACGCCACCACGCGCCCGCGCGCCATCCTTGATGGCCGTGAATCCCTGCGGTGTCACGTATTTCTCACCGCTGCGGGGCGCTGCGCCGACCACGGGAATATTCTTGATTTCAGGCATGGCCTAGGGCTAGTTCACACTTAGGACGTCGATGCGGCCGTGCTCGAGATTGCGCAGGGCAAGGCGCGACGACCGAAGTGTGCTCATTGCACATGAGGG
>JBEPVS010000070.1:0-11683 GCA_041690875.1 Gammaproteobacteria bacterium
CACCCTCGTGTGCGTCGGCTGCGTCATTTGTTTATAAGAGACCGGGGTGGCGCGGCGGGGGAAATTTTCTTCTCGCGCGTCAGCGCGGCGCCGCCGCCCTTGATGAGTTCGCGGCGTGGGTTGGCTTCGTCGGCCCCATCGATGTAAAGACTCAATTCGGGCACTTCGTTCAGGTCGAGTACCGGAATTCCGATGGCGCGCAGCCGCGCGGTCGTGCCCTCGGAGCTCGACACGGCGCCCCGCAGGCGCCCCTGCCAGGGCGAGAGCAGGTCGATCATCGCGTTGACGGTGGAGCCGGTGCCGACACCGAGCACCATGTTGTCGCGCAGCTGTTCGAGTGCCGCGGCGGCGACGTTCAGTTTCTTCTGTTGCGGCGAAAGTGCCATGTTTTACGGCATCCAGATGCGACTGTGCCCGCTTGCGCGGGCACAGTCTCAGCTTTGAATCAGGCTTGCGGAATTTCTTCCACTCGCCTCGAAGTAAAGGCCCTTACTTCTTCTTCGCAGCTTTCTTCTTGGCCTTCTTCTTTGCCTTAGCCATGAAAGATCTCCATATATCAGGTTAGTCCGGGGCCCGAGTATATACACGAGACATAAAAAAACAAGCGCGTGTGTCTCGCGCGCGCCAGTGTGAACTCACTCACACTCACTCGAGCGAGAGGATGAAGCGCCAGTGAGCGTCGTTGATCGGCATCACCGAGAGACGATTGCCGCGTTGGAGCAGTCGCATGCCGCGCAATTTTACATCCGCATGCGCGCGCAACTCATCGAGCGTGATGATGCGCTTGCAGCGCCGCGTGAGTTGCACGTCGATCGCGAACCAGCGCGGCTCCTCGGCATTGCTCGCAGCATCGAAGTACTGGCTTTTGCGGTCGAACTGCGTTGCATCCGGGAATCCCGCGCGCGTGACGGTGAGGATGCCCGCGATGCCCGGCAGCGCGCAGCTCGAGTGGTACAGGAAGGCCTGGTCACCGCGCTTTACGTCATCGCGCAGGAAATTTCTCGCCTGGTAGTTGCGCACGCCGTCCCACGCCGAGGTGCGCTTCGGCGCCGCGGCCAGGTGATCGACGCCGAAGGTCCCGGGTTCAGACTTGAGCAACCAGTACGCCATTCCTCAGCGCCTCCACTTGAAGTACTGCAGCCCGCGTTCGGTGATCACCGCGTCGAGCGGCACGTCGTGCGCCGCGGACGGCAGTGCATCGACGCGCTGGCACTCGAAGGCAATCCCGACGAGCCGCGGCAGGCCGCGATGACCGCGCCGGCTTGCAACGAACCGATCGTAGAAACCCGCACCGTTGCCAAGGCGGTTGCCTGCGTCGTCGAATCCGACCAGCGGCATCAGGATCAGCGGGAACGCCGTCGCCGGCCGGCTCTCGCCGGCGCGCGGCTCAGCAATGCGGTAACGATTCAGCACGCGGCGCGGACCGTCATCGCGCACCAGCAGCATGCGATGGCGCACGTAGTCGATGATGCGCGGCAGGTAGATGCGGCAGTCGCGCGCTCTCGCCAAAGCAAGGAGCGGCGCCGTGTCGACTTCGGAATCGCGCGACAGGTATAGGCCGACCGCGAGTCCAGGCCGGAACCAGCCGGCAGCGGCGAGGTGGGAACAGATGAGCCGTTCCGCGGCGCGGCGCGCGGCGCGCGGTTGTGCGGCGCGACGCGCCCACAGTTCGCGGCGAAGCTTCATGCGTTCTGGATCTCGGGGCAGGGTGCGGGCTGTCACACGCGCTGCCCTTGAGTCGGAAAACAAGCGTCACCCGCAATGCCGGTGCGGACCGTTGCTCTCGACCAGAGCAACAAGTGGGATGTCCTGCGGCACTTAAGGCTTTCTGCTCGGGGCAGACTTGCACAATGCTGCCGGCAAGGGTTGATCCCGGGGTGTTTCAACTTAGGGTCGAGAGGTAACCCAGCCCGCTTATCGAACACCACAGGCGACGCGGTTCCGACTCTACACTAAAGGTCGAGCTGCTGCCCTTTCTGGAGCGCAGTTTCGACGCGTTCGCGCAGCGTCTTGATGCGACCGCCCAGTTCGCTCTGCGAACCGTGATCCCGGTCACGCTGGCGCAGCATCTCGTTGGCGATATTCAGCGCCGCCATCACGGCGATGCGGTCTGCGCCTACAACCTTGCCGGTGTCGCGAATCTCTTTCATGCGCGAGTTGAGGAACGCCGCGCTGTCGATCAGGTCGCTGCGCTCTTCCTTAGGGCAGGCGACGAAATAGTCCTTGTCGAGGATGCGGACGCTGACGCGGGTGGCCTCGGCTTCGCTCACGCCGTGCGCTCCATCGCCTTGAGGCGCCCGATCATCGCCTCGACGCGCGCGCGCACTTGTTCACTGCGGTTCATGACGGTGGTTTTCTCGCCGGCGAGGCTGTCTTGCCGGGCGCGCAGCGAGCGATTTTCGTCCTTGAGTCGGTGCACGGTGGCGATCAGCTCTTCGAGACGTTTCTCCAGGCGCTTGAGTTCGAGTTCCGCGCTGCTGCTCTTTTCGTTTTCGGCCATGGGAAAACTATAGTTCCGCGCCACGAGCGCGGTCAATCGAAATGCGCTGTATTTCGCCTGCGGCGCCGCTGTTGCGCGCAAGCGGGGCGCGTCCTACCATGCCGCCGGTGACCGGTTCCAGCAACTATGCGCAGATCCAGCGCCTGATGGCCGACTGCCGCGCTGTCTCCGAACTGGCCGAAGCCCACGGCACGCTGGCGGGGGCGCTGTGTGCCGCCAGCGGCTATCGCTTCGAGGATTGGCTGGCCGAAATCCTGCCGGAAGGCGCCGACTCCGATTCGGGGGCGGTTCCTGGATTGCGTTCGCTTTACGATGAAACCCGCGCCGCGCTCGCCGGGACGCAGATGCAATTTGACTTGCTGCTGCCCGACGATGACGCGCCGATCGAGGAGCGTACCGAAGCACTGACATTATGGTGCAACGGATTCGTCTATGGCCTCGGCACCGGTGGTGCGCCGGATCCGGAGCACTTGCCGGGCGATGCCGGCGAAATCGTGCGCGATTTGGCGCAGGTCATGCGCGCCGGGGTCGATGCGCGCGAAGGCACCGAGGCCAATGAGGCAGCGCTCGCCGAGCTGGTGGAATTCGTCCGCGTCGGCGTGCAGGTCGTGTTCGAGGAACTGGGCGCGATGCGCCAGCCAGCGCCCCCGCCCGGGGTTTCGCTCCATTAACAACACGATGAGCGACGAATTCGCCCGCCGCCGACGCCAGCTGATGCGGCTGATGGGGCGGGATGCGATCGCGATCCTGCCCTCGGCCCCCGAGCGCACGCGCAACAACGACGTGATGTACAACTTCCGCCAGGACAGCGATTTCCACTACCTGACGGGTTTTGGCGAAACCGAATCGGTCGCAGTCTTGATTCCGGGCCGCCCACAGGGCGAATTTGTCATGTTCGTGCGCGAGCGCAACGCAGCGCGCGAGATCATCGATGGCCGCCGCGCCGGGCCCCAAGGCGCTCGCCGGCAATTTGGTGCTGATGATGCGTTCCCGATCGGTGACCTGGACGACATCCTGCCCGGGCTGCTCGAGTCGCGCTCGCGCGTCTACCACACGATGGGCAAGTACCACGATTTCGACCAGCGCGTCGTGGGCTGGGTGAATACGCTGCGCGCCCAGGCGCGCGCCGGCGCGCATCCGCCGCAGGAATTCGTTGCGCTCGATCACGTGCTGCACGACATGCGTCTCTACAAGAGCCGGGGCGAGCTGGCGATCATGCGGCGCTCCGGCGCGATCGGCGCCGGAGCGCACGTGCGCGCGATGAAGTTCTGCCGTCCCGGGCGCACTGAGTACCAGGTGATGGCCGAGCTCGTGCACGAATTCGGCCGGCACGGCGCCGATGTTTCCTATCATCCGATCGTCGGCGGCGGCGCCAATTCCTGCGTGCTGCACTATGCCGCGAACAATCAGCCGCTTAAGTCAGGCGACCTGGTGCTGATCGATGCGGGCTGCGAGCATCAGTACTACGCCTCCGACATCACGCGCACGCTGCCGGTGAACGGCCGCTACAGTGTCGCGCAGCGCGCGGTGTACGAGGTCGTATTGGCCGCGCAGCGCGCCGCATTCGCCAAGGTGAAGCCCGGCAATCACTGGAACGAACCCCATGACGCCGCGGTGCGTGCGATCACGCAGGGCCTGGTGCGCCTCGGGCTGCTCAAGGGGCCATTGGCCGGCCTCATTAAGGACGGTGCGTACAAAAAATTCTTCATGCACCGCACCGGGCACTGGCTCGGCATCGACGTGCACGATGTCGGCGACTACAAGGTTGGCGACCAGTGGCGCGTGTTTGAACCCGGCATGGTGCTTACGGTCGAACCGGGCATCTATGTGCCGGCGGGCATGCGCGGCGTGCCGAAGAAATTCTGGAACATCGGCATCCGCATCGAGGACGACGTGGCAGTGACCGCGAGAGGTTGCGAAGTGCTGACGGCTGGTGCGCCGACCGACCCTGACGCCATCGAAAAATTGATGGCCGTGGCATGACGGCGGCAGCGCGCACGCAGGTCGACATCGCCATCGTCGGCGGTGGCATGGTCGGGGCCAGCCTTGCGCTCGCATTGGCTGCCACGTCGCGCAGCGTGTTGGTGGTCGAAGCGCACGTGCCGGATGCGCGCGACCAGCCCAGTTTTGATGAACGCACGACGGCGCTCGGGAACGGCAGTCGGCTTGTATTCGAAACGCTCGGCGTCTGGCCGGCGCTGGCAACACACGCGGTCGCGGTGCGGGAAATCCGCGTGTCCGATGCGGGACGCGCCGGCGCGGCGCGCCTCACCGCCGCGGAGCAGGGACTCGAGGCGCTGGGCTACGTCGTGCCGAACCGGGCGCTGGGACGTGCGCTCTGGGAGCAGCTGGCTGCGCATCCTTCGATTGCCATCCGCATGCCCGCGCGCGTCAGGGAGCTCAAGTTCGCGGCCGATGCGGCGCGGTTCATGATCGATCCGGCTGGCGCCGATGGCTCGCGCGCACGCGAGGCGGTCGAGGCGCGTGTCGTGGTGGCGGCGGATGGCGCGCACTCGCTGGTGCGTGCCGCGGCGGGCATCGGCGCCGAAATCGAGGACTACGACCAGGTTGCAGTCGTCGTGCACGTCGCAACCGACCTGCCGTCGACCGGCATTGCCTACGAACGCTTCACTAAGACGGGGCCGCTCGCCGTGCTGCCCCTTGGCGACGGCTGTTACACGGTGGTGTGGACGCTCGCTCCTGACCGGGCACGCGAAGTGTATGCGCTCGATGACTCTTCGTTCGTCGACGCCCTGCAGGCTGATTTCGGTTGGCGTATTGGCCGCATCGCGCGCATCGGTACGCGCGCCACGTATCCGCTGCGCCTGAGCCGCGCGGAACGCATGACCGGCACGCGCGCTGTGCTGGTCGGCAACGCGGCTCAATCACTGCATCCGGTGGCGGGGCAGGGCTTCAACCTGGGATTGCGCGACGCTGCGCTGCTGGCCGAACTGCTGGCCGCCGCACCGGACCCCGGCGCGGCATCCGTGCTCGAGAACTACGAGCGCCGTCGCGCCGCGGATCGGCGCGGCATGATCGGATTTACCGACGGACTCGTGCGGTTGTTCGGCAGCGAGCGGCCGGGTTTCGCGCTGGCGCGCAACCTCGGGCTCACAGTGTTCGACCTGGCGCCTGGGCCTAAGCGCGCGCTGTCACGGTTGAGCTGGGGATTTGGGCGCGACGCGCCGCGATTGTTGCGTGGCCTGCCGGTTAAATGATGCGCGCGCCGCCCAGGAACACCGATTTCGACGTCATTGTCGTGGGCGGCGGTCCGATCGGCGCGGCCACGGCCGCGCTGCTGGCGCGGTGCGGCGGCATCGAACCGGCACGCGTGGCGCTGCTCGCCCCGGAACTGGATACCGCCGGACACGCCGAAGCGAACGGGCCACCGGACCTGCGGGTGGCTGCGATCTCGCGCGCCAGCGAAACGTTGCTGCGCAACGCGGCTGTCTTCGAGCGGCTGCCGCAGCCGCGGCTGTGCGCCTACGAGCGCATGCGAATCTGGCATGAGTCGGCGCCATCCGATGGGCCCGAGACTCTGGTGTTCTCGGCGGCCGAATTGGCCGAGCCGAACCTCGGCTACATCGTCGAGAACCGCGCGCTGGCCGCAGCCGCACTGCAAAGTTTTCGCGAGCAAGGCGGGCATGTCGTCGCATCGCGCGTGAGCGCGCTCGCCGTCGACGCCGAGGCGGCGCGGCTTGTGACGGACCGCGGCGAGCTCTCCGCGCGGCTCGTCGTCGGAGCCGATGGCGCGCGCTCGCAGGTGCGCGCGCTGCTCTCGCTACCGATGCGCGAGCACGATTACCGCCAGAGCGCGATTGTTGCGAACATCGCCACTGCGAAACCGCACCAGCACACGGCGTGGCAACGGTTCCTCGCCACCGGTCCTGTGGCCTTCCTGCCGTTGTTCGATGGCAGCTGCTCGATCGTGTGGTCGGCCGACAATCTGCTTGCCGAAGAGTTGATGGCGCTCCCACCGGCGCAATTCGCGCAGCGTCTCGATGCGGCCAGCGATCGGGTGCTGGGTTCGACGCAGTTGCGCGGCGAACGGCTCGCCGTGCCGCTGCGGCGCGCGAACACGGCGACGCTGATCGGTCCACGCGTTGCGCTCGCCGGCGATGCCGCGCACGTGATCCATCCGTTGGCCGGGCAGGGCGTCAATCTCGGATTCATGGATGCTGCTGCCTTGTGTGGCATCGTGGCCGCGGGCGTCGCCGAGGGCGAGGATCCCGGCGCGGCGCGCCTGCTCAGGCGCTATGAGCAGGAGCGACTGACGCACGACACGTTGATGAGCTGGACGATGAGCGCGTTCAACGAAGTGTTTGCGCGCGGCGCCGGGCCTGCTGGCTGGATCGCCGCGCGACTGCTGGGCCTCGCCGGCGCGAACCCGCTCATGCGGCGCGGCTTCGCGCGGCGCGCGCTGGGATTGTCGGGCGAAGTGCCTGCTCTGGCGCGCCGCGCGCAAGCGTCCGGTGTGGCGGCGCGAGGGTTGGCGCACCATGATCATTCGATAAAGGAGGCGTCGTCGTGAAATTCCTGCTCTGGCTGTTGTTGTTGGTCGTGTGCTGGCCGCTGGCGCTGCTGGCCTTGTTGCTGTGGCCTATTTTCTGGCTGATCTCGCTGCCTTTTCGCATCGTGGGCATCGCGTTTGAGGGCGTGTTTGCCTTCCTGCGCGCCCTCGTTATGCTGCCCGCACGGCTGATCGGCAGCGGCGGCCCGCGTGCCTGAAGACACGGCCCCCTGAAGGAGGGCGCACCATGCATCGAATACAGCAGTCTATATTGCGACACGCATGGATGCTGCTCGCCTCGGGCCTCGTGGCAACGACGGCATCTTTCTCGCCGCAGAAACGCATCAATCCGTTCTGAAGCATTCGCCCGACGTGCCGCCAGGAGATCGCATGGACGACAGCAACCAGATGCCGAAAGGCATTCCGTACATCATCGCGAACGAATTCGCGGAGCGTTTTTGCTTCTACGGCATCAACACCATCCTCGCGGTGTACATGGTCCAGACGCTGCACTTCGGGCAGGCGCGCGCCACAGTGTGGGGACACATGTTCAAGGTCAGCGCTTATTTTTTCCCGATGCTGGGCGCGATCATTTCGGATGTGTTCTGGGGCAAGTACCGCACGATCCTGACTTTCTCGGTCGCCTACGTGTTGGGATGCGTGGTGCTGGCAGTGGGTCCGCGCACGCCTGAATCGCTATTCATCGGCCTGGGGTTGATGGCGTTCGGCACCGGCGGCATCAAGCCTTGTGTCTCCACCAACGTCGGCGATCAGTTCACCAGCCGCAACCAGCACCTGATCGAGCGTGCGTTCAGTTATTTCTACCTGTCGATCAATGCAGGCTCGGCGATTTCAATCTGGTTCTGCCCATTGCTGCTCGAGAAGTACGGCCCGGTGCCAGCTTTCGGTATGCCTGCGGCGATGATGGCGGTCGCCACTGTCGTGTTCTATCTCGGCCGCAACAAGTTCGCCGTCGTGCCGCCGGCCGGACGCGCGTGGTTGAAAGAGGTTTTCTCGCTCGACGGAATGCGGCTGGTCGGCAGGCTGTGGGCCGTCTATCTCTTCGTCGCTGTCTTCTGGGCGCTGTGGGACCAGAGCAATGGCACGACGTGGACGTTGCAGGCCACATCCGACCTGATGGATAAGAACATCGGCTTCGGCATCACGATACTGCCTTCGCAGGTGCAGGTCGTGAACGGGCTGTTTATCCTGATCCTGGTGCCGATCTTCACGTTCGGCATCTTTCCATTCTGCGAACGGTTTTTTCGCGTGACGATGCTGCGCAAGATCGGCGCCGGCTTGTTCCTGGCGGCCGCCTCGTTCCTGATCATCAGCTGGATCGAAAGCCGCATCCAGGCCGGCATCCGCGTTTCGGTCTACTGGCAGATGCTGGCCTACGTGGTGCTGTCGGCGGCCGAGGTGCTCGTCTCGATCACTTCGCTGGAGTTTTCATACAAGCAGGCGCCGCTGCGCTTGAAGAGTTTCGTCATGGCGCTCTACCTCTGGTGCATCGCGCTCGGCAATCTCGGCACGGCTGTCGTCAACGAGCTGATGGTGCGCCCGATTCCCGGTTCGACTGTCACGACTGGGGAACAGACCTGGGTGACGCTGCCATCCGACACCCACGTCATCGACGGACAGAAGATCGACTTCAACGAAAGCACGGGAATCACGGTCCACGATATCGGCGGCAAGGATGAACCGCTCGCCGGCACCTACCTCGTCGCCGAAATACGGGGCAATCGCGTGCGATTGATGGACAACGACCATCGCAAGCCACTGTCAACGAGCGGCACGTGGAACAGTGCGGGTGGCACCGTCGCCACTTACCGATTGGTCGGCCCGCAATACTTCAATTTCTTCGCTTACCTGATGGCCGGCACCGGGGTGCTGTTCATATTCGTGGCTAAGTTCTACCGCGAGCGCACGTACGTGCGCACCGACGAGGGCAAGTAGCGCCCTGCAGCGCGCCCTCGCGCCATTAACCCGATAGCGCCAGGCAGACGACGCCTGCGACAATGAACAGTGCGCCGGTCAGGCGCTGGGCCGCGGCCTGTTCGCCCAGCATGCGCGCTCCGAACCAGGTACCGACCAACGTCGCGAGTTCACGCGTGGGCGCGACGTGGCTGATCGGCGCATGGCGCATCGCGAACAACACCAGGATGTAGCCCAGGGGGCCGAGTGTCGCGACCGTCATGACCGGCATGCGGTAGGCGCGCCATTCGCGCGCCACTTCGGCGCGGTTTGCGATGGCCTGGGGCGAGAGCACGGCGACGCGAAAGCAGTTGCCGGTGAAATCGATCAGGAACGGCGAGATCGCGAGCATCTTGACCGCCCAGCCATCGTTGAGCGTATACGCGGCGATGCAAACGCCCGTGACCACGCCCCACATCAACCCCGGAATCGCGGCGCGGCGCAGCGCGCGGTGCAGGTTCGCGACCAGCACGATGCCGGCGATGATCAGCAACAATCCAAGCACCGCCAACGGCCCGGGCCGCTCGCCGAACAGCAGCACGGCGCCCGCGAATGAGAACAGGGGTCCGCTGCCGCGTGCCAATGGGTACACGATCGACAGGTCGGCGGCGCGATATCCGGCCTGCAGCGACAGCGAATACAACAGGTGCAGCACCGAGGTGCCCACGAGCGCAATGAGCTGCAGCTTGCCGAAGTGCGGATGCTGCTGCAGCAGCACGACGATCACCAGCGGCGTCCAGACTGCGAGCGAGGCGACGGAATACAACCAGACGAAGTGGTGCGAGGCGGCGGCGCGCTTGGCCTGCAGGTTCCAGACGGCGTGGCACAGCGCCGCGAGCAACACGGCGCACAGCGAACTCAGGGGCACCAGGACTCCGCAGCTGGAAAAATCCAATCGCCATGGTGCATGGCGGCGAGCAGGCAGTTCAAATGATTTTTCGCGCGCGTCGATCGGCGTGCGCGGCTCGAATCAGGCGTCGAGTTCGTGCCTCGTCGGTACCAGCGTCGCTGTGGACACCGCGCCGCGGCATTCAGCCCCACGGGAGTCGCAATATCGCTTGCGGGAACTGAGACACGCGTCGCATGCTTGGGCTCGCCCGACATCGCCGCGGGCCGATGTGCGCTATATGTGGACCACCTATTATGAGCAGTGAATCACCCTGGGTCCTCGAACGCTTCGGTTCGCGCCGGGCACGGCTCGCGCTGATCGTTGTCGGCGTCGTGTTCATCGCGCTGATCTGCGGCTGGGCCGCGTACAGCGTCGTCGGGGCGTGGCGCGCCGGTCATTCCTTAAAGGCGCTCGCCGACGCAGCGATCGCACTGCTCCTCGTGTTGCTCTCGCTACGCATCATGGCCGTGAACTGGCGCGCGACGCGCGCGCGGGAAATGCAGCCGGCCGTGCTGCCTGACGGCAACGAGCAGACCGGAATCTGGGGCGTGGGCGGTCCCTCGATGCGCGAGCCGGGTTCGACCGGCGTGTTCCTGTCGCGCCGTTCAACCGACCGGCACTAGCCCGCGCTGCAACGTTGCTGTAAAAAAAAGCGCGGACAATCCTCGCAGCACCACTGCGGGGAATAGCGATGGGATACGGATTGGACTGGGAAGTGGCCGCCGACGAATTCGAGCAGCTGCTGGCGACGCTTGATCGCCGCTATCGATCGGCGAGCGAAGCGGCGAAATCGGCACGCGCGGAATATTGGGCGCTGAGGCAGGAGTCGGACACGCCGTTGCGCCAGTTGGAATCCACGGAGCTGCAGTGGCAGCGCCTCGAAAATCGACGCCGGGAAATCGCCGGCCAGATCCAGCAGCTCCGGTCCTGATGCAGCCGCCGCGGAGGTTGGCGCCGTCGCCTCAATCGCGATGCGAGTATCCTTGCGGTGCGCCGCGCAGACGGCGCAGGATCCGGGGAACACCATGCAATACCTTCGCCTGTCCACCGCAGAGCGCGCGGCGCTGGGCGAAGCCCTTGCGCGTATGCCGCAAGAACTGGATGCATTGTTCGCGCCTTTGAGTGCTGAAGTGGCGCGCGAGCGGCGCGCCGGCCAGCCGTTTTCGCCTGTCGAGCAGGTCTGGCACCTCGCTGACCTCGAGCACGAAGGCTTCGGCCGGCGCATCGAGCGCCTGCGACACGAGTCGCAGCCCCACCTGGTTGATTTCGACGGCGACGCGATCGCGGCCGAACGCGACTACCGGCGCCGTTCGCTGCGCGAGGGACTCGCGGCCTTCGCTGCGGCGCGCGCGGCCAATCTTGCGCTGCTGGCCGAATTGAGCGCGGCAGATTGGGAACGCTGCGGCACGCAGGAAGGGGTCGGGGCGGTCAGCTTGTGCGACATGCCGTCGTTTATGAGCCAGCACGACGCGGCTCACCGCGCCGAGATCGAGGTCTGGCGCGCTGCCGCCCCGGGCTGATCCACCGCTGGCAATTGATCCGCACCGGGAAACAGCGGATATTGGCGCTCCAATTTCCAAGATGCCCGGAGAGCGCATGCGCAAATCGTTGCTGTCACTGATGGGTTGCATGGCGCTGGCGGCGTGGCCGGCGGCAGTCCGCGCCGACGATGCGGTGCATGAAAAACTGGTTTCGATCGCGAAGGACCTGACCTTCACGTCGGCAGCGGCGCTGCCGATGCTGGCGACGGCGCTGGGCATTCCCGGCCATGACGCGGAACTCGACGTGCCGAGCGAAGCCTGTCTCTTAT
>JBEPVS010000071.1:0-11673 GCA_041690875.1 Gammaproteobacteria bacterium
GGTCAATTGCAGGTCGCGGAGTTGCGCGCCAAGACGGGCCTGCCACTCGCAGGCGCCAGCGTCGAGGCCGCGCGCGCCGCTTCGAGCAAGGCCTATGGCGCGGCGACCGAAGATTTCGCCGATGACGAGCGCGCGGCGCTCAGCGATGCCATCGATTCGATGCAGCCGGTGCTGGCACAGCGCGCACCGTTGTACGCGCGCACGCCGTGGTGCTTCATCAAGGTGAAGGGCACGATCGAGGGCGGCTTGCCGCACACGCGGGGCGACTGCATCATGCTCGCCGACAACGTGTTGAGTTCAATTGCGACCGCGCACGCCAAGGCGCGCTTCGATCAACCGTCACAGGTGTGGGACCTGCTGCTGCACGAACAAACGCATATTTTGCAGCGCCGTCATCCGGAGTTGTTCGCTCCGTTGTACATCGATGTATTCGGATTCCGCCAGGCCGAGGTCACGCCGCCCGACTGGCTCATCGAGCGCCGGGTGGTCAATCCCGATGCGCCGCACGTCGAATGGATTTACGCGCTGGGGCAGGGTGACGATCGTCATTGGGTGCTGCCAGACCTGGAGCTCACCGAATTGGATCACCCGAAGATGCCGGACAACTTCAAGGCGCTCGCGCTCGGCGTGCACGCTATCAATGACCGTCACTGGGCGCTTGACGATGCCGCAATGCCTGCGGCGCAGCCCGATCTCGAAAGCGTCAGCGAATACGTGGATGCCTTTCCGGTCAAGGGCGAGGCATTCCATCCGAACGAGATCGCGGCCGAGATGTGTGCCGAGATCATCATGAACGCGAACATCCAGCACCCGGAGCATGCACTGTGGGCGCGGACACGGGACTGGGCCGACAAGGCGCTGCGCTGATGAGGCGGCCTGCGCGAGCTGGCTTCCGCACGCTGGCCGCACTCGGCGCGCTGGTAGCGTGCAATGCCGCGGTGTCTGCCGGACCCGCAGCGGCCGCCAACCCTCCCGCCGATCTCGTTCTCCAGGACGCGAGGGTCTACACCGCCAACGCGACCCATGGCATGGCTCAGTCCATCGCCGTGCGCGACGGGCGCGTTGTCTATGTCGGCGCTAACGCGGGCGCGATCAAGTTCATCGGGCCGGCCACGAAGGTCGAGCGCTTGCGCGGGCGACTGGTGCTGCCCGGGTTGATCGATTCACACGTGCATGCCGACGAGATCGTGCGCCTCGATGTCTGTGACCTGAAAAACGAGGCGAAGTCGCTGGCCGAGATCACCTCCTTCGTGCAGGAGTGCATCCGCCATTACCAGATCGCGGACGGCGAGTGGGTCGTCGTGCGCGACTGGAATTACATCGCGGGCAACCAGCCGGACGGGCAACATCCAACTCTGCGCGCGGCGCTCGACCTCGCGACCACGCGCAGTCCAGTGCATCTTGATGGCGATGATGGGCACCACAGCGCCTTCAACAGCCTGGCGTTGGCGCGGGCCCGCAATACGGCGGGCGTGACGATCGGGTATTCGCGTGCAACGCTGCACGGCGAGCTGCACTCCTACCGCGAACTGGTGGGCGTCGATGTCGCGGGCGAGCCCAATGGCACGGTCAATGACGACGGGCGCAGCCCGATCGACATGCCCTCGACCTTCAGCCTCGACCTGGCGCTGCTGATGAAAGATCCGGGTCGCGTCACGGCGTTGCTCAACAGCGTGGGCATCACCGGCATCCTCGATCCGCGCGTCTCGCCGGAGGCGTTGGCGCTCTACGACACGCTGGAGAAGCAGGGCAAGCTCAGCGTGCGCACGCACGTTGCGCTGTATTTCGACCCGAATTCCATGCTGACGTCGTCGGGCCAGCCGGACTGGGATCGCCTGGTGTCGACGGCTGTCGCGCTGCGTGCGCACTATGCGAACGATCCGTTGATCCGCGCCGATTTCGTCAAGTATTTTGCCGATGGGGCGATGGAGGGCAACCCGTATGCCGTGCCGCCCACGCTCCCGCAGGTGCCGGCGCTGAGGCCTTACCTGCAGCCGATCTTCAAGATCGGCGCCGATGGGCGCTTGACCGTCACAGGCTATGTCGACACGGCCTCGGCGCTGTGCACCGAGGTGCGCGCGCATCCTGAACAATACGATACACCCGAAGGGGCGGCGGCTTTCCTGGCCGCGCGCGGCTATCACCCGGCGCAATGCACGATCACGAGCGAACAATCGCAGGACGATCACGCGCTGATCCTGGAATTCGCGCGGCGGTTTCACAGGGCAGGATTCGGCCTGCACATCCATGCGATTGGCGATGTCGCCGTGCGCAATGCGATCGACGCCATCGAGTCGGCGCGCGCCGCGGATGGCAAATCGGATTCGCACGACGCGCTTGCGCACATGCAACTCGTGCATCCCGACGATGTGACGCGTGCCGGCCGCGACCACCTGTACCTGGCCTTCACCTATGCCTGGGCGATCACGGATCCCGACTACGACATGCTGGTCGTGCCGTTCATCGACAAGGTCTCCGGCAATGGCTACGCGGCGCTGCATCCGCGCGATGGTTTCTACGAGAACAACGCGTATCCGGTGCGCGCGATGCAGCTCGCGGGGGCCATCTTGCTGGGCGGGTCGGACGCACCCGTCGACACGAATGATCCCCGGCCCTTCATCAACATGGCGACAGCGGTGACGCGGCGCGCGCCAGGCCGGCCGGCGCTGAATCCGAGCCAATCGATCACGATCCGCGATGCGATCAATGCCTACACGATCAACGGCGCGCGCTACCTGCGCACGGACAAGGACGCGGGTTCGATCGAGGTGGGCAAGTCGGCGGATTTCGTCGTCGTCGATCAGGACATCCTCAAGCTCGCCGACCAGGGCAGGGCCGATGACATCGGAAAGACCCACGCGCTCGAGACCTGGTTCATGGGGCGGCAGGTTTACCGCAGGGCCGACGATGCGACCCAGACTGGATCCGAATAGGCCTTGTGGCCTGAGCTGTCTTCGACGATCAGCGCGTACCAGCGCGCGTGAGCACCCCGCAGATTGAAATCGGCGCGTGCGCGATGCGGCGCTCGTACGAAATTGCGCTCCATCAGTTTAACGCCGTCGCCAATCAGCTCGGCGCGCTTCAAGCCGGTGAGCGACTCGAGACGGAAGCCCAGTTTGAGATCGGCACCCGGAGCCGCGTGCAGCGTGCTGCCAAACATCTGCTCGGGATAGATCAACGGGCCATAGCTCACGTAACCATGCCCCGCGCGGAGCGACTCGACATAGGCCTCTGTCGTCAGCCGGCCATGGAGGTGCGCGTAGGCACGAAGTTGTCCGGACTCCCTGTTCCAGACATCGTGCGTGTCGGTGCCGCCGCTGAGGTAATAGCGCTGCCCGGCATTCCAGTATTGCCACATGCGCTGGTACACGGCCGCGTCGGTGGCCGATTCGGTCGCGTTAATTTCAACCAGATCGAAGTGCGGGTTGAATCCACCGGGCGCGACGCCGGCGGCGAGACTGGTGAAGTAGCCGTACGGAATCAACGGATGATTGACCTGCACGACCTTGGCGCCAAGCCGGCGCGCTTCCGCAAACAGTGCATCGACACTTGCCGTGCCGGTGTCGATCGAAAGTGTCTGGTTCGCAGCGATCGGATACGCATTGAAATGACCCCAGGAGGGCGACAGCTCGATGCCCGGGATGAAAGGCACACCGCGCCGTGCGGCGATTTGCCGGAGTGGTGCGAGGTTCGCCAACGAGTCGTGGTCGCTGACGAACAACAGGTCGAGACCGGCGGCGAGCTGCGAGCGCGCGAGATCCGCCGGCGGTGTCACTGCCTCGGCCTGGTCGGCATGATGGTGCAGGTCGGCCGCAAACCAGCCGCGCGCCGCCGGATCGAATGCGCGCCGCAGCGCGATGCGCGCGCTGCGGGTGCGGCCCGGCTCGATCTGCATCGTGATGTCTTGCGAGGCGGTCGTGAACCCACCACCCGCGCGAATGGTGAAGGTGTAGGGCCCGGGCGCGATCGGCAGATCCAGCACGCCGCGTGGTTCGAGTTCGGTGAAGAACACCTTGCGGCCGAGGAATTCCACCAACGGCTGTTGTCCGGCGCTGATTGCAATTCGCGCATCGAGCGGTTGTCCGCTGCGGCGGTCGCGAATCTCAAACCGGACGCGTCCGGCTGCTTCGAGCCCATGGAAATCGACCGTCGATGTGCTGCCCGCTGACACCGTCACCGGCATGCGCGGCGACTGCGACTGATTCCTCGCTGTCGCATATAGCGCGTAGTCGCCCACCGGGAGTTGCAGGGCGTAGCGGCCTTCGGCGCCGAGCACCCAAGCGTAAGGGTGCCCGGCCTTCTCGATGACCACGACCGGTTGTTCGATCGCGCGGCCGTCCGCTCCGCTGACGGAACCTCGCACGGTACCGGCCGGCAAATGTTGGCGCTCGATCTCCGCCGCGACGACCGGCGCCAGGTCGCCGCTCGTGCCGACCTGCAGCCAGCCTTCGAAGTGGCGGCTCTCGCCGGGCGCGAGGCTGTGCTGCTGGTACAGATCGAGCGATCCGTGCGCGATGTGCGTGAGGTAGGGCGCGTGCAGCGCGATCATCCAGCCCTCATCGTAGGCCACGATGCGTTTCGCGAGCGCCGCGGCGGCCGGGCCGTGCTCGACTCCGTCGAGGCCGGGAACGCCGAATCGGTAGCCGCTGTTGGGCCAGAGCGTGAATCCGGACAGCAGCGAATCGAGCTGGATGCGCCCGCCGTTGCTCATGATTGTGTCGATGAGCACGCGGTCGGAGCCCGCGTGCAGCGTGTATGTCGTGGTAATAGTGACCGCGCCCCAGTCGCGCACACAGCGCACGACCGCCTGGTCGGGTCCGCGTTCGAGGATGTCGACTTTCTGGTAGGTGTTCGGCCAGGCCGACCAGTCATTCGGTATGAAGTCAGCGAAGACAACGCGATCGCGACCGATGTGGCCCTCGCTGACCGGCGCGAGATCGATCAGGGCGCCGCGCGGTACGCCATACGGCACGGGGGATTGCACCGCGAGCGCGAAAGCCAGCTTCTCATTGACCACCGTGATGTCGCCGGCTGCGCGTGCCTCGCCGCGTTCGATCGGTGTCGGTCCGGTGATCACGCTCACGGCGGCGACGGCCGGAGCGGTCGCGGCTGCGGTCGCCAACAAAGCGACCGTGATGAATAGCCGGGACAGCGCGCGCGAAGGTACCATCGGTCGCCGCGATTCTACGCGCCCGCCGGGCAGGGGCAATGCTCCCCGAGCGTGCGAACCTCGGACCGCACGCGGCGAAGTGGCCGGCGCGCAATCCCGCCTGAATCTGCTACAGCGGTGGCGAGACGTCGAACACCCAGATGCTTTGCGCCGCCGGCATGAAGGAGAGTGATCCCGCGCCGTCGGACGTCAGGTCAGCCACGCCCGATGCGGGATACAACGCATGCAGCGTCGCGTTGGCCGGCAGGCCATTGATCGTTGCGTTGCCCGCGACCGTGCCGAAGTTGATCGCGACGACCGTGGTTTCGCCGCTGACTTGGCGTTGATACGACATGACGCTGCCGGAGACCTGTGGCTGCACATAGGCGCCGTTGCGTAGCGAGGCCCGCCCGTTGCGTAGCGAAAGCATGGCTCGATAGAAATTAAGCAATGACCCCGAATCGCCGTTTTCAGCCGCGACGTTTTGCATGGCCACGTTGCCCGACAGCGCCCGATAGGGCGTGCCGGTCGTGAATCCCGCATTGGCGGTGTCGGCGCTCCAGCTCATCGGCGTTCTGAGCTTGCCGTCATCGCTCAAGGTCGTGGCGTTCGCCATGCCGATTTCCTCGCCGTAGTAGATGAACGGCGTGCCAGGCGCGAGCAGGTAGCTCGCGGCCGCCAGCTTGTATTGCGTGACATTCCCACCGAGCTGCGTCCATACGCGATTGCCGGCGAAGGAGTCGTGGTTGGCCAGCATTGGCGCCATGCCCGGTGGCGCCGTCACAAAGTAATGGGCGACGGCGCTGATGCTGGCGGCGTCGTTCCTTGCGGCGCCGATCAGCGCGTCCTTCAGGTCAAATGCAAATGCACTCCCGCAGGCGCTCGCTGCGGCAAACCCCTGCGCATCGCCGGGACCCTCGCAGACCATGTAGCGTTGCGCGTAAGTGTCGAGAAGTGAGCGGACCTGGCCCATCAACGTGTAATCCTGCGCCACGTCGCTCCACTGACCTGCGTCAATTTCGTACAGGTTGCCGACGGCATCGAAACGGAAACCGTCGACGCCCCGATTCATCCAGAAGCGCAGGTTCGCCTCGTGATAGGCGACAACGGCGGCGTTGTCGAGATTCCAGTCCGGCATCGTCAGACTGAAAGCGGCGAAGTACGCGCCTAAGCTCAGCGTGTGCCAGGGATCAGCGCCGAAGATATTCCAGCCCGACGGCGCAGTCGCCTGCCAGACGTACCAGTCACGATAGGGATTGCTCGTCGAGTAGGCGGAATTGACGAAGATGGGATTCAGGTTCGAACTGTGGTTCATGACGTAGTCGATGACCACGCCGATGCCGAGCGCATGCGCCTGCGTCAGCAGTTCGTCGAGGTCAGCCAACATACCGTAGTCGGCTTCGATGTCGCGGTAGTTGGCGACCGCATAGCCATGGTCATGATCGGAGCTGGCCATGATCGGCATCAGCCACAATCCCGTCACGCCCAGCGTCTGCAGGTAGGGCAGCTCCGAAATCAGGCCCTGCAGATCGCCCTTGCCGTCGCCATCGCTGTCCTTGTAGCTGCGGACGAAAATTTCCATGAAAGCGCCGTGCTGCCAGTCGGCCGGCAGCACGCTTCCCGGATCGTTGGCGGCCACGTTGCCGACATCGACCGAGGGCGGCGGGGTGGGATGGGTCGTCGAGCCTACGCCTCCGCCCCCGCAGGCCGTCAATGCGGCCGCCAGGCCGAGCAAGCCGACTGGCAAGCGACCCGGAAAGAGGCGCGTATTTCGCCTCGCCCTGGCGCCAGGAACCACCGCTAACATGTTGAGAGTATAGGCCCTTGCTGCCGGTACATCATCGCGCGCGTCGCCGCGGCAGCTTGCTAGGCCGCGTGGGGAAGGTCGCGTACACTCGGCTGGCGCCCTCCGCAGACTACGGATAAGCGCCTTGGAAACAAGACCATAACAACAAATGGGAAACCCCCATCTAAGGAGTCAAGACCATGAGTATTCTCCGGATCGTCTATGCGGCGGCCATGGTGCTGGCCGTCGTGTTCGCGTTCGTGCCGATGTCGTACTCGGCACTGCTGCTGGCCGTACTTGGCGCCGTGGCATCGCTTGCGGTGCTGCCCGAGCACTACGTGCGCGTCATCGTTTCGGCATTGGCATTGACAGCGCTGGCCGGAACGTTCAACGGTATCCCGGGCATAGGCATGTACATCACCGGCATCCTGGCCAACCTGGGCGTGGCGGTGGCGGGGGCTGCGGTGCTGATCATCCTGCGCAACATGATCAATCGCCTGCTGAATTGGGCCTGATCTGATCTCGATCTTGGCCGGAGCCGGCCAGGGGCATTGTGAGCCCCTGGCCCGCTTCGGGCAGTTGTATTCCACACCCGCAAGGCACTAGAATCCGCCCCCGGTGGCCGGGGCTGGGCTTCTTGAGCAGCTCCGTGTAGTCGCAGATTGTGCGGCCAAGAGCTTGATTTGAAGGCCCCACTTGGGGCTTTTTGCTTTTTTGGTGGGGCCGCTGGCCCTTTTTTTTCGTTTTCGATTCGTCACGTTAGGGCCGGGGTAGGACATGGCGGCGGCCTTGCGCGAGAAGCTGATTGGGCTCATTGAACCGCTGCTGGCGAACCTGGGTTACGAACTCGTCGACCTCGAGATGTCGGCCGGTTATGGCTCGGGAATGCTGCGGGTCTACATCGACCGCGAGGCGGGCGTGGGAATAGAGGATTGCGAGAAGGTCAGCCGTGAAATCTCGGCGCTGCTCGACGTGCACGATCCGATTCCGACTGCCTACCGACTCGAGGTGTCGACGCCGGGGCTCGATCGGGTGTTGCGCACGCCGGCGCACTTCGAACGATTCGCGGGGCAGCGGGTTGAGATCGAACTGGCGGTGCCGCGTGATGGGCGTCGGCGATTTACGGGCGAGTTGGCGCGCGTTGACGCGGCCGGCATTGAATTGACGGTCGATGGCACCCCGGTGCCGTTGGCCTTTGCGGATATTTTTCGCGCGCGGCTGGTACCGGAATGGCCGGAGAAACCGGGCAAAGGTAAAAAGCGATGAACAAGGCAATTAATAAAGAAATTCTGCTGGTCGTCGACGCCGTCTCGGCCGAGAAAGGCGTCGAGAAGGAAATCATCTTCGAGGCGCTTGAAGCCGCGCTCGCGGCTGCTGCGCGTCGCAAGAACAGCGAGCTGTGGGACGTGCGCGTCGTGATCGACCGCAAGACCGGCGACTACGAGACGTTTCGCCGCTGGAAAGTATTCGCCGATGATTCGCGCGAAATCGAGAACCCGGAGGCTGAGCTCCGTCTCGAAGATGGCGTCGACATCGACAAGGACGTGCAGGTCGGCGGCTTCGTGGAGCAACCGATGGAATCGGCCGCGTTCGGCCGTATTGCCGCACAACAGGCCAAGCAGGTCATCGTGCAGAAAGTGCGCGAGGCCGAACGCGCGCAGGTGGTCGAGCAGTACAAGGAACGCGTCGGCACGCTGGTCAGCGGCGTCGTCAAGCGCATCGACCGCAATGGCATCTATGTCGACCTGGGCAACAACGCGGAAGGATTCGTGCCGCGCACCGACATGATCGTGCGCGAGCAGTTGAAGCCGCAGGATCGGGTTAAGGCATTCCTGCGTGAAGTGCGCCCCGAGCCGCGCGGCCCGCAGTTGTTCCTGACGCGCACGGCGCCGGAATTCCTGATCGAACTGTTCAAGCTCGAAGTACCCGAGGTCGGGCAGGGCATGATCCAGATCCTCGGCGCGGCCCGCGATCCCGGCATCCGCGCGAAGATTGCCGTGAAGAGCAACGACCCGCGCATCGACCCGGTCGGCGCCTGCGTCGGCATGCGCGGTTCGCGCGTGCAGGCGGTGTCGAACGAAATCGCTGGCGAGCGCGTCGACATCATTCCGTACGATGACAATCCGGCCCAGTTCGTCATCAATGCGATGTCGCCGGCCGAAGTGCAGTCGATCGTCGTCGACGAAGAGAAACACGGCATGGACATCGCCGTCGCTGAAGACAAGCTCTCGCAGGCCATCGGTCGCGGTGGACAAAACATTCGGCTCGCCAGCCAGCTCACCGGCTGGGAACTGAACGTCATGACCGAGTCGGACGCCGAGACGAAGAGCGAAACCGAGTCGAAGGCGCTGATCGCTGTGTTCATGAAGCAGCTCGACGTGGATGAAAACGTCGCCAGCATCCTTGTGCAAGAAGGTTTCTCGACTATTGAAGAGGTGGCTTACGTGCCGGCAGCCGAGCTGGCTGGCATCGAGGAATTCGACGAAGACATCATCAAGGAGCTGCGCAACCGCGCGCGCGACGTGTTGCTGACGCAGGCGATCGCCAGCGAGGAATCGCTCGATGCAGCAATGCCGACGGAGGATCTGCTGACACTCGATGGCATGAGCCCGGACCTGGCGTTGGCGCTGGCGCGACGCGGCGTGCGTTCGCTCGCGGACCTGGCCGACCAGGCGGTCGACGACCTCGCGGACATTGAAGGTTTGTCGGCGGAAGAAGCCGGGATCCTCATCATGAAGGCGCGCGCGCCGTTGTTCGAGGCCTCAAACCATGGCTGAGGTCACCGTCAGTCAATTCGCCGAGGCGCTCAAGGTGCCGGTCGACAAGCTGCTGGCGCAACTCGACCAGGCAGGCATCCCGGTGTCCGGCGCCGAAGGTCTGATCAGCGAAGACGCGAAGCTCGAGCTGCTGACACACCTGCGCCGCAGCCACGGCAGCGGGTCGGCCGCCGAAGGTTCGGCGCCGGCGCGCATCACGCTCAAGCGCAAGACGCAGAGCGAGCTGAAAATGGCCAGCACGCAGGGCCGCGCGCGCACCGTCAACGTTGAAGTGCGCGTCAAGCGCACCTACGTCAAGCGCGACGTCATTGAGGAACAGAACCGCGCCGCGCAGGAGCAGGTGGATGCGAAGCGGCGCGAAGCCGATGCCGCGCAGCAGGCGATCGTGGCCAAGGCAGAAGCTGAGCGGCGCGAGCGCGAATCGCTGGAATCGGCGAATCGCCGGCTGATCGAGGAAGAACAGACCCGCGCACGCGCGCAGGATGAAGCGCGCCGCCAGGCCGAATTGCGCACGCAGGAAGAAGCCGAGCGGCTGCGCCGTGGCGGAGCGGAGCCGCGCCGCGAGGAAGCGGCTCGCCCTGCACATGCGCCGTCGCGCGAAAAGCCCGAGCCTAAGAGCGAGGAGCAGCGCCCGAAGTTCGGTGGCCGCCAGGAGTTGCACATCGCCGGCGATGTCAGCGCGCGCCACAAGAAAAAGAAACGGCTCAAGGCTCGCACCGCGCCGGCCGATGCCGAGCAGCGCCACGGCTTTGCAAGGCCCACGGCGCCGGTCAAGCGCGATGTCGCGATCGGCGAGACCGTCACGGTGGCTGAGCTGGCGCAGAAGCTCGCCATCAAGGCGACCGAAGTCATCAAGGTGCTCATGAACATGGGCGTCATGGCGACGATCAACCAGGCGATCGACCAGGACACGGCCATTCTCGTAACCGAGGAACTGGGCCACGCCGCGACCGCCGTTCAGGAAGAGCAGATCGAGGCCGACCTGCAGGACAGTAGCGAAGAGCAGCAGCTCGAGACGCGCGCGCCGGTCGTCACAGTCATGGGCCATGTCGATCACGGCAAGACATCGCTGCTCGATTTCATCCGCGCCACAAAGGTGGCCTCGGGCGAGGCCGGCGGCATCACGCAGCATGTCGGCGCTTACCACGTGCAGACGCCGCGCGGGATGATCACGTTCCTCGACACCCCGGGCCACGCGGCCTTCACCGCAATGCGTGCGCGCGGAGCCAAGGTCACGGACATCGTGGTGCTTGTGGTGGCCGCTGACGATGGGGTCATGCCCCAAACCATCGAGGCGATCCAGCACGCGCGCGCAGCGGGCGTGCCGATGGTCGTCGCTGTCACCAAGGTCGACAAACCGGACGCCGATCCGGAAAAAGTTCGCAACGAGCTCGCCAAGCAGGAAGTCATCCCTGAGGACTGGGGCGGCCAGAACCAGTTCGTCAACGTCTCGGCGCGCACCGGCGCCGGCGTCGACGCGCTGCTCGAGGCAATCCTCTTGCAGGCGGAAGTGCTTGAATTGAAGGCGCCCCGCGGCGGACCGGCGACGGCGTTCGTCGTCGAAGCCAGCATGGAAAAGGGTCGCGGCGCTGTCGTCACGGCTCTCGTCAAGAAAGGCACGCTGAAACGGGGTGACTACATTTTGGCGGGCAGCGAGTTCGGACGCGTGCGCGCCATGTTCGACGAGGCCGGCAACGCGGTAGAAGAAGCGCCGCCGTCCGTTCCAGTGGTCGTGCTCGGCCTTTCGGGCGCGCCCAACGCCGGCGATGAACTGCTGGTGGTCGAGAACGAGCGTCGCGCGCGCGAAGTCGCGCTACACCGGCTCGGTAAGACGCGCGATGTGAAGCTCGCCAAGCAGGGTGCTCGCGCGGAAGACGTGTTCTCCACGCTAGGCGAAGCCAAGGCAGGCCAGGTTGCGGTGCTCATCAAGACCGACGTGCAAGGCAGCGCCGAGGCGATCC
>JBEPVS010000072.1:0-11626 GCA_041690875.1 Gammaproteobacteria bacterium
CATGGTCGGCGCGCTGTTCGTCGGCAGCATGGGCACCGTCTGGCACGGCGACATCGCCCCACGACGCGCACGCGGCGCGATTCCCTTGCCCGTTCAGCCCGGTGCGCCGGTCGCCGCATCGGCAGTGATGGCGCGCGGCGCCGAACTCGGGCGCTTCAACATGGGTTCGACCGTAATCCTGCTGCTGCCACCGGGCAACGCACGCTGGGATCCGTCGCTGGCGACCGGATCTGTGGTGCGAATGGGCCAGCAGATCGGCTCGCTCCCGGCGGCTGCGACCGGGAATCCGCAGTGAAGCCCGCGCGGGACGACTGGCTCCCGGGCGCCAGCTCCGAGCGATTGAGGCGACGCGCTGCCATGCTCGCCCAAGTGCGCGCATTCTTCGCGGCGCGCGACGTGCTCGAGGTCGATACGCCGCAACTCGTCAATCACGCGGTGACCGACGTCAACATTCATTCGGCGGAAGTGTGCTGGCCGCGCGGCGATGTACGCCCCCGCTACCTGCACACCTCGCCCGAGTACGCGATGAAGCGCCTGCTCGCGGCGGGGAGCGGGGACATCTACCAGATGTGCCACGTATTCCGCGGCGAGGAGCAGGGCTCGCTGCACAACAGTGAATTCATGATCGTGGAATGGTACCGGTGCGGCTGGCCCTTCGGCGCGCTGATGGATGAACTGGATGCGCTGTTGCGCGCGCTGGTGGATTCGGCTTCGCTGGCCCCAACGCGTTACCTCAGCTACGAGCAGGCCTTCGTCGAGACACTGGGCTGCAATCCGCTCACTGACCACGACGACCAACTGCAGGCGCAGGGGCGCCGCGCCGGCTTCGATGCAGCGTTGCTGCAGCGATGCGACCGGGATGAACTGCTCGACTTGTTGATGGGTGCGTGCATCGGCCCGCAACTGGGGAAGGACGGACCCGTATTCATCCACCGTTACCCGGCCAGCCAGGCCGCGCTGGCGCGCCTCGATCCTGACGATGCCCGCGTGGCACTGCGCTTCGAGCTCTACCTGCGCGGCGTCGAATTGGCGAACGGCTTTGAGGAACTGGGCGACGGACCGGAACAGCGGGCGCGATTTGCCTCCGATCAGCGCCTTCGCGCCGCGCGCAACCTGCCAGTGCCGGCGATGGATGAATACCTGCTGGCCGCGCTGTCTGCGGGATTGCCGCCATGCGTCGGCGTCGCGCTGGGATTCGACCGGCTGCTGATGCTCGCGTGCAATGCCCAGTCGATTGACGAGGTGATGGCGTTCACGAGCGCGCGCGCTTGACCGCAGCGCCGCGAATCAGCGGTCGCCTCAGCCCTTCGCTCGCGATACGTACTCGCCGCTGCGCGTGTCGACGCGGATCACTTCACCTTCGTTGAGGAACAGCGGCACGCGCACGACGGCGCCCGTCTCGAGCTTGGCTGATTTCTGTCCGCCCGTGGCCGTGTCGCCACGCAGGCCCGGATCGGTTTCGACGATCTTCAGCTCGACGTGCGCAGGCGGCGTGACCACCAGCGGCGCGTTGTTCCACAGCGTGACGGTGCAACTCATGCCGTCCTTCAGCCACACCGCACTGTCCCCGACGAGCGATTTGTCGGCCGCGTACTGCTCGAAGTTATCGGGCACCATGAAATGCCAGAAAGTGCCGTCGTTGTAGAGGTACTGCATTTCCGCGTCCATGACGTCGGCGGCCTCAAGCGACTCGCCAGAGCGGAACGTGCGCTCGATCGTGCGGCCGTTCTTCAGGTTGCGGACCTTGATGCGGTTGAAGGCCTGGCCCTTGCCGGGCTTCACGAATTCGTTGTCGACAATGGCATAGGGGTCACCCTCGAGGATGACCTTCATGCCCGCGCGGATTTCGCTGGTGGTGTAGCTCGACATGGTCTTAAGCGCCTGTGGAGGCCCGTTCAAGCCGCTAATTCGGGCTTTTGTAGGGCCGCACATGATAACGGCATCACTCTTTTGCTGCCACCGGCGCCACGATCGGCCGCCATGCGGCCATGTTTCGGGCCGCCTTCCAAACCGCGGCATGGCGCACGTTGCCGGCGGGTCATAGTGCTAGAATTTTCCATATTCAGCAGGCGCGGTACCCCGCGCTCGGAGCATTTTTTTGGGCGATACGACGGCAGTACCTGTGCTGGTGCATTGCGTTTCCCGGGATCCGGTCGAAACGCTCAACAGCCTTCTGCGCAACAGCGGACTGGCCGCGCACTGCACGTGGATCCCCGACGTGCAGGACGTACCCGACGCACTCGAGCAGCTCAATCCGCAAATGGTCGTCGTGTTTGCGCCGGCCCTCGAGCAGCTCGCCGCGCTCGCAGAAGTGCGCGATCGGATGGCGCCGGGCGTGCCGCTGATCGTCATCCGAGACCAGGTCGACGGCGCCGCCACCGGAGCGGACATGGCGCGCGGAGCGCGCGACACGCTATCGATCGCACACCCGCAGCACGTGCAAGCCGTGATCCATCGTGAGCTGCGCGCATTCCGCATGGAGCGCACGCTGACCAACACGCTGCGCACTGCCCAGGATTATCGGCGACAACTCGAGACGGTGTTGCACCGATCCAACGATGCGATCGCACAAGTGCAGGAAGGCATTGTCGTTCAGGTCAACAGTTCCTGGCTGGAATTGTTCGGCTACGCGGACACCAGCGCGCTCGTGGGCCAACCCGTCATGGATCTTTTCGATAGCGAGACACAGGCTCCGCTCAAAGGCGCACTGTCGGCATGCTCGCAAGGACGCTGGAGCGATCACGTGCTAAAGGCGGGCGCGCTGCTCGCCGACGGATCTGGCGTGGCGCTCGAATTGGTGTTGGCCGGCGGCGAATTCGACGGCGACCCCTGCGTGCAGCTGATCGTGCGGGCGACCAAGCGCGATGAGCGCGCGCTCGCCACTGAACTCGCCGATGCGGTGCTGCGCGATCCGACCAGCGGACTGTGGCTGCGCCAGCACCTGCTGCGGCTGTGCACAAAGCGGCTGGCGAATCCGCCTTCGGGCGGCGTGCGCTGCCTGGCACTGCTCCGCCCCGACAAGTTCGACGACGTCGCCAAGCGGATCGGCGCAAGCGCCACCGAGGAATTGATCACGCAGTTCGCCGCGCAGGTGCGCGCAATGCTCGGCCCCAACGACATCGCCGGCCACTTTGGCGCCGCCGGACTGCTGCTGCTGCTCGAGCGTGGCAACACGCGCGACGCCGAGGCCTGGAGCGAAAGCGTGGTCGAGCGCATCGCCAAGCACAAATTTTCGATGGGCGAGAAAACGGTGCAGATCACCTGCTCGGCCGGCCTCGCGGCGCTGTCGAGCGCCGACATCAGCCTCGATGAAGGCGTGGCCGTGGCGCAGGGCGCGTTGCATAAATGCGCGGACCGCGGTGGCAACCAGGCCATCGTCAACGAGCGCGTCGACCAGGACACGCGCGTGCTCGCGTACGACCAGGTCTGGGTCAAGCACATCAAGGCGGCGTTGGCTGAGAACCGATTTCATCTGGTGCAGCAACCGATCGCGAGCCTGAGCGGCGGCGCTCAGAAAATCTTCGACGTCGCCGTGCGCATGCTCGATACGCAGGCGCGCGAGGTGCTGCCGTCCGAATTCATGCCGGCGGCCGAGCGCAACGACTTGATGCGCAACATCGACCGCTGGGTGCTGCGCGCGGCGCTGGAAGTCATCGCCAAGCGCCAACCCGACCAGATGTTCGTGCGATTGTCGCGCGAAAGCGTGCTCGACACGACGCTCGCGGACTGGCTCGCTGGCGAAGTGAAGTCGACCGGCGCCGACGCGCAACGCTTGTGCGTGCAGGTGACCGAGGCCGTAGCCGAGCGGCACTTGCCGCAGACACAAGCGCTGCTGGTTCAACTGCGCAAGCGCCAGATCAGGCTCGCGCTCGAACACTTCGGCGCCGGCCGCGATTCGCTCGGCCTGCTCAATTCGCTCTCCGTCGATTTCATCAAGATCGACGGATCGCTGATGCAGGGCCTGACGGCCAATGCGGATTCGCAGCAACGCGTGCGCGCCGTCGTCGAGGCTGCGGCCAAGCGCGCGATCCAGACGGTGGCCGAGCGCATCGAGGATGCGAACACGATGGCCGTCGTCTGGCAGCTCGGCGTGCAGTACATCCAAGGCTATCTGGTGCACGCGCCCGAAGAGGTCGTGCTCAAGTCGTGAGTTGCTTGCGCACGTGCCAGCGGCTGGCACTGGCCTGGCGCGCGGCCGCAGCTCCGGCGATAGCACTCACCGCCCTCGCCGCCTGCAGCGGCAATGTGCCCGCGCCGGCCACCGTTAGCGACACCGCCCGCACGACGGAGACGCTGGCGGCCTCGCAGGTGCTGCACCGCGCGGTCGATGCCGGGGGCATGCGCAGCATCGATCCATCGATATCAACTGACGTGCCTGCGGCACACGTGCTCGATGACCTGTTCGAGGGATTGACGCGCCTCGGGCAGGATGGAGAACCGCAGCCCGGCGTCGCGGAACGCTGGGAAAGGAGTGCCGACGGCCGCACCTGGACGTTCCATTTGCGCGCAGCGCGCTGGTCGAATGGAGTGGCGGTCCGGGCCGGTGATTTCGTCTACGCCTGGCGGCGCACGGTCGACCCGCGCACCGCCTCCGACTATGCCCAGGCGTTGGCACCGGTGCGCAATGCGCTCAACATCGCCGAAGGCAAGATGCCGGTGACGGCGCTTGGCATCAGCGCGCTGGATGATCGCACCGTCCGCGTCGAGCTGACCGCGCCGACACCGTTCCTGCTCAGCCTGCTGACCAAGTCCTACGCGGTGCCGCAATACGAGCCGGTGTTCCGCGCCCACGGCGATGATTGGGTGCTCCCCAGGTTCATTGTCAGCAACGGCGCATTCAAGCTGCAGGAGTACGTGATCGGCGGCCGCGTCACGCTGGTCAGGAATCCGTTGTACTGGAACGCTGCGCAGGTTCGGCTCGAAAAAATTGTCTATTCTCAGCTCGCTCGCGCCGCGCAGACCGACCGGTTTTTTGCCCGCGACCTCGACTTCACCGATTCGTTTTCAGCCGAGCAGACTGCGTGGTTGCGCTCGCGGCTGGGTTCCCAGGTGGTCAGTTCGCCGTACCTGGGCAATTTCGTGCTGGGCCTTAACGTCACACGTCCGCCGTTTAAGGGCAATCGCGCGCTGCGCATGGCGCTCACGCTCGGCGTGGATCGCGAGACGCTGGTGCGCTACGTGCGCCAGGGCCTCTACCAGCCCGCGTTCACGCCAGTTCCGCCGTTGACGGGATATCGCGCGCCAGTGCCTGCATGGGCGAGCCTGCCAGAAGCCCAGCGCCATGCGCTGGCGCAGCGGTACTACGCGCAGGCCGGCTATTCCGCAACGCATCCGCTGAAACTTGAACTGCACTATCCAACCGATTCGGATAATCGGCGCACGTACGAGGCGGTCGCCGCGATGTGGCGCAGCAATCTCGGCGCGCAGGTCGAGCCGTACAACCAGGAATTTAGAGTGCAGCTCAACGAGCGGCACATGAAGCAGCAGGAGCTGTTTCACTACGCGTGGATCGGCGATTATGCCGACCCCCTCACCTTCCTGCAGTTGTTCCAGACCGGTTTCGGCTACAACGACGGCGGGTATTCGAATCCGCGTTACGACGCGCTGCTAGCCGCAGCCGGGAGCGAGGCCGACGCGGCTCGCCGCCTCGACGAGTTGTCGCAGGCAGAATCGATCCTCAACGACGATGTCGCCTGCATCCCGCTCTATTATTATGCGACGCGGCACCTGATCCGCTCCTATGTGCGCGGCTGGACCAGCAATATCCAGGACCGCAACCTGTCGCAGTACATGTACGTCGTCGAACACGGCGATCACTAGGGCCTGGTTACACTTAGGACATCCATGCGTTGCTGCTCAAAAGGCATTCAAACAAGGCGCGAGGCGCGTAGCGTGGTTATTCCACGTAAGCGCCGAGCAACGCCGTGTGAAAGCCTTTTGAGCGCAACCCTCCGGGGCCGGGCCGCTTTGACGCAGGGCGGCGTTGCTTCTCCCTCATGTACGTTAAGTACAAGTCGGTCGTCGCGCCTTGCCCTGCGTCAAAGCGGCCAAGGCCGCATCGATGTCCTGAGTGTGAACAGGCTCTAGGGCTCAAGGAGACATCGGGCGCCATGCGGGCGCATCCCAAAAGCGGCGGCCTGCAGCGCGCACGCAGCCTGCTGCTCGAGGCTTTCGCGGCCGCGCAAGCCGCGCCGGACATGAACGGATGGCCGCAGGCACTGCATACGGCCGCGACCGGGCAGGGCGTCGCATTGCACTGGCGCGGACTGCTCGGCGACCCGCCCTCGGCGGCAGCGGTTCGCGTCTCGCACGCTCTCGAGATCGGGCCGGAAGGCTTGCAAGCCTGGTACGCAGCGTGGACGATGCTGCCCGTGCAGCCGCCCCTGCAATTCGCGGCGGCGGCCGCGGGGCTCATGACCGGGCGTGAGCGATTGCTGGTGCTGGCCGCGCCGATGGACCCAGGCGGCGGCGAGAATGGCGCCCTCGTCGACAGTGAGTCATTTGCGCGCATGATGGTGGCGGGACTTGATCCGGAGACCGAAGCGCGGCTCGGCAATTGCGTCGAGTTGCTCGCGGCCGCGGGCGATCTGGTGAGCGTGTCCGCGCAGGCGGGCAGTGGGGCCCTGGGCCCGCAATTTCTGGTACTTGGGCTGAAGTGGCATGCGCCTGCTGGCGATTGAACAGGAACCGCGAATCCAGGCGCTGATCCGCCACCACGCCAGTTGCCGCTGGCCGGCGGTAAACGTCGTCGCCTATCCACCGCTGGAACGCGGCCGGATTCCACCGGAATTCCTTGCGCAGGGATTCGATGCCGTGCTGCTGGCGCAGTCGTGGGCGGGCGGGGAAGGGCTCGAATGGCTGCGCGACCTTGCGAACCGCGAAGGCTTCGCGCCGGTCATCTTCATGCTCGACAGCGACGATTCGCGTGCGCGCGACGCGGCGCACGGCTGGGGCGCGTTTGCGGTCGTCAGCAAGAATCGCTTTGCACACGCGGCGCTCCTCGATGCGATCGACCAGGCGAGCCACAAACACCGGCTCGCGATGGCCGAGTGGCGCGTCTCAGCCGAGGCGCGCGAGTCGCACCGATTCGGCGATGCGCACATTCCGGGGTACCGACGAGCGCGCCTGCTGGCGCGCGGTTCGGTGTCCCACCTCTACATCGCCGAGAGCGAGAAGGCCGAAGGCCTGGTCGTGCTCAAGGTGACACCGTCGCAGCGGGATGATTCAGGCATAGACCAGTCGTTCGAGCGCTTCCTGCAGGAATACGAGATTGCCGAGCGCATCCGCCATCCCAATATCGTGCACCTGCACGAGTTGGGCATTGCCGACGACCATGCCTACCTTGCGATGGAATATTTTCCGCTCGGCGACCTGCGCCGGCGCATGAAGGCGGGGCTGTCTACTGCCGAGTCGCTCCAATACGCCGCGCAACTGGCTGACGTGCTGGGCGCGATCCACGACGCCGGCATCCTGCATCGTGACCTGAAACCCGGCAACGTGATGCTGCGCACCGCGGACCAGCTGGCGCTGATCGATTTCGGCATGGCCAAGCAGGCGGCATTGCAACTCGAGCTGACCGACAAGGGTCTCATTTTCGGCACGCCGCACTACATGAGTCCGGAGCAGGGCCACGGACAGCGGCTCGATGCGCGCAGCGATCTGTACAGCCTCGGCGTGGTGCTGTTCGAGCTACTGACCGGCGAGAAACCGTATCGGGCCGACAATCCGATGACCGTGCTGTACATGCATCGCAATACGCCGATTCCGCAGCTCGGCCCGCGCTTCGAGCAATTGCAGCCACTGATGGATCGATTGCTCGCCAAGGAACCCGACGAGCGCTACGCGAACGCCGCGGCCACCGCCGCTGCGATCACGGCAGCGCGCGTGCAGTGGTTGGCCGATCCGCCCGACGCGTGAATCTTTCCGCACTGATCGTGCCGTCTCCCCCGCGCTGGGTGGATGCGGCCTGCGAGAACTGGCAAGCACTGCTGCTCGACCACGCCAACTGCGAGAAAAAGGCTGCTTCTACCGCACTGGCGCTGATGTTCGCATACCCCGAGGAAACCGCGCAGAACCTCGCGCTGGCGCGCCTCGCGCGCGAGGAGTTGCGGCATTTCGAGCAGGTGACGCGCATGCTCGAGCGCCTTGCAGTTCCGTTCCAGCGATTGAAGCCCGGCCGTTATGCCGCGAAATTGCGGGCGGCGTTGCGCACGCATGAACCGCAACGGCGCCTCGACCTGTTGCTGGTCGGTGCGATCATCGAGGCGCGATCCTGCGAGCGGTTTCATCTGCTGGCGGCGCGTTTGCCCGAGCCGCTCGGCAATTTCTATGGCGAGCTGGAGCGCGCCGAAGCACGCCACGCGGGGCTTTACCTCGATCTTGCGGTGAACGCCGCCGTCGACTATCGGCCGCGACTCAACGAACTGCTAGCCGTGGAAGCCGCGCTCATCGAAAGCGACGATGCGCAGCTGCGTTTTCACTCCGGGCCGCCGCCGCCGCTGGCAGCGGTGCCGGCAGAAGGCGTGCGCGGCAACGTGATGAGGTCGTAGCGCCCCGGCGCGCAGCGAAGGCAGCTTCCCTGTTCGTACCAGGCGCCCAGTACGTAGCGGTGCGCGAGATGGCCGTCGAGCATGAATTCGTGGACGGCAGGACGGTGCGTGTGGCCGTGGATCAGCGTGCGCACACCGCTCGCGCGCATCACTGCGCTGACCGCGGCTTCGCTGGCATCCATGATCTCGGGTGCGACGAAGCCGGTGTGCGCGCGGCTCCCTTCGCGCGCCGCATCGGCGACCTGGCGGCGCGTGGCCAGCGGAAGGCGCAGAAAGCGGCGTTGCCATTGGGCCGTGCGTACGACGCTGCGCAATCGTTGGTAGGCTCGATCGTCGGTGCACAAGGCATCGCCGTGCGTCAGCAGCACGCGTTCGCCATATAGGTCGACGATCGTCGGATCATCGATGATGCGGCAGCCACTACGGCGCTCGAAACCCGTCGACAGTAAAAAATCGCGGTTGCCGTAACAGGCATAGCAAGGCACGCCGGTGGCGCGGTACGCGCGCAACGCCGCGCACACACCTTCGCGCCCGGCATCGTCATCATCATCGCCCACCCAGCTCTCGAACAGGTCGCCGAGCATATACAGCGCATCGGCGTCGCGCGCCG
This sequence comes from Gammaproteobacteria bacterium, assembly GCA_041690875.1. GTDB lineage: Bacteria > Pseudomonadota > Gammaproteobacteria > Steroidobacterales > Steroidobacteraceae > FEN-1191. The sequence goes on from JBEPVS010000072.1 coordinate 9,160, forward strand.
GCCCCGACAGGAATCGCTCGAACTGCGCGATCGCGGCCGGGAGCGCCGCGTCCAGGTGCAGGTCGGAGACGAACAGCGTGGTCATGACATACCATTGTAGAGATGAACGCCGCGCCCGTCGTAACCCGTTTCGCCCCGAGCCCCACCGGCGAACTGCACCTGGGCAATGTACGCACGGCGCTGTTCAACCTGCTGCTGGCACGGCGCTCCGGCGGCCGATATGTGCTGCGCATCGAAGACACCGACGCCGCGCGCACGACCGAGGCGCATGTCGACGGCCTGGTCGCCGACCTGCGCTGGCTGGGGCTCGACTGGGACGAGGGCATTGGCGTGGACGGCGCGCATGGACCCTATCGGCAGCGCGATCGTGGCATGGTCTACGGCCCACTGCTCGATCGCCTGCTGCAGCAGGATCGCGCTTATCCGTGCTACTGCACGAGCGCCGAACTCGAGCTCAGCCGCCGCACACAGCTCGCGGCCGGCAGGCCACCGCGTTACGCCGGCACCTGCGCGCAACTCGATGCATCCGCGCGCGCAGCGCACGCGGCATCGGGCGCACGCGCCGCGCTGCGCTTTCGCATTCCGGCAGGTCGCATGGTGCAGTTCGACGACCTGGTGCATGGACCACAGCACGTCGACACCGCGCTGATCGGCGATTTCGTGATCCGGCGCCAGGACGCCACGCCGGCGTTTTTCTTCGCGAATGCGGTCGATGATTCGCTGATGCAGGTCACGCACGTGCTGCGAGGCGAGGATCACCTCGCCAACACTTCGCGCCAGCTGCTGGTGCTGGAAGCGCTGGACATGCGCGCGCCGCGCTACGGGCATCTGCCGTTGCTGACCGGCGCCGACGGAGCGCCGTTGTCCAAGCGCAATGGTGCGCAGTCGGTGCGCGAATTGCGCGAGTCGGGCTACGGTGCGCTGGCGATCTGCAACCAGTTGTTCCGACTCGGCCATTCCTGTGGGGACAACAGCACGCTGACACTGGCCGGCATGGCGGAGAATTTCGAACTGAAGCACCTGCAGCGCGCCAGCGCGCATTTCGATCCGGTGCAACTACGACACTGGCAGTCGTTGTGGGTTCGTTCACTGTCGCCGCAGCAGGCGCAAGCGTGGCTGGCGCCGTTCCTGCCCGCTGTTCTGGCGCCGGCGCAGCGTGCTGCGCTCGTTGCGGCACTGCTGCCGAACATCGTTGCGGCAGGCGATGTGGCGGAGTGGTTGCCGGTCGTGCTGGGTGGGGAATTGCAGTGGGAATCCGACGCGCGCGTGGCGGTCGAGCGCGCCGGCGCGGATTTCTTTCGCGCAGTGACGGGCGCGTTGACCGACGAGGAGGCGCAACTTGCATCGCTCCGTGCGGCAAGCGGCCGAAAAGGCGCCGAGTTTTTTGCCCCGCTCCGTGCGGCATTGACAGGGCGCCTGCACGGCCCTGAACTCGCACCACTGCTGAAGGCAATGTCGCCGGCGCTCGTGCGCTCGCGGCTTGGCGTGTGGATTCGATGAGCAAACTGAGAATCCACAATTCACTGACCGGCGAAAAGGAAGTCTTTGAGCCGATCGTTGCGGGCCACGTCGGCATGTACGTCTGCGGGGTCACGGTCTACGACTATTGCCACATCGGTCACGCGCGCTTTCTCGTCGCGTTCGACCTGGTGCGCCGCTACCTGCGTCATCGTGGATATGTGGTGAACTACGTTCGCAACATCACCGACATCGATGACAAGATCATCCAGCGCGCCGCCAGCAACGGCGAGCCGATCGACACGTTGACCGCGCGATTTATCCAGGCGATGGAGGAAGACTGCGCACAGCTGGGCTGCGATCCGCCCGATCACGAGCCGCGCGCAACGGCGCACATCCCGGGTATCGTCGCGCTCATCGAAGAACTGCTGCGCCGCGACCTGGCCTACGTCACCGCCGATGGCGATGTGTGCTACGCGGTCGCGCGTTTCGCAGGCTACGGGCGCTTGTCGGGCAAACGGCTCGAGGACCTGCGAGCGGGCGCGCGCGTCGATGTCGATGCCGGCAAGCGCGATCCCCTCGACTTCGTGTTATGGAAGCGCGCCAAGCCTGGCGAACCCTCCTGGGCCTCGCCGTGGGGTGAAGGGCGCCCGGGGTGGCACATCGAGTGCTCGGCGATGGCGGGCGCGCTGCTGGGCGATCATTTCGACATCCACGGCGGCGGCATGGACCTGAAGTTCCCGCACCACGAGAACGAGATCGCGCAGTCCTGCGGTGCCGGGCGCGAGTTCGCGAACCTGTGGATGCACAACGGCTTCGTCAACGTCGACAGCGTCAAGATGTCGAAATCGCTCGGCAATTTCTTCACGTTGCGCGAGGTCCTTCCGCGGCTGCGCCATCCCGAGGTGATGCGCGCCTTCCTGCTGGCGAGCCACTATCGTGGTCCGATCAATTATTCGACGGTGCAGCTCGAGCAGGCCGATGCAATGCTGACGCGCCTGTACACAGC
>JBEPVS010000073.1:0-11621 GCA_041690875.1 Gammaproteobacteria bacterium
GCGCGAAGGCGTGCAGCGCGACCTGCTGCCGCTGGTCGAGGGCTGCACGGTCAGCACGAAGTACGGTCCGATCAAGACCGACCACGTGCTGTTTATCGCCTCGGGCGCATTCCACATGGCCAAGCCGTCCGACCTGATCCCCGAGCTGCAGGGACGCTTTCCGATCCGCGTGGAACTCGACACGCTGAAGGTCGAGGATTTCGTGCGCATCCTGACGGAGCCTGACGCCTCATTGACGACGCAGTACACCGCGCTGCTCGGCACCGAAGACGTGCAGCTGGAATTCACGGCCGACGGCGTGCGCCGCATCGCCGAGCTCGCGCACCATGTGAATGAGCGAACCGAGAACATCGGCGCTCGCCGGCTGCACACGGTCATGGAGCGGCTGCTCGAAGCCAGTTCGTTCGATGCCAGCGAACAGCGTGGCACCGCGGTCAAGGTCGATGCGGCCTATGTCGACGCGCACCTCGGCAATCTCGCAAAAGACGAGGATTTGAGCCGCTACATTCTCTAGTCGACTGCTAGGCAGCGGTCGCGCTTTGGCGCGCGTGCCGCTCGCGGCGGAAGTGCGCGACGGTGAGCATGAGCGCCGTCGCCTGCAATGCCGCGCAGAGATAAAACGGCGCGCCGATGCGCCAGTCGCCGCGCGGCAGGTGCGAGATCATCTGCAAAGGCAGGTAGGCAATGATGGGTGCAGCAGCAGCCATCAGGCTGTTCAAACCCCCGACCGCGCCCAGTACCTTGCCCTGATTGCGCGCGTCCGCGGCGCTCGAAATTATGCTCTGGATTGCTGCACCGACGGTTGCGCCGAGCAGGTTGACGAAGATGATCGCGAACATCATCCAGCCCTGCGTCGCCGCGCCCCATAACGCATAGGCGACTGTCGAGGAAATCAGGCCCAGCACCGCCAATCGCCGCACGCTGACGCGTTTGAGGATGCGTCCCAGCAAAAATCCTTGCATGATAATTGAAACGATGCCCACGGCGGCCAATGACAATCCATTCTGGCGCGTCCCCCAACCAAACTTGAAAGTCGTATAGAGCACCCAACTCGTATAGAGCAAGAATTGTGCGAGACCAGCACAAGCCACGGTACCTACCAATGAACCGGCGCCCTTCAGCTGCGTCAGGCCATACAGCGAGCGAAATGGGTTGCAATTGCGCCACTGGAAGGGCTGTCGCAGAGAGGGTGGATGCGATTCGGGCAGTACAAAAAATCCATACAGGAAATTGAGTACGGCCATCGAGCCAGCAACGAGGAATGGCAGCCGCAGGTTGACCTCACCCAGCGTGCCGCCGATGACCGGCCCCAACACAAAACCGATTCCAAACATCGCGCCCAGCATGCCGAAGCGCTTGGCGCGCTCCTCAGGCGGCGTGATGTCGGCAACATAGGCGTTCGCCACCGACAGGTTGGCCTGCATTACACCGGCGACCAAGCGAATCCCGACCAGTATCCGGAGCGAGGGTGCGAACGCGGTGGCAAAGAAACTGAACATCAGGCCGCAGAATCCGATCAGCAACACCGGACGACGGCCGTAACTGTCGGACAGCGCACCGAGGATCGGTGAGCCGAAGAAATTCGCGATGCCGAAGGTGAACGCAAGCAACACGTACCAATGCGCCTGCTCGGTCTGCGATCCGGTGAAACTGCCCACCAGCGCTGGCAGCACCGGAATGATGAGGCCGATCGAAATCATGTCGATCAGCGAAGCCAGCATGATGAAGGGCATGGCCGCCGCCCGGCTCTGGCGCGCGGCAAACAGCCCCGGACGGGGCTCGCTCACTTGCGGGTAGCGGTTTTCGCCTTGGCCGGGGCGCTCTTCGGCTTGTTCTTGGACGGATCCTTCGGGCGTGATTTTCCGAACGAACCTGCATAGATCTTGCCACGACGAGTCTTGCGATCACCCTTGCCCACTTGACCTACTCCACTATGGTTGCGAAGGGCCGAGAGTCTAGTGATTCGGCGACGGTGGCGCAAACCGGCCGGAGTGACGCGCCGGCTTCGGCGCCGCCAGCACCTGCACCCAGTACACATCGCTGCGCGCGCCCTGCTCGCGAGCGAATGCGATACCCATCTCCTGGAAATTCGGGTTCATCAGGTTTTCACAATGGCCGGTGCTCTTGAGCCAGCCGGCGATGGCATCATCCGTCGACAACGGTCCATGGGCGATGTTCTCGCCAACAAGCTGCTCCACGTAGCCCGTGGCGCGCACGCGATCGGCCGGCGTTCGCCCGTCGCGATCCGGGTGCTCGAAGTAGTGATGTCGGGCCATGTCACGCGCGTGCACGCCGGCGGCCTCGTTCAGTGGCGCCGACAACCGCAACGGCCCGGCCGGCGGCATCTCGCGGCTACCGCAACGCTGCGGCGCTGCGCGCGCCCGATTCACGAGCTCGAGCGCATGCGCATCGACACGCACTTCATCACCGGCAGCGGGCAACTCGATCGGCGCCGCGAGTACGATCCACACGTCGTCGCCGCGTTCGTAGGCTCCGGCATCGCGCAGCGACGCATCGCGCAACGCACGGCAGGCCGATGCGTCGAGGGCGGGGTGTTGCGTCGCACTGTAGTTCTCGATGTGGATGCCCGACACCGCCGAGGCCGTGTAGCCGCTGCGTTCGATCGCATTGTGCAGCGAGGCGTCGCGCGCCCAAAAGGCCGCGGCCTCATCGAGCCGCCGGTCGGCGCGCCAGCGAGATGCGTCGCTGGGCGAGAGTTGGCAAACTCGAGTCAACACGTCGTTCGGGATTGCAGCCGATGTGCCAGTGGCAAGACTCGCCATCAGAAGGATCGACAGTCCGCGAGCCGCACCCACCGGGCTAGCGCGAGGTGTCCGCGGTTTTCTGTGCCTGGTCCTTTCGCATGTGCTCAATGTAGTCGAGTTCATGCCTGGCCATGCCGTCGTCGGGGTTCATCGAAAGGCATCGCTTGTAGAGGGCTTCGGATTCATCCAGCCGCCCCAGTTCAGTCAAAACGAAGGCCTTCCCTCGCAGTGCGCGGGTCAGCTTCTCGGTCTTGAAGTCTCCATCGTCGAGAAAATTTGCGGCGTCCTCGCCGTGCTGATAGGCGTCCATCGCGGCAGGCCAGTTCTTTTCGGTCTGATAATCCGATCCCAGTTCGATCCACGGAGTTGGATACTCAGGCGACAAGGCAATCGCCTGCTGCAGCACAATCTTTGCCTCATCCATACGGCCGAGCTCCGTTAGCGCATACGCCTTCATCTCCAGTGCGTCAGTCCAGGTTCCGTCGACGACGATGGATTTGGTCTTGCCAGTGCTTTTGTCCTTCCCTGCCACGGCGGCCATCGCGGTGTACATCAAGGTTTCCTGCATGCTGTGCGCCGCATAGACCTGCACATCGGGATGCTGGTTGGATTGCGAAAATTTCTGGATCACCGGGTCGAAATACTGGCGGATGGCCTCGGCGGGAAGACTCTTCATCAACAGGTTTCTGCCTGCTTCCAGATATCCTGGAATCTGCTCACCGGTTGGAGCGACGGCCGGCTTGTCTTGCCCGCTCTCTGACGATTGCGCCAGGCCGGCGGTGCAAGCCAGCAGCGCCACGGCACCAACGAAGCAAGCTCTCACGATGGCCCCCTCCACGCTGCACCGGCTAGCGATAGCGCCCCATGATCTTCGCCAGGGCGGCCGAGCCGGGGTTCAACGTCGCGAACGGAACCTGGTTCAGCGGCACATCGGAAGTTGCGTTCTGCTCGTGGAAATCCGGTTGCGTCATGCTGATGTGCAGCAGTCCTGTGAGATATTCCTCCGCGCGCAGCCGTTCGCGGATGCGCGCCAGCGCGGCGCCGCGGTCGGTGGGATCGTAGCCCGCATCGACCTTGCGCAGCACGATGCGGCTACCGTCGTGCATCGTCACCGGCACGGATTCGCCCGCGCCGTATTGCACGGTGATGTGGGCGGCCGGCGCGACGAAATCGGCGTGCACGGCCTCGTCGTAGTGCTCGCGCGAATATGCGTAGCTCTTCGTTGAACCCTCGTGGTCGTTGAACGTGACACAGGGCGAGAGCACGTCGATCAGCGCGAAGCCGTTGTGGTGCATCGCCGCCTGGATCAGTGGCACGAGTTGCGCCTTGTCGCCGGAAAAGCTGCGCGCGACGAAAGAGGCGCCGAGCGTCAGCGCGAGCTGCACGGGGTCGATCGGCGCCTGGTTGTTCACCTCGCCCTTCTTGGCCTTCGTGCCGATGTCGGCCGAGGCGGAGAACTGGCCCTTCGTCAATCCGTACACGCCATTGTTCTCAATGATGTACACCATGTTGAGATTGCGGCGGATCGCGTGGATGAACTGGCCGAGCCCGATCGACAGCGTATCGCCATCGCCCGAGATGCCGATGTAGTTGAGCTTGCGGTTGGCGGCATTTGCGCCGGTCGCGACCGAGGGCATGCGGCCGTGCACCGAATTGAATCCGTGCGAACCGCTGACGAAATAGGCGGTCGTTTTCGATGAGCAACCGATGCCGGAGAGCTTGACCAGCGTGCGCGGTTCGAGGTCGTTCGCCCAGCAGGCTTCGACGATCGCGGCGGTGATCGAGTCGTGCCCGCAACCCGCGCACAGCGTGGAGTTGCTGCCCTCGTAGTCTCGGCGCGTGAAGCCGAGCGCATTCTTCGGCAGGTCGGGATGTGCGACCTTCGGCTTGGCCATGAAACTCATGTGCGCACCAGTTGCGCCGCCGGCGGCGCCCGTTCCTGCACCGCGGCCATGATGCCGTCGATGACATAGTTCGCGGCAAGCGGCAGGCCGTTGTAATGCAAAATGGATCGCAGGCGCGTCTTCGCTACGCCGGTCTCCAGCGTCAGCAATGCGCGCAACTGCGCGTCGCGATTCTGTTCGATGACGAAATTGAGTTCGTGGGCGTCGAGAAACTGCTCGACTTCCTCGCCAAACGGAAAGCCACGCACGCGCATGTAGTCGATCTTCACGCCACGGTCGCGCAAGCGAGCGATCGCCTCGCGCGCCGGCGCATCACCGCTCCCCAACGTGACCACCGCCAGCTCGGTGCTGCTGCCCGTTTCGATGATCGCCTTCGGCACCAGCCGCGCGGCGGTCAGCCATTTCTTGCGCAGCCGGTCGACAACGACCTGGTACTCGCGCGAATCCTCGGTGTAGGCCCCGTACTGGTTATGGCCCGAACCGCGCGCGAAATACGCGCCCTTGGAACTGACGCCTGGAATCGTGCGCTGTGGAATGCCATCGTCGTCGTGGTCGTAGTAGCGCCAGAACTTGTCGATTTTCGCGAGCTCGGCCTCATCGAGCACCTTGCCTCGATCGGGCACGTATTTGTCGTCCCACTTGAATTCAGGGCACATCCAGTCGTTCATGCCTATATCGATATCTGACAGAACCAGAATTGGCGTCTGGAGACGTTCCGCCAGGTCAAAGGCGAGCGGCGCGAATTCGAAGCACTCCTCGGGATTGGCCGGGTACAGGCACACCTGGCGCGTGTCGCCGTGCGATGCGTAGGCCGCCGAGCGGAGGTCGCACTGCTGTGTTCGCGTGGGCATTCCGGTTGAAGGCCCCACCCTTTGCACATCGAAGATGACGGTGGGTGTTTCGGTGTAATAAGCCAGGCCGATGAACTCCTGCATCAGCGAAATGCCCGGGCCCGAGGTAGCGGTGAAGGCGCGGGCACCGTTCCACGAGGCGCCGATCACCATGCCGACCGAAGCCAGTTCATCCTCGGCCTGGATCGAAATGTAGTTCTTGCGTCCGGTGGCCGGATCGGTGCGCAGCCGCTCGGCAAAGCTCTTGTACGCATCCATCAAGGATGTCGAGGGCGTGATCGGATACCACGCCGCGACCGTTGCGCCGGCGTACACGCACCCCAGGCCCGCCGCGGTGTTGCCATCGATGATGACGTGGCCGCGTGTCGCGTCCATCTTCTCGACGCGCAGGGGCAGCGGACAGCTGAAGTTTTGTTTCGCGTAGTCGTAGCCGAGCTGGATCGCCTTCATGTTGCTCTCGACGAGCTGCGGTTTCTTCGCGTAGGTCTCGGCGAGCAGGCCGCGGATGATCTCGAGGTCGATGTCATGGAGCGCGGCCAGAACGCCCGCGTAACAGATGTTCTTCATCAGGATGCGCGTGCGCGCGCCGTTGAAATTCTCGTTGCACAGGCGCGCCAGCGGCGCACCAAACACCGTCACGTCATCGCGCATCTGCAACAGTTGCGGCCGCGGCCAGGTCGAGTCGTACAGGAAATATCCGCCCGAGCTCACTTCCTGGAGGTCGCGCGCGTAGGTCTCTGAATTGAGCGCGACCATCATGTCGATCGTGCCGCTGCGCGCGCGATACCCGTCGCGCGTCACGCGGATCTCGTACCACGTCGGCAGGCCCTGGATGTTGGACGGAAAATAATTCTTGCCGACCACGGGCACGCCGCTGCGGAACACCGCCTTCATCAGCAGGCCGTTGGCGCTGGCCGAGCCGGTGCCGTTGACCGTGCCGATCTTGATAACGAAATCGTTTACGCGATTTGGCGCTGCGAATGGCATGCGGGCTCACCGTCTCCTGCGTGGGGCCAATGGACCGTGGATTTCTGCATGTCCCAGGCTGCCGTGGGGCAGCGCTCCGCGCACAATCCACAGTGCACGCAGAGGTTCTCGTCCTTGACCATGACGCGGCCGGTCTGCTTGAGCGCCTCCGACACGTACAGGGGTTGCGTCAGCACCTTGGCCGGCGCGCGCAGTCGGCTGCGCAAGTCAGCTTCCTCGCCGTTGGCCGTGATCGTGAGGCAATCGACCGGACAGACATCGATGCACGCGTCGCACTCGATGCACAGCTTCGCCTCGAACACCGTCTGCACATCGCAGTTGAGGCACCGTTGTGCTTCCTGCGCGGCCTGCGCCGGGTTGAAACCCAGCTCTACCTCGATGTTTACTTTCTTGAACCGTTCCTTGAGCGACACGTGCGGCACGAGGCGGCGCTCGAGCGAAGCGTAGTCATTGCTGTAGGCCCACTCGTGCACGCCCATCTTGACGCTGCTGAGTTTCACGGTGGACACGGGCCTTTCGCTCAAGGCTTTGCCCTGAAGGAAATTGTGCACGGAAATCGCGGCCTGGTGGCCGTGCTCGACCGCCCAGATGATGTTCTTCGGACCGAATGCTGAATCACCGCCAAAAAATATTTCAGGTCGCGTGGACTGGAAGGTCTGCGCATTGACCTTCGGCACGCTCCATTTGTCGAACTCGATGCCGAGGTCGCGCTCGACCCATGGAAACGCGTTTTCCTGGCCGATCGCCAGGATCACGTCGTCGCACGGAATCGTTTCTTCACCGGTCACGCGCTCGGCGGTGATGCGTCCGTCCTTGAGCTCGTACTCCATCTTCTCGAACACCATGCCCGTGAGCTTGCCGTTCTCGACGACGAAATGTTTCGGCGCGTGGTTGATGACGATCTCGACGTTCTCGGCCTCGGCATCTTCGAGCTCCCAGTCGGAGGCCTTGAAGAAACCGCGCGGCTTGCGCGCCATGACCTTGACGTTCTTCGCGCCAAGGCGAAGCGAAGTTCGGCAGCAATCCATCGCGGTGTTGCCGCCGCCGATGATCAGCACGCGCTCGCCGATCTTGTCGATGTGCTCGAAGGCCACCGACTCGAGCCAGTCGATGCCGATGTGGATGCGATCAGTGTCGCGCCGCCCGGGCAGGTCGAGTTCCTTGCCTTTCGGCGCGCCCGAACCGACGAACACCGCGTCGAACCCCTGGCGGTCCAGCAGCTCGCGCATGCTCCCCACCGGGCTGTCGAGCTTGAGCTCCACGCCCATGTCGAGGATCAATCCGATCTCCTCATCGATCACGCTCGCCGGCAGGCGAAACGAGGGAATATTGCTGCGCATCAGTCCGCCCGGCGTGCCGAGGCGCTCGTAGATCACGACTTCGTAACCGAGCGGCGCCAGGTCATTCGCGAGCGTCAGCGAAGCGGGTCCCGCACCGACGCAGGCGATGCGCTTGCCGTTGCGTTCGAACGGTCCGCGCAGCACGCGTCCCGTCAACTCGCCTTTCAAATCGGCGGCGACACGCTTGAGACGGCAGATCGCGACCGGCTTTTCCTCGACGCGGCCGCGCCGGCAGGCCGGCTCGCACGGCCGGTCGCACACGCGCCCCAGGATGCCTGGAAATACGTTGGAGTCACGGTTCAGCAGGTAGGCGTCGGTATAACGGCCCTGCGAAATGAGTCGGATGTACTCCGGCACGTCAGTGTGCGCGGGACAGGCCCACTGGCAATCTACAACTCGATGATAATGGTCTGGATTTGTGGTATCGGTAGGGTTCATTGGCCGCTGTATATGACTAGACATGATGAGTGTACCCGCCCCCGTCGAGATTCGCCTGCACACGGTTTCGCGCAAGCTCGAAGTCTCGTTTGACGATGGCGCGCGCTATGAGTTGCCGGCCGAATACCTGCGCGTTCACTCGCCCTCGGCCGAGGTGCAGGGGCACGGCACGGGTGATGGCGTGCTCGTGACCGGCAAGCAGCAGGTCGGCATTCGCGCGATCGAACCGATCGGCCACTACGCGGTTCGGCTCGTGTTTGACGACGGCCACAACACCGGGCTGTACACGTGGAAATACCTTCATGAACTCGGCGCGCAGCAGGAGGAGCGCTGGCGCAGGTACCAGCAGCGGATTCGGGACGCGAACGCCGCACGAAACAATGGGTAGAAGCCTCCGTGCAAAAAGAAAGGCCGGGTTATTCACCCGGCCAGTTCTGACAAGACCCCCACTGGTTGGCCCCTTTGGGTTACCAACTGGGTGGGGATTTTAAACAACTGACGCCAAAATGATACAGGCGCGTAAAAATAGTTTTCATACTGCACCGCATACAATACTGTGCGGCAAGCATGCGGTGAATTCAATTCAATGGCATCGACGATTGCACAGCAGGGAGCGCGCTTGAATCCGGGCGAATCACAAAGCACCGACTTCGGCTTCGAACAGGTACGGAAGGCCGATAAAGCGGGCCGTGTGCGCGCGGTTTTCGATTCGGTCGCGAATCGCTACGACCTGATGAACGACTTGATGTCGGGCGGCGCGCATCGCCTCTGGAAGCAGTTCGCGCTCTCCCTGACGGCGCTGCAGCCCGGCAGCCGCGTACTCGATGTGGCGGGTGGCACCGGCGACCTGGCTGTTGGACTGGCGCGACAGGTCGGCCGCTCTGGCCTCGTGATGCTCACAGACATCAATGCCGCGATGCTCGGCGCCGGCCGGGACCGGCTCATCGATGCCGGCCTCGTCGGCAACGTGCTGTGCACGCAGGCTGATGCGGAGGCGCTCCCCTTCGCCGACGGCAGCTTTGATTGCGTAACGATCGGCTTCGGATTACGCAATGTCACTGACAAGGCGCGCGCACTCGCGTCGATGCGCCGCGTGCTGAAAACGGGCGGCCAGCTGCTGGTGCTGGAATTTTCGAAGCCAACGACACCGTCTTTGCAGGCTCTGTATGACGCTTATTCTTTCCGGTTATTGCCGCTGATGGGTCGCATCGTCGCCGGGGATGCCGACAGCTACCGGTACCTGGCCGAGTCGATCCGACGCCATCCCGACCAGGAAACCCTGTTGGGCATGCTGCGCGAGGCGGGCCTGGCCGAATGCCGCTACCACAATCTCATGGGCGGAATCGTCGCGGTGCATCGCGGCTACCGGCTGTAGCGCGTCAAGCCGATGTTCGAGGCGCAAATCAACAATTACCTGGCGCGCGCGCTCGAAGATTCGCCGCGCGCTCGCGAGCTGTGCGCCGGTCTCGAAGGGCGCAGCATCGAATTGAAAATCACGGGCTTCGCAGGCCCACTGCTATTGACCGCGGCTGGTGGTGCGTTGCACTACTCGGGCGCGAAGCCGGTTGCGCCCCCGGACGTGACGGTGACCGGCAGTCCGTTATCGCTCCTGGCGCTGGCGCGCGGCGATACCGAGGCCGTCATTGCGCAAGGCCAGGTTTCGGTCAGCGGCGATGAAATGGTGGTGCGCCAATTCCAGGAGCTCGCGAGATTGTTGCGTCCGGATACCGAAGCAGCGGCCGGACGCATCGTGGGCCGCATACCGGCGCACCTCGCGTCGCGCGCACTCGGAGCACTGGCCGGATGGGGCCGCGCGGCGGGCGACTCGGTGGCGCGCAACGCGGCCGATTATTTCGCGCACGAGAGCCGCGATCTCGTGCCGCGCGCTGAAGCTGAAAGCATGTTCACCGGTGTCGAGGCATTGCGCTCGCAAACGGCCGCGGCCGAAGCGCGGCTCGCGCGCCTGATTGAGCGGGTTGACGCGGCCACGGCGGTGGCCGCGGTTCAACCGGCAGCATCTGGCTCGACACGCCAAGGCCGACCGTGAAGATCCGTGTAGTGGGACGGATGCTCGAGATCCAGCGCGTGCTGGTGCGCCACGGCCTCGATGATTTCGTGCGGGCCACGCACCTGTACCGCCCGATGCGCTTCATGTTCTACCTGTCGCCATGGACCTGGTTCCAGCGCCGACGCGGTGCGACGCGCGCCGAGCGGCTGCGCCTCGCGCTCGAGGAACTCGGCCCGATCTTCGTCAAGTTCGGCCAGGCCCTCTCGACGCGCCGCGACCTGCTCCCGGTCGACATCGCGGACGAGCTGGCCAAATTGCAGGATCGCGTGCCACCCTTTCCGGGCGAACTGGCACGCGCAGGACTGGAGCGCAGCTATGGCGTGCCGCTCGCCGATCTGTTTGCGGAGTTCAGCAATGAGCCGCTGGCAGCAGCGTCTATTGCACAAGTACACGTCGCGCAACGGCGCGACGGACGCGAGGTCATCGTCAAGGTGCTGCGCCCCGGCATGCGCGCGCAGATCGGACGCGATCTCGAGGTGATGCAGACGATGGCCGTGCTGGCGCAGCGCTGGTGGCCGGAAGCGCGCCGGCTGCGTCCGATCGATGTCGTGCGCGAATATCGCCAGACGATACTCGACGAACTTGATTTGATGCGCGAGGCCGCCAACGCCTCGCAGCTGAAGCGCAACTTCACGGGTTCAGCGCTGCTCTACGTTCCGGAAGTTCACTGGGACCTGTGCCGCGTGGACGTCATGGTCATGGAGCGCATCCACGGCGTGCCAATCGGTGACCTGGCCACGTTGCGCGAGCGCGGCACCGACTTCAAGCGGCTGGCGGAAAACGGCGTGGAGATTTTCTTCACGCAGGTGTTCCGGCACAACTTCTTCCATGCCGACATGCATCCGGGAAATATCTTCGTCATCGTGGATGACCCGCTCGCGCCGCGCTATGCCGCCGTCGATTTCGGCATCGTCGGCACGCTCTCGCAGCGCGACCAGCGGTATCTCGCCGATATTTTTCTCGCGGTGTTCGATCGCGACTATCGGCGTGTCGCGCAGCTGCACATTGAATGCGGCTGGGTGCCGCCGGCCACGCGCGTCGACGAGATGGAATCGGCGGTGCGCACGATCTGCGAGCCGATCTTCGATCGGCCGCTGCGCGAAATTTCCTTCGGCACGGTGCTGCTACGCTTGTTCGCGGCGCTCCAGCGCTTCGACGGGCAGATCCAGCCGCAGCTGATCCTGCTGCAGAAGACGCTGCTGAATGTCGAGGGACTCGGCCGACAGCTCTATCCCGACCTCGATATCTGGAAGCTGTCTCTTATACAC
>JBEPVS010000074.1:0-11535 GCA_041690875.1 Gammaproteobacteria bacterium
GCACAGTTCGATGTAGCCGGCAGGACGCACGAACCAGTCGTCGTGACGATTGCGGCGGGAGTCGACCAGCGCTGCGAACGCGGGCGAATCGGTGCGCAATACTTCGAGCCGTACCCGCGCCGTCGCTGGCAATTCACTGGCGAGGCGCACCGACTTGATGCTCGTGCGCTCGGCAGGCGTCGCGTAGAAACCCAGCTCCGCGGTTCCACGCGGCAGGCTCGAGAGCAACTCGATGCCCGCGCGCACGCGGCCGACCACCGTGACGTTGCGATCGAGATGTCGCGGCGCGTTGCCGATGACGGCGTAGAGTTCGCTGCCGTTGCCCGTCGCGGGATCGGTGTCGCGGCCGACTCCGACAGCGCCGTAGCAGTGCGTGAGCCAGGCAAGCCCGGCGTCCGCATCGCGCGCGGCCGGAAAACTGTCGACGAAACCTGCTTGCGGCGCGTAACCGTCATGGTCGGCCAGCGGTGTGAACAGGGCGCTTCCCTGCGGCACGGCAAATTCCGGCGCCAGCGCCTGCAATTCCGCGGGGAGCTTGCGCGTGCCGTCCGGATCCCCCCATTGCGCGACGTAGTTGTCTTGCACGCGCAGGATCGCCAGGCCGTCGTAGTAGTGCAGGCGAGCCATCGTTTCGATGTTCGCCACCGTATGGGGTGCGAGCACTGGCTCCAATTCGATGATGACGCGCCCGGCTGGCAGTTCCATATACAAAGTGTGCTCGTCGGCGAGCGGCCGCCATGCCGAGGCCGGCGCAGCGGCCAGGATGTCCGCCATGGTCGCCGCGGGTTTTACCGTCGTTACAGGCGCGTCGGCGCCCAGCGCGCTGCCGGCGATCAGCAGCAGCGGAACGGCAAGGCATTGCCATGTGCGCTTGAAACCAGCCATGCGTTGAAACTCCGACATGCGAGGGCGACCGCGGCAAATGCTAGCAGCCGGCCCGCGTTTGCGCCTACTCTTTGCGAACATGGCCGAATCGACAAAGTTGCCGCTGCAGCCCGCCGCACGCTGGTACTCCTCGCTGTACACGCAGGTGCTCATCGCCGTCGCCATTGGCGTCGCGTTGGGCTACTTCGCGCCCCACATTGCTGTAGGCCTAAAGCCGCTCGGCGACGGATTCATCAAACTCGTCAGGATGATCATCGGGCCGGTGATTTTTTGCACCGTGGCCAGCGGCATCGCGGGCGTCAGCAGCCTGGAGAAAGTCGGGCGCGTCGGCTTCAAGGCGTTGGGCTATTTCATCGTGATCTCCAGCCTCGCGCTGTTGATCGGACTCACCGTCGCCAACGTGGCGCAGCCTGGGGCGGGCTTCAATGCCGACCCGACGCAACTCGATGCCAGCGCCGTCGCCGGTTTCGAACAGCAGGCGCACAGTCGCACTGTCGTGGAATTCCTGCTGCACGTGATCCCGGATACGCTGGTCGGCGCCTTCGTCGGTGGCGACATCCTGCAGGTGCTGCTGGTGTCGATCCTGTTTGGATTCGCACTCTCGTTGACGGGCGAGAGAGCACAGCCTGTGCGCCGCGGCGTCGACTTGCTGGGCGCCGTCGTGTTCCGGGTCGTGCACCTGATCATGCGCGCCGCGCCGCTGGGCGCGCTGGGTTCGATGGCCTATACGGTCGGGCAGTTCGGCATCGGTGCGCTGGCGCATCTGGCCGGACTGATGCTGTGCTTCTACGCGACCAGCGCCGTGTTCATCTTCGGCGTTCTCGGCGCGATCGCGCGCGCCAGCGGTTTTTCGCTGCTGCGATTGTTGCGCTACATCCGCCATGAATTGTTGCTGGTGCTGGGCACCAGTTCGTCTGAAGCCGCACTTCCTTTGTTGATCGACAAGCTCGAGCGCGCTGGTTGCTCGCGTTCGGTCGTCGGCCTCGTCGTACCGGCGGGCTACTCCTTCAATCTCGACGGTACGAACATCTACATGACGATGGCGGCGCTGTTCATCGCGCAGGCGACCAATGTGCATTTAACCTTGAGCGAGCAGCTGCTGTTGCTGCTCGTGGCCGCCATCAGTTCGAAGGGCGCGGCCGGCGTCACCGGTTCGGGATTCATCACGCTGGCCGCGACGCTGGCGGTTGTGCCATCGGTGCCCATCTCGGGCCTGGTGTTGATCCAGGGCGTGGACCGTTTCATGAGTGAATGCCGTTCCCTGACCAACTTCATCGGCAATGCGGTGGCCGCGATTGTCGTGGCGCGCTGGGAACGGGAAGTCGATGCCGTGCAATTGCAACGCGCACTGGCCGGAGGCACTGATGGCTGAAACACTGATGCCGCGCAACATCGTCAGCGGCGATTTCGACGGCACCTGGCGCTTGTACCGAGCCTCATTGCGTCACTGCTTCGTGCCCGCCGCATTGCTCGCGCTGTTGTGGGCAACACTGTTGGCACAGCTGATGGGTCGCCTTGACGCGGTGGCCCAGGATGATGTGTGGTCGCTCGTATCGCAGACCGAGCAATTGCTGTATTCGAATGCCTTCTGGTGGGTGCTCGCGGCCGCATGGTGCGCATCGACATTGTTGTTCTGCATGCTGATCGCGATCGTCTACGATGTTGCTGTCGGAGTGCTACCCGCATGGGGCAGCACAGTAGGCCGCGCGCTGCGTGCGTTTCCCGGTGCGCTGGTGGCCGGCGCAATCTACGTCGCGCTGACCACGGTCGGTTCAATGGCCTTTGTCGTGCCTGGCACCTGGCTGTGGGGCGTGTGGCAGCTGTGGCCCGTCGCGTTGCTGGCGGACCGCGCTGGTCCGATCGCCGCGTTGGGAAAAAGCTGGGTGCTGATGCGCGGCGTGTGGTGGGCAGCCACGACGCTGACAACCATCGTGACGCTGATAGCCATCGCGATTCCACTCATCGTCAACGCCGTGGCCGGCACCGTGACTGCGCATGCCGCGCTGCTGGCGTGGGGTGTCAGCGCAGCCTTCACTGCACCGCTCCTGCCGGCCGCACTGGTGGCAGTGTACGTGGCGCAATTGCGCGGCAGGGCTTTCGGGGTGTAGAAGGTCTGCATGAAGCTGCGGATGCGACATGGCGCCGTTGGCGAGGCATTGATCGTCGCGATGACGATGGCCGCCATGATGGCCTTTAGCGGATGCGCCACGCCACCGCGGCGGCTTCCCACTGCGCCACCGCCGGTCGTCATCGAGCCGGTGCAAGTGACGACGACATACATTGCAGCGCGAATCCCGCGCTCGGCGCGCGGCGAGTTTGCGATCGTCGAGGTCTGTGTCGCGGCCGACGGCGCAGTCGCGGACCTGCGCATCGCGCAATCATCCGCCGACCACGCCTTCGATCGTGCCGCGATCGATTGGGCGCGGCAGGTTCGTTACCAGCCACAACGCGAGAACGGCCGTCCCGTGTACGGCTGCGAGCATGTGCGCGTCGAGGTCAATCCGAATCCGACGCCGCGCGTCGGCAGGGGCGCCGACAGCGCGCTGGGTTGATCGCGCTGAATTAATCGCGCGGCAGTCAGCGCGCGACGCCCGTTCAGCGCAACGTCAAGGTGCCGAGGCCGCGCAGACGACGAAATCCAGCGCTTCGAGGTGCACGCGATAACTGGCGGGAGCCGCCACGTCCGCGGCGCATTTGCCGTACAGCGAACTGAAGTGCGCGGAGGCAGCGTTCACCAGTACTGCCGAGTCCATCGCAGTCATCGACGTGTTGAACGCCACCACGATCTCGCGCCCGCTCGTCGCATCGATGCGCGACACGGCGAACAGCCCCGGCGATGCGCCGGCAGCGCGGATGAGTTGCCGCCCGTGCCGCAACGCCGGGTTGTCCCGCCGGATTTTCGCCAACTGCGCGATCAGCCGATATAGCGAATGCGTGACGTTGTAGTTGTCGGTTGCCGTTGTCGCCGAAGTACCGAGTAGGTGCTGGTCATTGTAAGTAGCGACCTGGCTGGCGAACATGTCCTGGCGCGCGTCCTGGTCGCCACCGTGACCGACGAAGCCCTGTTCATCGCCGCTGTAGATGACGGGCACGCCGCGCAACGTCAGCAGCATCGCGTGCGCGAGCCGCGTGCGCTGCAGCGTCTCGGCATCGCTGACACCGGGACGCATGTGCTGCACGAACATCGCAAAACGTCCGTCGTCGTGATTGCTGACGAAGGTCGGGAGTTGCAACGCCGCATCAGCGCCGCCTTCATAGAGCGCATCGCCGGCGAACACGCGCTCCAACTCGTCCGTGCCCGCATTGCCCGCGACGGTTTCGCGCACCGCGTTGCGGAATGCGAAATCGAGCACCGCCGGCAGCTTGTCGACGCGCGTGTGCTCGGCCAGCAACGCGACGTCGGGTTCGCTGGTGCCCACTTCGCCGAACACGTGGAAATTGGGAATGCCGCCGGCCGCCGCGTGTTCGCGAATCGCGGGCACGAAGTCCTGCCAGAATTCCGGATTGACGTGCTTGGCCGTGTCGATGCGGAAGCCGTCGATGCCGTAGCGGTCGATCCAGTCGTTGTAGATGTCGATGAATCCCTGCAGCACGCGCGGGTTTTCCGTCATCAGGTCATCGAGGCCGCCGAAATCCCCAAGCGTGGAATTCTCGCCCCTGAAAGTCGTATTGCCGCGATTGTGGTAGTAGATCGGATCGTTCAACCACGCCGGCACCTTGGCGTGCTCTTCGCCTTCCGGCACGTACGGCGTGTACGCAAAGTCGGGGCGCTTCAACAACGCGAAGTTGGCGGCAGTCTGGTTTTCGGCCGCGTGACCCGCAAAGCCCGCGTTGATCGGCTCCCCGCCGCTGCCTCCGCGGCGCGTGTACGGATAGTCTGCGAGCGAGCGGTAGGGGCAATCGTTATTGGGACACTCGCGATACCGGATGACATCTGCAGTGTGATTGACGACGATGTCGAGGTAGAGCTTCATGCCGCGCGCGTGCGTCGCGTCGACCAGTAGTTGCATTTCAGCATCCGTGCCGAAGTGCGGATCGACGGCGGAAAAATCGGTGATCCAGTAACCGTGATAGGCGGCGGTCTCATGGCCGGGTTCGCCTTGAACAGCCTTGTTCTTGAAGATGGGCGCGATCCAGATGGTCGTGGCACCCAGCGATTGAATGTAGCCCAGATGCGCGGCGAGTCCCTTGAGATCGCCGCCGTGATAGAAGCCCTTGTGCGTGGGATCGAAGCCAGTGTGCAGGCGATCGCCACTGAGGCCACCACGATCGTTCGCAGCCTTGCCATTGGCAAAGCGATCGGGCAGCAGGAAATAGATGATTTCATCCTGAGGGGGACGCGCTCGAAAGTCGGCACTGGCTTCCGGAGCAGCGGCTGCAGCCGTGCTCCCCATGGGCGCTTGCGCCAGCGTCGCGCTGTTGAATGCGAATGCGCCGAGCATCGCTGCCGTCAGCAGCTTGCACCAGGCTTGCTTCATGTGATGGCCCCCGTTGGCGTCAAAACCCCGGCGTCGCTCGGCCCGCAAACGTGACGTGCATTACATCACGAGGTGGGCAACCGGGGCGGCACGCATCTTGCTCGATTCACTGCCGACAACATTCGGGCTCGTGACCGGGAGAGGATAGTGACTGACCCTGAAGTTCTCAAGCAGGAAGAAATCGATGCGCTGCTGGGTGGCGACGCGCCGCGAAGATCGAGGGCCGTGAATTCGCCGCCACCGAATCGCGGACAGGAAGCCGTCAAAGTCGAGCGCTGCGCGCGGCGCTGACGCCGCATTTGGGTTTAGCGCGCTATTTCGGCTGCATGCGGATCGCGCCATCGAGGCGGATCGTCTCACCATTGAGCATGCCGATCTCGAAGATCGCCTGGACCAGCTGCGCGAATTCCACTGGCCGGCCAAGGCGCGGCGGGAACGGCACTTGCCTCGCGAGCGAGTCCTGCACTTCCTGCGGCATCCCGGACATCATCGGCGTGCTGAAGATGCCCGGCGCGATCGTCATGACGCGGATGCCGAAGGCCGCGAATTCGCGCGCCAACGGCAACGTCATCCCCGCCACGCCGGCCTTGGTGGCGGAGTAGGCCGCCTGTCCGATCTGGCCTTCGAACGCCGCGACCGACGAGGTGTGCACGATGACGCCGCGCTCGCCATCGGGGCTTGGCGTGTTCCGTTGCATGATGTCGGCAGCAGCCTTGTCGCACAGGAATGTGCCAATCAGGTTGATGTTGATGACTTTGGCGAACTGCTCGCCGGGCATCGGTCCATTGCGTCCAAGGACGCGCGCAGAACCGCTGATGCCGGCGCAGTTCACCAGCAGGTTGAGCCCGTCCATATGGTTCGCGGCCGCGGCCATCGCGGCATCGACGGCCGCTTCGGAGGTCACGTCGCACTGCGCGAAATACGCGCCCTCGCCGAGCTCACTCGCGGCCCGTTCGCCACTCTCCGCCTGCACGTCGAGCAGCGTGACGGCCGCGCCCTGTGCGATGAAGTGTTGCGCCACGCCGTGGCCGAGACCCGATGCGCCACCGGTGATGACGGCGCGCGCTGCGCTGATGTGCATGGATTACCTCAAGCCAGTTCGATGGCGACGGCGGTCGCTTCGCCGCCGCCGATGCACAACGCGGCCACGCCGCGCCGGGCCCCGCGCTTCTGCAGCGCATGGATCAGCGTCGTGATGATGCGCGCGCCCGTGGCGCCAATCGGATGACCCAGCGCGCAGGCGCCGCCGTTGACGTTCAATCGGGCGCGATCGATCTTCAGATCGGCCTGCGCGGCCATTGCTACAACGGCAAAAGCCTCATTGACCTCGAACAGGTCAACGTCGCCGACCTGCCAATTCGCGTCCTGCAGTACTTTCCTGATGGCGCCGACTGGTGCGACCGTGAACCACTCGGGGGCCATCGCACTGCTGGCCCAGGCGACGAGCCGCGCCACCGGCTTGTGCCCGCGCTGGCGCGCAATCGATTCGCGCGCGAGTACGACCGCCGCGGCGCCATCCGAAATCGAGGAAGACGAGGCCGCCGTCACCGTGCCGTTCGCATCGAATGCGGGTTTCAACACCGCAATACGCGTCAGATCGCACTTGAGCGGTGTTTCATCGCGTGCGACGGTCGTCGTGCCCTTGCGGCCCTTGATTTCGACCGGCGCGACCTCGGCGTCGAACTCGCCCGCCTCGAGCGCGCGCATCGCGCGGCGCACCGATTCACTCGCGAACTCGTCCTGTTGCTCACGCGTGAAGGCGTACTTGCGAGCCGTCGCGTCGGCAAAGCAACCCATCAGTTTTCCATCCCAGGGGCTCTGCAAACCGTCGTAGAACATGTGATCGAGGATCTCGCCGTGCCCCATGCGATAACCGCCGCGCGCTTTCGGCAGCAGGTAGGGCGAGTTGCTCATCGACTCGAAACCGCCGGCCAGCACGAGCGAGGCGCGGCCGGCCGCGAGCTGATCGGCGCCCAGCATGATCGCCTTCATCGCGGAGCCGCACATCTTGTTCACGGTGGTGGCCGGCACTTCGGCAGGCACACCCGCGCCCAGCGCGGCCTGGCGCGCAGGCGCCTGGCCCAAACCCGCCGGCAGCACGCAGCCCATCAGCACCTCATCGATGTCAGCGGCGGAAATCCGGGCCGAACCGATTGCAGCGCGCATCGCGGCGGAACCGAGCTGTGGCGCAGTCAACATCGACAATGCGCCCTGGAACGCACCGATCGGCGTGCGGCGGGCGCTCAGGAATATGACGGGGTCGGTCATGAAGATGTGCTCCGTTCTGCCCGCGTTGCTTCAGGTCGCGCGCGGCCGCAAGCCGTTCTCGAATAGCGCAACGAAGGCGGCCGCGATCTGCGCCGCCGACTGCGACTGGCTGTCACGATACCAGTGTGCGATCCAGTTGAGCGCGCCGGCGAGCGCGAACGCAGTCATCTTTGGATCGCATTCGCCGATCGAGCCATCCGCCATGCCTTCTCGCAACAGCCGCCGGATGTCCTGGTCGATCTCGGACTTCAGCGCCTTGACGTGCGCGCGCATTGTATCGCTCAGGTCCTGGTCTTCGGCACGCACCATGCACCAGCCGAATTCCGAGGCGATCGCCTTTGCGTACCCCAACAGCGCGCCGTGCAGTCGCGTGCGGGCGTCCTGATGGCTGGCGCGCGCATCGCGAAATGCAGCGCGCACTGGCTCGAGACCGGCGCAGAAGCATTCGAACAGGAGTTGCTCTTTGTTCTCGACATAGTAGTAGAGCGTCGGCTTGGTCACTTCCAGCGTCGCAGCGATGTCATCGAGCGAAGTGTTGTGGTAACCACGCGCATTGAATGCGCGCGCAGCCGTGCGGATTACCGCCTCGCGCTTCAGGTCGCGATCGGCGCGGGCCTTGCGCCCGCCCCGCCAGGGAGAAGGGGCGCGCGCGGTACGGTGGTTGACGCTCATGGCCGGCACGATCATACTCTCCGGTAACATTTGTTGGAAGCCGCCATGAGCGTCAAACCTTCCGGCCTGGGCCCTAAGCCGCACGACTCGCCGGCGACGGCACCGCCGGCGCCGCCGCTGCGTTTCGTCAGCGCCGCATCGCTTTTCGATGGCCATGATGCCGCGATCAACATGATCCGCCGCCTGCTGCAGGCGCACGGCGCCGAGGTGGTGCACCTGGGGCACAACCGCAGCGTGGCCGACATCGTGCGGGCCGCGATCCAGGAAGACGCCGATGCGATTGCCGTCAGTTCCTACCAGGGCGGCCACAACGAATATTTCGCGTACATGGTCGATATGCTGCGCGAGCTACATGCCGAGCACATTCGCGTCATTGTCGGCGGTGGCGGTACCATCGCGCCCGGTGAAATCGCGGCGCTCGAGCGCCACGGCGTCGAGAAGATCTATACACCCGAGGACGGGCGGCAGTTCGGCCTGAACGGCATGATCGACGACGTGCTCGAGCGCGTGCGCGCGGCACGCCGTCCGCCGTATGCGGTGGGTCCGCTCAACGCGCGCGATCATGCGCACATCGCGCGCAGCATCACGGCGCTCGAAGGCGGTCACGGCGATGAACGCGCGGCCGAGCAGATCCGCCAGGCACTGGCGAAAACCCGCCGCGCGGCACCGGTGATCGGCATCACCGGCACCGGCGGCGCCGGCAAGAGTTCATTGACCGATGAGTTGCTGCAACGATTCGTGCGCGCGTTCCCCGACCGCCAGATCGCCGTCGTCGCGATCGATCCGACGCGGCGCCGCTCCGGCGGCGCGCTGCTTGGCGATCGCATCCGCATGAACGCGTTGGCCTCGCCGTCTGTGTTCATGCGTTCGCTGGCAACCCGGCGCGAGCACCTGGCGACGTCGGCAGTGCTGCGCGATGTCATCGAGCTGTACACGCATGCGGGATTTGACCTGGTGCTGGTAGAGACCGCGGGCATTGGCCAGAGCGATACGGAAATTGCGGACCTCGCCGACCTGTCGTTGTACGTGATGACCAGCGAATACGGTGCCGCCAGCCAGCTCGAGAAAATCGACATGCTCGATTTTGCCGACATGGTTGTCCTGAACAAGTTCGAAAAGCGCGGCGGCGAGGATGCGCTGCGCGATGTGCGCAAGCAGTGGCGTCGCAACCATCCGGATCGGTCAAAGCTGCCGGACGCCGCGCTGCCCGTGTATCCGACCATCGCCAGCCGTTTCAACGATGCGGGGGTGAATCGGTTATTCGGCGCGCTGCTCAAGGCGCTGGACGAGAAGGCGATTGGAAAATTGTCATGGAGCGTGCGCGAGGGGCAGCCGGTGCAAGTCGGTGCGACGGAGTTTCGCTCGCACGATCCGATCATCCCGGGTGCGCGCGGCCGTTACCTGGCGGAAATCGCCGGCACCGGCCGACGCAGCCGCGAGCGGCTCGAACGCGCCGCCGACAGCGCCAGTCTTTGTCATTCTTTGCATGAATCGTTGAAGCGGTTGCAGGATGCGGCGCTACCCGCGCCGCTCGAACGCTATGGCGACGCCGAGCTCGCCGACGGCGCATCGGACGCGACACGCCTCGAGTTGCGCCGCACGTATAACGAGGCGCTCGACGCAATCGGGGCGGAAGGCGTCGGACTGCTGAAGGCGTGGCCGGGGCGCGCCGAAGCGGCGAGCGCGGACCAATATCACTTCAAGGTGCGCGGCAAGTCGCTGACCGGCGAGAACTACAGCGAGACGATGAGCCGCAATCGCGTGCCAAAGCTCGCGGTGCCGAAATTCAAGGACTGGGGCGAGCTGCTACGCTTCCTCGGCAACGAAAACTTGCCCGGCGCCTATCCGTACACGGGCGGCGTGTATCCGTACCGGCGCGAAGCCGAAGACCCGATCCGCATGTTTGCCGGCGAAGGTCCGCCCGAACGCACCAATCGGCGTTTTCATCTGCTGGCGCGCGGGCACGCCGCGACGCGCCTGTCGACTGCGTTCGATTCGACCACGCTGTACGGCGAGGATCCGGACACGCGCCCCGACATCTACGGGCGCACCGGCAACTCGGGTGTTTCGGTGGCGACGCTCGATGACATGAAGAAGCTGTATTCCGGTTTCGACCTGTGCAAGGCGACGACTTCGGTGTCGATGACGATCAACGGCCCGGCGCCCATTATCCTGGCGATGTTCATGAACACCGCCATCGACCAGAGTGTCGAGCGGTTTCTGAAGAGTCATGACCGCTGGCCGGCCGCCGCGCAGCGCATCGAGGAATTGCGCAGCGCCATGCGCGCGCGAGACCTGCCGCTGCCGCAGTATCAGGGCGAGTTGCCGGAAGGGCACGACGGCAGCGGCCTGGCGCTGCTTGGCATCAGCGGCGAACAGCTCGTCGCGCGCGGCGTGCTGACTTCCGATGAGTACGCGCAGATCCGGGCGACAGCGCTGTCGCAGGTGCGCGGTACCGTGCAGGCTGACATCCTCAAGGAAGACCAGGCGCAGAACACCTGCATTTTCTCGACCGAATTCGCGATGCGCATGATGGGCGACGTGCAGCAGTATTTCATCGACTACAAGATGCGCAATTTCTACTCGGTGTCGATCTCCGGCTATCACATTGCGGAAGCGGGTGCGAATCCGATCAGCCAGCTGGCCTTCACACTGGCCAATGGATTCACGATCGTCGAGTACTACCTGGCGCGCGGCATGCACATCGACCAGTTTGCCCCGAACCTGTCGTTCTTCTTCTCGAACGGCATGGACGCCGAATACGCAGTGATCGGCCGCGTCGCTCGGCGCATCTGGGCGCATGCAATGCGCGAGCTCTACCATGGCGACGCGCGCAGCCAGATGCTCAAGTACCACATCCAGACTTCGGGTCGATCGTTGCACGCGCAGGAAATCCAGTTCAACGACATCCGCACGACGCTGCAGGCGCTGTACGCGTTGTTCGACAACTGCAATTCGCTCCATACGAACGCCTACGATGAAGCGCTGACGACGCCGACCGAAGAAAGCGTGCGCCGCGCGGTGGCGATCCAGCTGATCATCAACCGCGAGCTCGGGTTGAACATGAACCAGAATCCCTGGGCGGGCTCATTCCTGATGGAGTACCTGACAGACATGGTCGAGGAGGCCGTGTACCGCGAGTTCGAATCGATCTCGGAGCGCGGCGGCGTGCTCGGCGCAATGGAGACGATGTACCAGCGCGGCAAGATCCAGGAAGAGAGCCTGTATTACG
>JBEPVS010000075.1:0-11505 GCA_041690875.1 Gammaproteobacteria bacterium
GCGTGATCGCCTGGCGGATCCACCACGTCGCGTACGTCGAGAACTTGTAGCCGCGACGGTATTCGAACTTGTCGACCGCCTTCATGAGGCCGATGTTGCCCTCCTGGATGAGGTCCAGGAACTGCAGGCCGCGGTTCGTGTACTTCTTGGCGATTGAGATCACGAGGCGCAGGTTCGCCTCGACCATCTCCTTCTTCGCGCGACGCGCCTTCGCCTCGCCGATCGATACTTCGCGGTTGATGTCCTTGAAGCCGCCGATCGACAGGTGATAGGCAACCTCGAGCGTCTGCAGCTTCTTCTGCCTGCGTTCGATCTCGTCTTTCAGGCGTGCGAGCGGCGCGGAGTATTTCTTGCCGGCCTTGACGTGCTTGGCGATCCAGCGGCTGCTGGTTTCGTTGCGCGGGAAGGTGCTGATGAAATCCTTGCGCGGCATGCCGGCATCACGCACCGCGATGATCATGATCTCCTTCTCGATCTGGCGGATTTCGCCGATGTGCGCGCGTAGCTGCGCAGTCAGCGCATCGAACATGCGCGGCGAGAGCTTCAGTTCCATGAATTCATCGGCCAGTTTCTTGCGCGCCTTCTGCGTGCGCGGATCTTCCGCACCTTGCTTGGCGAGCGCGGCCAGCACGGTGTTCAGGTGCTTGCGGATCAGCGCCATGCGCCGCGCGACTTCCTCCGGATCGGGGCCGGTGTCGATGACGCTTTCTTCTTCGTCGTCCTCGTCGCCTTCCTGCTCGTCGTTCTTGTCGCCCTCGGTCACGAGTTCGACCTTGGTCGGGTTCTGCGGCTGCGCGATGACATCGGGCGCGTTCGGATCGATGAAGCCGACCACCAGGTCGATCATGCGCGCCTGGCCGATCTTGAACTGCTCGTACGTGTGCAGCACGTGTTCGTGCGTGGCCGGGTAGTTGGCGAGCGCGAGCCGGACCGCGTCGAGACCTTCCTCGATGCGCTTGGCGATGCGGATCTCGCCCTCGCGCGTCAACAGTTCGACCGTACCCATCTCGCGCATGTACATGCGCACCGGATCGGTGGTGCGGCCGAGTTCGGCATCGAGCGCCGCGAGCGCCGCGGCGGCTTCCTCAATGGCCTCTTCGTCAGCGGGAGAAGCTGGATCGGAAGCCAGCAGCGACTGGGAGTCCGGTGCTTTTTCGTACACCGGAATGCCCATGTCGTTAATCGTGTTGACGATGTCTTCGATCTGTTCCGGATCGACGATCTCGGAAGGCAGGTGATCGTTGACCTGCGCGTAGGTGAGATAGCCTTGTTCCTTGCCGCGCGCGATCAGGAGCTTGAGCTGCGATTGCCGGTCTTCCGGGACAGTGCCGATGCGCCGGTCGGGCGCGAACGCAGCCGCAGATGCTTTCGCGGCTGCGCCGGATTTTCCAACCGGCGGCGGTGCGAGGTGCGACTTGGTGCCGCTAACCGCCTTCGATGCGCCCGCTGCGCCAGGTTTTGCCGCGGCGGGCACCGGCTTCACTGCATTCTTCACCGGCGCCGTTTTCGCCGCCGACTTGCCGGGCGCGGCCGACTTCAACGCGATCGGTGATTTCGATGGCGTAACGGCAGTGCGCTTCGGCGCAGCCGCCGCGGATGCGTGCGATTTTTTCGCCGCGGCGTTCTTGGGCCGGGTGGCGGAAGCGGGCTTCGGTTTGCGGATCGACGGCATTGCGGCCTCTTTAAATTCAGGCGTGTTCGGACAAAGGCCCTGCTACCGGGTTCTCCCAAGGCACTGCCAGGGGAACGGACCGGAGGGCGAATCGAGTGCGGAAAATCCGGTAATTATACCGAGTCAAGGGCCTTGAAGGCCAGCACGTAGGAGTGGGGGCATTGACTCGACATTTCAACCGGGCGCTGGCCCGGGGCGCCTGTTAAGGACTTGAAATTCCACTCTTTCTTGCTCTGTGGCGGAGTTCGCCTCGACCTTGCGAAGCAGCGTGTCGTAGCGTTTGGACTGGCGCTCCGCACTGACCTGGCCGATGAGGCGGTCGAGGATCCCCATCAATTCAGGCCCGGCCTGCGCCACATCGAGTAGCACGCGCTCCGCATGCAGTTCGCCGAGGCGCCGGTACTCGGGCCGCTCGCGCCATTCCTCGAGCAGTTGCGAGCTCGTGCGTTTCGGGTTGGCGCGCAGCGCCTGCATCAATTCCCGCAGCATGCCGATGCCGCCGAGTTCCTCTTCGCTGATGTCGGTGAGTGCGGGCAGCACCGCAGCCGGCACTGTGGCCGCGGTCGCCGGAAAATGTAGCAGCGTCTGGATGGCCTGCGTCACGAGGCCGCGACGCCCACCGCCGCCTCGCTGGCCGTGATCGCGTGTGCCGCCATGCGCTGTGCGCCTGAGGTGGCCCCGCGTGCCGCCGTCGGCGGTGTGCGCGCCATCCTTGTCGGGGGCGCCCGCGAGGTCGGATTGCAGCAGTTCGCGCAGCCGCTCCGTGCCGAGCCCGACCTCTTGCGCGACGCGCGCGAGCAGCAGTTCGAGATACACGCCCTGCGGAATTTTCGCCAGCAACGGCCTCGCCAGCGCGACGAACTTTGCGCGCCCGTCCGCGTGCGAAACGTCGGCCTGTTCGCGCAGCTGCGCCGCGAGGTATTCGGACAGCGGCAGCGCCGCAGCAATGCGCGCTTCGAAGGCGTCGCGGCCTTCCTTCCCGACGATGCTGTCCGGATCCTCGCCGTCGGGCAAGAACAGGAAACGCAACTCACGTCCTTCGCGCGCTTCGGGCAGTGCGTTCTGCAACGCGCGCCACGCTGCGGCGCGGCCCGCGCGATCGCCGTCAAAAGCGAACACGACTTCGCTGACCATGCGAAACGCGCGCTTCAAGTGTTCGGGCGTCGTCGCCGTGCCGAGCGTCGCGACCGCGGAGGTAACGCCCGCCTGATGGAGCCGCACGACATCCATGTAACCTTCGACGAACAACAGTCGCTTGAGCGTCGCGCGCGCCAGGCGGATCTCGTGCAGGCCGTAGAGCTCCTGTCCCTTATGGAACAGCACGGTCTCCGGCGAATTAAGGTATTTGGGCTCGCTGCGCTCGAGCACGCGGCCGCCGAATCCGAGCACGCGTCCGCGCGGATCGCGAATCGGAAACATGATGCGGTCGCGGAAGCGGTCGTACCAGGGCTCGCTTCCCGGACGCGGAGTATCCCGCTCGATGATGAGCCCGGTCGCGCTGAGCGCGCGGCGCGATTCATCCGTCGCACCGAACCGCCGCAACACTTCGTTCCACGCATCCGGCGCGTAGCCGATACGAAAGCGCTCGGCAATGGCCGATTCGAGCCCGCGCGAGCGCAGGTAGTTGCGGGCGCGTTCATTGTTGGCGAGCGTTTCCTGGTAGTAGCCCGCGACGCGGCCGAGCAGGTCGGTGAATTCTTCCTGCGCGCGTGGCACGCCGGTCGAACCGCCCTCGTGGGGCACTTCCAGTCCGAGCCGGCCGGCGAGTTCCTCGACCGCTTCGGGGAACGGCAGTTGCTCGTACTGCATCAGGAAGCCGAGTGCCGTGCCGTGCGCACCGCATCCGAAGCAATGGTAGAACTGCTTGTCAGGGCTCACCCAGAACGAGGCGGTCTTCTCGTCGTGGAAAGGGCAGCAGGCCTTGTACTCGCGGCCGGCTTTCTTCAGCGGCACGCGGCTTCCGACGATCTCGACGATATCGGCGCGCGCGATCAGTTCATCGATGAAGGGCTGTGGAATGCGGCCGGGCATGCGTTCAAGTCTAAACCCTTAAGCCCGCTGCGGCGCCGCGCGTGTGCGTCCTTCGTAGATCCACAGCAACACCGCGAACACGAAACCCACGAGGCTCAACAATCCGAAGAACCACAGCATGCCAGCGTAGCCCTGCACGTGTTCGGCACTTGCGCCGCCGCGATCGTTGAGCCACCCGGCGATGAAGTTCGCAAGCGCGAGGCCGGCGTTCTGGAGCAGCGTCATCAGGCCGTAGGCCGTGCCGAGCACGGTCGCCGCCGCAACGCGCGGCACCGCCGGCCACAGCACGGCGGGCACCATCGAGAAACTGATGCCCAACAACACCGATGACACCCACAGGCTCATGCCTGGGCTCGCGAGGCAGAGGAAACTCAGCGGCAGCAGCAGTGAACCCGCAACCAGCAGCTGCGCGTGATGACCCACGCGGTCGACCAGCAAGCCGAACAGGGGCGTGGCGACTGCCGCCGCGAGAAACACGTTGCTGTTGATCTTGCTCGCCTCGGCCAGCGACATTCCGTGCGCATGCTGCATGTATTCGATCGCGAAGGTGCTTCGGAACGGCAGGATGACTGCGTAGAACGCAACGCACAGCGCCGCGATGTACCAATAGCCCAGGCCGAATCGCATCATCTCCCGCCAGGCAACACGCTCACCCGGCGGCGCAATCGCCAGCGTGCCGCGCGCCGCCTCGCGCCGATCGACGATGCAATAGGCCACCGCGGCCACCAGGCTCAACGCGGCGAAAGCAGTCGCCAGCCACAGTGGCGATTGCCATCCGCGCGCATACAGCGAATCGGCGAAAGACGGCGAGCGATCGGCCAGGTAGGAACCGAGCCGCGCGAGGCTGATATTGAGCGCCAGGAACAGCGCGAGGTAGCGTCCATCGAACCACTGCACCAGTGCGACCATCACCGCGACGATCATCGTTTCGGCTCCGACGCCGAACAGGAATCGGCCCAGCACCATCACGGCAAAATGGCTGCCCAGAGCCGTGAAGACCGCGCCGACAAAGCAGATGACGGATGTCCAGAACACCACGCGGCGCACGCCGATGCGATCCGTCAACACCCCGCCCACGAGCACCAGGAAAATATTCGGCACGCTGTAGACCGCGTTGAGCGTACCGATCTGCGTCTGCGTAAGCCCAAGCTGGCGTACCAGCATGTCGGCGACCGGCCCGATTGAGTCGTAGACATAGTAGTTGCCGAGCATCAGCAACGCCGCAGCTGTGAACATCACGGCCTGTGCAGCGAATGAAGGGAGGCGGACGCGCGGTTTCATGGGGCGGCAATATGCCACGATGATGCTATCGTTGCGCGCATGAGCAGTGCGCAGCGTGATGCGGGCCTGGTGCGCGCCGTCGGCCCCTGGGGATTGGCGGCCAGCACGGTCTGCATCGTCATCGGCGCTGGCATTTTTGCGGTGCCCGCGGCGCTGGCTGCGAGCGTCGGCACGTACGCGCCGCTCGCGCTGCTGGTCTGCGCGGTGGCCATCGGTGCGATCGCGATCTGCTTTGCCGAAGGCGGCAGCCGCATGGCAAGCAGCGGCGGCGCCTACGGCTACATCGCCGTCGCGTTCGGACCGATGACCGGATTCATCGCCGGCACGCTCTCATGGCTCGGGTCC
The DNA here is from genome assembly GCA_041690875.1 of Gammaproteobacteria bacterium. GTDB lineage: Bacteria > Pseudomonadota > Gammaproteobacteria > Steroidobacterales > Steroidobacteraceae > FEN-1191. The sequence continues at coordinate 5,330 of JBEPVS010000075.1, forward strand.
GTGCTCGCCAGCGGCGGCGTCACCGCCGCGCTCGCCGATGTATGCGTGTCCTTGTTGCCGCCGCCGATGCGCGCCAGCGCGCACGCCGCAGTCATCGTCGTCGTCATCGGCGGCATCGCGCTGGTCAACACGCGCGGCGTCGTGGCCGCGACGCGCATGGTGAGCGCCATGACACTGTTGAAGCTTGTGCCGCTGCTGGTGTTCGTCGTCGTCGGCGCGACGGCGATGCACGGCGTCAACTTCGCGCAAACCGTGCAACCCGACACCTCAGGGCTGGGCCGCGCGTTGATCCTCGCGCTGTTTGCCTTCACCGGCATGGAAATCTCGTTGTGCGCAAGTGGCGAAGTGGCCGAGCCTGCGCGCACGATTCCTCGAGCGCTGGTGATCGCGATGGTGGCGGTGACGCTGTTGTATGTCGCGATCCAGCTGGTGGCGCAGGGTGTGCTGGGTCCCGCGCTGGCCGCATCGAAAGTGCCGCTGGCCGATGCGATGGGGCGCATCAGTCCGCTGCTGCGCCTGTTGATGCTGGCCGGCGCCGCGGTGTCGATGTTCGGATTGCTGAGCAGCGAACTGCTCGGTAACCCGCGCGTACTGTTCGCGTTTGCGCGGGACGGATTCCTGCCCGGCGTGCTGGGCCGCGTGCATGAACGCAGCCGCGTGCCACACGTGGCGATACTCACCAACGCCGCGGTCGCGATGCTGCTGGCGCTGACCGGAAGTTTCGCCGAACTCGCGGTGCTGTCGACGCTCGTGACCGCGCCGCTCTACATGCTCGGCTGCGCGGCCGCTCGGCGGATGGTCCGGCGCGACATCACGCAAGGCGCAGCGCCGCTCGGTTTCCGCTGGATCGGCGCTGCCGCCGCGATCGGCTTCGTCAGCATGCTGGCACTGGTGGCGCTGGCCGCACGCGTGGAAATCCTCGGGCTGCTGGCGGTGATTGTGATCAGTGCGCTGCTCTACTTGCTGGTGGTGCGGCTGGCGCCGTCGGTCCGCCCCGCAGGGTGACGCAGGAACTGTTCCGCGCTGGTCAGCTGCATTCCCAGCCGAGCCGCGAGTGCACGCGCATCATAGGGCGTGTCGTAGCCGACCAGCCAATTGAGACCCATGATGTTGGACGCTGCTTCGGAGAAAGGCGCCATCAGCGCGCGCAATGCACGGTACACAATTCGTGGCACGCTGATGGCGCGCACTGGCTTCCCGAGCAGTCGCGAATAAATCGCGATCACATCATCCCAGCTCAAGACCTGCGGACCGCCGATCTCGAAGGTTGCTCGATGCATGTCTTCGCGACCGATGCTGCCGATGATGTAGCTGGCAACGTCGTCGACCGTGACGAAGGCGTGACGCACACGGCGCGAGCCGGGCAGCATCGCGATGCCATGCTTGTGTATCAGTCCGCCCACGGCATTGATGAATACCCTCAGGAACCAGTAGCGGCGCTCGATCGTTGCGGCCGACGCGCCGCGCGCGACACTCGCATCGCCGATGAAGGCGAACCAGTCGTCCATGTACAGCGACGGTCGCAACACGGTGTAGGGCAATGCGCTCGACTGCAGGCGCTGTTCATTGAGGCGCTTGTAGCGAAAGGCTGGGACGGCGGCATCATGCGCGGTTTGCGGCATCGATACGAAGATGAACTGCCCGACGCGCGAACGCTCGCAACCCGCGATCAGGTGAGCATAACCCTGGCCCTCGACCGCCTCGAAACTGGAGCGCCCCTCGGGCACAATGGCGTTGGCCGTCGCAATGGCCACCTGCACGCCGCGGCATGCCGCCTCGACGCTGGCGGCATCGCGCAGGTCGCCAAAGGCCAGCTCGATTCCGGGAACGCGCAGGTGTTCGTGCCTGGAGCCAGAGCGCACGAACGCGCGCACAGCTGTTCCCGCGGCAGCGAGCCGTTTCGCGACTGCCGTCCCCAGCTGGCCGGTTGCTCCCACGACCAGGATCAAGGCGCCACCCCGCTTTCGACACCCGCCTTGTCGGCTAGAATAGCGCACGCGCATTCGTACCGACAGCGCATCTTCCGACAGGAGCAAACCAATGAATCGGCTCCATGCAAGACTGATCCTGGTGGCACTCTCCGCGGGCTTGACGCTGGCCACCAGCGCGAGGGCGGCACCGCTCGCCGACGCTACGGAACTACGCACGATGACGGCGCGCTTTGCGCCGGTCGACATCCGCGTCGACCTCTCGCACATGCCTGCGAACGAGCGGCATTCGCTTACCGCGATTATCCGCGCTGCGCAGATCATCGACGCGATCTACCTTCGGCAGGTCGCTCCGCAAAATGAGGCGCAGCTGCTGACGCTGCTGCAGGACCGCACGCCGCTGGGGGCGGCGCGTTTGCAATATTTCCTCATCAACAAGGGGCCGTGGTCCGAGCTTGACCTGAACAGGCCGTTCCTGCCGGGCGTCGGCGAGCGTCCCGCGCAAGCGGGGTTTTATCCGGCCGATGCGACGCGCGCTGAAATTGAAACGTGGATGGGTTCGCTCACGCCACCCGAACACGAAGTGGCGACCGATTTCTTCACGACGATACGCCGCACGCCCTCGGGCACGTTTGCGGCCGTGCCGTATTCGCTCGAGTACCAGAACGAACTGAGCGAGGCCGCGCAAGATTTGCGCAAGGCGGCCGAGTTGACGAAGCAGCCGACGCTGAAGACCTTCCTCGAGAAGCGCGCCGCCGCGTTCATCAGCAACGATTATTTCGACAGCGACATGGCCTGGATGGACCTGGACGCGACGATCGAACCGACGATCGGCCCGTATGAGGTGTACGAAGATCAGTGGTTCAATTTCAAGGCGGCGTTCGAGGCCTTTATCACCGTGCGCAATGCAGCGGAGACAGCCAAGCTGGCGCATTTCAGCGAGCAGCTGCAGGACATCGAAGATCACTTGCCGATCGATCCGAAGTACCGCAACCCGAAGCTGGGCGGCTACTCGCCGATCCGCGTCGTGGATGTCGTCTACAACAGCGGCGACGGCAACCACGCCACGCAGACTGCGGCGTACAACCTGCCGAACGACGAGCGCGTCGTCACCGCCAAGGGCTCCAAGCGCGTGCTGCTGAAGAATTTCCAGCAGGCCAAATACGATAAGGTGCTGCTGCCGATCGCGCAGCGCGTGCTCGCGCCCGCCGACCGCAAGCAGGTCGCGTTCGAGCCGTTCTTCACGCATATCCTCATGCACGAGCTGATGCACGGGCTCGGTCCGCAGGCGATCACTGTCGACGGGCGCGCCACCACGGTGCGCCAGGAGCTCAAGGAGCTGAATGGCACGCTCGAAGAGGCGAAGGCCGATGTGTCGGGCCTGTGGGCGCTGCAATACCTGATGGACAAGGGCGTGCTCGACAAGCGCCAGGAACGTGCCGTCTACACAACCTTCCTCGCCTCGACGTTCCGCACGCTGCGTTTCGGGTTATCCGAATCGCACGCACGCGGCATGGCGCTGCAGGTCAACAACCTGTTCGACCACGGCGCGATCAAGATCGCGGCCGATGGCACGTTCTCGCTCGATCTGCCCAAGGCGAAGCAGGCCGTGACGGACCTGACCACCGAAATCATGACGCTGCAGGCGCACGGTGATTATGGTGGCGCGCACGAACTGCTCGCGCACATGGTCGTGATCCGTCCGGCAATGCGCCGCATGCTCGACAAGCTGAAGGACGTGCCGGTGGATATCGCGCCGCAATTGATCACGGCGGCCGAGCTCACCTCGCATTGAGATCGCGCCGCGCGCCGGGTGCGCGGCGAGTTTAGTTCGACAAACGCGCCTTGATGCGGGCGCCGACGGCGCCCATGTCCGCGCGGCCCGCGGCCTGCGTCTTGATGGCCGCCATGACCTTGCCCATGTCCTTGATCGAAGCGGCGCCCGTCGCAGCGATCACCTCGGCGATCATCGCATCGAGCTCGGCCTCGCCCAGCTGGGCCGGCATGTAGCCGCTGAGTTGGGCGAGTTCAGCTTCTTCTTTTGCGACCAGGTCGGCGCGGCCGCCGGCCTTGAACTGCACGATCGATTCGCGGCGCTGCTTGCTCATCTTGTCGATGACTGACAGCACCTGCGCATCGTCGAGTTCGATGCGCTCGTCCACTTCACGTTGCTTGATGGCCGCCATCACCATGCGGATGTTGGCGAGCTTTTCCTTCTCGCCCGCGCGCATGGCGGACTTCATGTCCTCCTGGATGCGCGCCTTGAGGCTCATTTGATTTGCGCGCGGCGAAATCAGCGTGCGGCGCGGATGAAGTCGCGGGAAATGCGCTTGATATGGCGCTTCACCGCAGCGGCCTTCTTGCGCTTACGTTCCTGCGTGGGCTTTTCATAGAATTCACGACGGCGCAGCTCGGCGAGTACGCCCGCCTTTTCGCAGGCGCGCTTAAAGCGCCGCAAAGCGGCATCGAAGTACTCGTTTTCCCGGATTCGGACGCTCGGCATCGAACTCAACCTCTTGATCTTCAAGCCGTTTGCAGGCGGCTTCGGATGTTGCAGGGGCCGGGATTCTAAAGAGGCCGGCGGCAAAAGGCAAAACCCGCGCAAACAGCCTCCCTGTGGGAGGGGCCGCATGGCCCCAAGGCCCATGCGGCATACTGCCTTTCAAGGCGCCCCATGCGAGTCCTGGCAATCGAATCTTCGTGCGATGAAAGCGCTGTGGCGGTGCTGGATGAGGAACGCGGCTTGCTCGCGCATGGCCTGTGGAGCCAGATCGACCTGCATCGTATCTATGGCGGCGTCGTGCCGGAACTGGCCTCGCGCGATCACGTGCAGCGGCTCCTGCCACTCGTGCGCGACACGCTGGCGGAAGCCAAAACCGCGCCCGAGGACCTGCACGGTATCGCGTACACGGCAGGTCCCGGGCTGATCGGCGCTTTGCTGTGCGGTGCGGCGCTGGCGCGCTCGCTTGGCTTTGGATGGCGTTTGCCAGCCATCGGCATCCATCATCTCGAAGGACACTTGCTCGCAGCGCTCCTCGAGTCTCCGGCCCCGGAGTTTCCACATCTCGCGCTGCTGGTTTCGGGTGGGCACACCATGCTCATCGAAGCGCTTGCGCTCGGCGAGTACCGGTTGCTCGGCGAAACACGCGATGACGCGGCCGGGGAAGCCTTCGACAAGAGCGCGAAACTGTTGGGATTGCCTTATCCCGGGGGTCCGCAACTGGCCGCGCTGGCCGAGCACGGGCGCGCCGGGGCCTGCGAGTTGCCGCGGCCGATGCTCGACCGGCCTGGATTCGAATTCAGTTTCTCGGGATTGAAGACCGCCGTCGCGCTCGCGGCGCGCGCGCAGCCGCTTGATGCGCAACGCCGTGCCGATATCGCGCGTGGCCTGCAGGATGCGATCGTCGACACGCTCTGCACGAAGGCCTTGCGCGCCCTCGACAGCACGGGCCACCGACAGCTGGTCGTCGCCGGCGGCGTGGGTGCGAACCGCGCACTGCGCGCACGGCTGACGGCGGCGCTGGCGAAGCGGGGCGGCCAGGTTTTCTTCCCGCGGCCGGAATTCTGCACCGATAATGCCGCGATGATTGCCATCGCCGGGTTGCTGCGATTGAAGGCCGGGGAGCGAAGCGGCGCTACGCTAAACGTGCGTGCGCGCTGGCCATTGGATGAATTGCGGCCGCCGAACGCGATGGGAGCGACATGAGCACGATCACCGGGGACCGTATTTTCCTGCGCGGGCTCGAATGCCCATGCATCATCGGCTTCATCGACTGGGAACGCCGCGTGAAGCAGAAGGTGGTGCTCGATCTCGAGTTTCCGACCGATTGCGCGCGCGCCGCGGCCAGCGATGCGGTGGCCGACACGGTCGACTACAAGCGCGTCGCCAAGCGCGTGCTCGCCTACGTGGGCGAATCGCAATTCCAGCTAATCGAGACGCTCGCGCACAGCCTCGCCCTGCTGCTGCTCGAAGAATTCTCGCTGCAATGGATCCGCCTGAGCTTGAACAAGCCGGGTGCCATCCGTCACTCGCGCGATATCGGCGTCAGCATCGAGCGGCATCGCGGCGGGCCGCAGCGCGCGGCATCCGACGCGGGCAGCTGAAGCGCGGCATCATGGCGCGCGTGTACGTCGCGATCGGCGGCAACGTCGACCCGGAACGCTGGTTCCCGGTGGCCGCACGCGAGCTGCGCCGGCGATTCCCGGGCGCGCGCTTTTCATCCTGCTATCGCAATCCCGCCTACGGAT
>JBEPVS010000076.1:0-11479 GCA_041690875.1 Gammaproteobacteria bacterium
CTATCCGGACAACCGAAAGTTCGGCGATTTCCGCGTCAGCTACGAAGAAGACCTGAGCGAACTGAACGCGCCCGACGCGTACATGAACGCCGGGCCGACGAGCACGCCGCCGCGCGCCGCCGCGCAGCTGACGCGCATCGTCGGGCTCGGCTCATCGCCGCTCATCGGCTACGAAGGCAGCGGTGCGTACTTCCTCGACAAGGTGCGAGAGGGCGTTTGGCGCCTGGAAATCTATCCGGATGAAGTGCTGGTGCGCGATCCGTTCGAACAGCCGCAGCCCGGGAAAATCGTGTCGCGCTTGCTCGATCGATCGTGGCCGATGGGCGTGCAACTGCCCGACCTGGGCGCGTCATTTTGGGCGCGGCCTATTCGACTGTGGCAGCAGAACGACGCGGCGGCGCAACGCGCGCAGTCCGGCCGCTTCACGGCGGCGCCTGGGGTATGGCTGCTGAGCGCCCACGAGAACGTTGATCCTGCGACGTTGCCGGCGTTCATCCATCGCGTGGGCTTCGATGAGTACCATGTCAACGAACCGCGCAGCTACGCCGATGACGTGCAGACGCTGACGCCGCCGGAGTTCACGGTCGGTGACGCGGTACGCATCAGCGTTCGTATTGCCAACGACACGCGGCCGGATGCACTCTCGCTGTGGCTGCGGCCGCTTGGCACGCGCGATTTCGGCGCACCGATCAGCATGGCGCGCACGTCCGGCAACGACTACTCGGCGACACTGGATGCCCCCCGCGCAGCGGAAGGCGTGTACGAATACGCGGTCACGACCGCGACGGGCGAGCGCCGTCACACCTTTCCCGGCGCGATGCCGGGGCAGCCGGGCGCGTGGCCATTCCGCAGCGATTCGTACTGGACGTTCCGCATCGCAGCGGCGCACTCGGCGTTGCGGCTGTTCAATCCCAAGGCGGACGCCGCGCAGTTGTCATTCGTTCGGCCGGGCGAGCAATACCGCTCGGCATTCTTCAAGATCGTGCCCGCCGAGCCCAGTGATCAGGCGGCACTGCGCCTGGAACTGCCGAACCTGGGTGCTGACACGCCCGATCGCTACGCGGCCGCGTTGTACATCGGCGAACGCATCGCTGCGAGAACGAACATCGCGTCGACGGCGGACACGCTACACATCCGGTTGCGTGCCGCCGGCGGCAGCCATGGCTTCGTCACGGTAAAACTGATCGAGAAGGATGGTTCGAGCTGGAACGTCGACGTGCCCGCCAGTGCGCAGTGGAGCGAGCAGGACGTTGCGCTCGATAACCTGCGCGCCGGGCGCAGCATACTGATCCCGAGCCCCTATCCCGGGCTTTGGAATTACTGGCGCCCGAGTCCGGCGAACCGTGGTGGAGCGCTCGACCACGTGCACATCGCCGATGTCGAACGCCTGGAACTCGACATTGAAAAAGACCACGGCGGCGCGAGCGACATCGACGCCGCTGGCGTCGAAGTCGAATCAGTCTGGCTGACCTTCAAGAGCGAAGCCGCGCCAGCGGCACGCTAGCGCAGCTGCAGCGCGTATTCCGGGATCACTTCGACGCTACCCAGCTCCGCCGTTTGTGACCCCACGGGTACTTTCGGCACGGCATCGGGCTCGAGGTAGATCGGCGCGTCCTGGCGCAGCGGCAACAGCGTCAGCGTGAAGGGACGATCGAGCAGGTCGCCGTAGCGCTTCAGCCCGATCTCCCAATCCAGGCCGTTGTAGTACGCGTCGTCGATCAGTTCGGTGCCGGAGAACAATCGCACGACGTCGCCCACATAGTGGATTTTCAGGTAGGCATCACTCACGCCCTGCAGCGCGGTTTTCGGCACGGACAATGTCCACGCGGCGGACTTACCGAAGGTCTCGGGGTAGGGCTGCAGGGCGGCCTGTGCCGGTCCTCCGATCGCGATCGGGGGGACAGGTTGCGCCTCGCGCAGGCGAGTCACGCCCACTGCAGGTCTGGGCGCCGCGGGCGCCAGCGCATCGAGTACCTCGAAGATCCCATCGGGCGCATGTGCGTGCAAGGGCAGGCTCGACTTCAGGTCTGCGCCCAGCGCCGGAAACACGGCCAGCTGCAGACGCGGATCGCCGTGCGAACGCAGCTGCAAGGTTTCGCCATCGACGAATAATTGTGCGTCAGCGAGGATCAGCCGCGTTTTTCCGCGCACTGGCAACACCCAGAGCCGTTCGGCCTGCGATTCGCTCAGCACCAGCACTCGCACCTGTTCGCCGCTGCGCGTGTGCAGTGTCAATGCGGCCTGCGTGCCCGGCCGGATATCGGTGACGATGATGCGATCGTCACCGGCGCGGTGCTGGCGCGCGCCGGCCACTGTCTGCACGGCCGATACGGTCTTGCCATCCAACGCGAATTCCACCGGCACCCCATCGACAGCGCGGAAGACATACAGTTCTCCCGCATCTGTCGCCATGTGCGTGATCGGTTGGGCCGTTGCGTAGATGAGCCGCGCGCCCGAGACATCCATGTTGAACGGCCACGTGAAATAGCTGTCGGCCGGGATGTCGATCGGTTTCTCCGGCAGCGTGAGCGTTTCGTTCGGCAATCGAACGGCGAAACGCACGTCGTGCTGAACAGGCATGGGATACAGCCGCACGTGATTGCTGACGAACAGGAAACCGCTGTCGCCGAGACTGCGCACCGAGTAACGAGGCGTGCTGAAATCATCTACCCCCTTCGGAACGACCTCGGGTGCTCGCGTTACCATCGGCGCGAGCGTAGGCCCGAAGCTCGACAGGAAATAGTGCATCGGCCTCAAGTGGCCGAGCACAGCGTGCATCTGGCCGTACTCGCCGATCGGTGCCTGGAAGTCATAGCCCAGTGCCGGCAGGTCGTTGTAGCCGCCGATGCCGGTGTTTTCCTCGCGCGTCGGCAATCCCGCGGGATTGCGGCCGCCATGAAACATGTAATAGCCATAAAGGTTGACGCCCGAGCCGATCTGTATCGTCAACAGGCTCGCAATGTCATCGGCGCTTACGACAGTGCGACGCCGGTACATGCTCGGCAGTCCGGCGGCGTATTCGGCGCTGAGGAAAGGCGTGTTGGCGCGATCGCCGTCGGCGTCGCCGGCGGCCGTTGCGGCCAGCGATTTAGGGCTCACATCGCCTGTCACGCGGCTCTGGAAGCGAAACGCGTACGCTTCGTTCGGGGGTGACTTAGCTGGCGAGACGGCCCACGGCGCATCCGGATAACTGCCAAAAACCGGCGTGACTTCACGCGCCGGGTAGATCGTGTTATCCCAGGCCGTCACGGTGTACAGGGGCACATCGAACCCGGCCTTCAACGCGAGTTGCTTGAGATCGGCGATATGTGCACGGCCTTCGTGCGGCCCGTTGCGATAGTACTCATTCTCGATCTGGATGCCGATGATGGGCCCGCCGTCCTTCCACAGCAGTCCCTTGACCTGCGCGCCGACCTGTTCGTAGAAACGGCCGACGTACGAGAGATAGGTCGGATCGCTGCTGCGCGTCGGCATCGCGGCCACGACCCAGTCCGGAATGCCGCCGTAGCGCACCTCGGCATGCACCCACGGCCCCGGGCGCAGCAACACGTACAGCTTGCGCTTCGCGCACAGTTCGACGAAGTGGCGCAGGTCCCGATCACCGTGCCAATCGAATTGTCCGTCGCGCTCTTCGTGGTGCTGCCAGATTACGTAGACCGAAACGATGTCGACGCCGGCCGCCTTCACCTTTGCCAGCTCTTCTTCCCAGTATTGCGCCGGCACGCGCGTGTAGTGAAATTCGCCCATGACCGGAAGCCACGGATGGCCGTCTCGCAGCAGGTAGCGATTGTTGACACCGATGCTGTGACCGTCGGCCGACGTCGTCGTGCCCAGGTGCAGGTAGCCCGTAGTAGGCGCCGCGACAACGCCGCTCGCGTCGACGCGTAGCAGTGTTTCCGCCGCGCAAACCGGCGACATGAAGGCCGCGAAAAGCGGCAGCGGCAAAATCAGCAGGCGGCGGCGCAAGTGCATGGGGGATACCTCTCGAGCCGACACCTGCTGGATGAGATCAGAACTTCAGCCCCACGTCGAGCAGGTAGGAACGGCCGAAGAGATCGTAGCCGCTGTCATTCCCCAGGTGGCTCGGATCGTTGTCGACCGTGAACAAGCCACGCTCGTTGGTCAGGTTGTGTCCCTGCAGGCGGAAACTCCAGCGCTGGTTCCACTCGTACGACACGCTCGCATCGAGTGTGGTCTCGGCTCCCAGTTGCTTCAATGTAGTGCCGACCCATGTTGGCGCAACAGTGAACGGCGTGTGGTGCTTCACCGCGACGCGCGATTCGAATCCGCGCTTGCTGTAGTACAGGTCGAACTCCGATGTGCCATGCGCCATCCCGATCATCGGATACGGATTGTTGACGGGCGCCACTTCGTGGATGTTCGACTGCACGTACGCGTGATTCAGGTAGACACCGAAATCCTGCAGGACTCCAGGCAGGAAAAAGAACCGTGTCTGGTACGTGAACTCGAGGCCCTCGAGGTGTCCGCCCGGCGTGTTGTTCTCCGATGTAATGATCGCCGTCTGTCCATCGATGATCTGGGTCGATTGGCTTGCGCCAATCATCGTGCTGATATCCTTGTAGAACAGCGCGACGGCGAGCATCGACTCCGGATGGAAATACCACTCATACGAAAGATCGACCTGGTTGGCCTTGTAGGGCATCAACAGCGGGTTGCCCCCGCCGCCCGTGCGCGGAGTGCCGGTGGCGCTGATTGAAAAGCCCGTGGTCAGCGCGTCCAATGGTGGACGCGAAATGCCGACCGACATGCCGTAGCGCAGCAGGCTGTCAGCGCTGAGGTTGAGGACGAGGTTGAGGCTTGGCAACACATCGGTATAACTGTTCTTGATCGATACCGGCCCCAGCGTCGCGCCGACCGTTGCGAAACCATCGCTCTTGGTATCGAGGTGCGCAATGCGCACGCCGAGGTTGCCTTTCAATTCGTGATCGGCGAGATCCGCCTTGAATTCGATTTTGCCGTAGCCTTCATACGAAGTCTCGGTGACCTTCGTATGCTGCAGCATCAGTTCGGATCCTGCGGGTGTCGCCTGGTTCGCGTACACCATAGGCCACAGCGTATCGAAGTCGCCCCACACCATCTGGGGCACCGTGAAGCCCGGTACGTCGAACGATTCCAGGCCCGCATTGGCCAGCGACATCGCAGTCGGCGTCAGGTTGAACATGATGTGCGAGTGGGATTTCTCGCGGTTCGATAGGCGCGCGCCGAACTTGATCGACGAGGCGCCGAAATCGCGCGACAGGTCGAAGGTCAAAGCGCCGAGCTTGTCGTGCGTTTCCTCAGGGCCATCGCTGACGCCGGTCCGTCCGGCGTCAATGAACTGCAGCGACGGGTCCGCAGGATTGAATCCCGGCGTGGTCGCCCAAGGCGAATGGCCTTCGCCGATGTCGAAGTCCAGCGTCGGCGCATAGATCGTGCCGAGGTAGACCGCTTCCCAGCGGTTCTTGCGCCAGGCGTCCGAGTAGCTCAGGTCCGCCTGGCCATTCCACTTGTCGCCGGTCCATGCCGCATTCACGCCTGTGACGAGCAGCGTATGCCGTTCCTTGTAGCGGGCGATTTCGCTCTGGTAGTTGGCAAACTGGTCGACCATATTGGCCGCAGTGACCGAGCCGTTGACAACGCTGTAGCTGCAGCCGGCGCAGTTGTAGTTGGCGCTGTTGCCGTTGGCCCAGTTGCCGGTGATGTTGTTGCCGAACCAGGCCTGGAACTGGTTTTCCGAAATCTGGTACTGCGACCACAGCGCGTCGGCCTTGATCGTCAGCTTCTCGCTCTGTCGCCAACCCACGCTGCCAGCAATGGCATAGCGATCCTGCGTGACTTCCTTGACCTCGGTGTTCAGGCCCCAGGTGGTCTGGTCGGGTACGCCATCGCCATTGAGATCACCGGGACTGCCCGTCTGCGGTGTGTTCCAGCCCCACGAGCGGAAATCAGGGAAGCCGTTCTTTTCTTTCTGCGCGCTGACGGCCAGCGACACCGCGAGATCGTCATTGATGTGCGAGAAGAAACCGACGCTGCCACGCCACCCGAGCGGATTATAGTGCGGCAAATCCTTGCCGCCGGCGTTGTAGGTTGGACCACCGCGCACCGTGAATGCCGGTCCCTTGTAGTCGAGTGGCTGCAGGGTGCGGATGTCGATGGTCGCGGCAATGCCGCCCGGAACCAGCGAGGCGTCCTGCGACTTGTAGACGTTGGCGCCGGAGAGCACTTCGGACGGATAGATTTCCCAGCGCAGGTCTTGCGACGGCTCGGAAGAGGCCACTTCGCGGCCGTTGACCAGGCCGAGCACGAGCCGCGGACCGAGTCCACGCACCGACGCTTGGCTGGCGTTGCCGCGATCGCGCGTCGTGTTGACGCCGGGCAGGCGGTTCAGCTCTTCGGCAATCGTCACGTCGGGGAGGGCGCCGATGTCCTTCGTCGTGATGTTGTCACTGACCAGCAGCGTGTTGCGCTTGGTCTCGATCGCGTCGGCGAGCGCCTTGCGTACCGCGGTGACAACGACTTCCTCGAGGTTGCTACTGTTCGCGGTCGCGCCCGCATCCGCCGCGTGCGCCGCGGGGTTGTATATTGAACCGATGAGCGCCAGAGCGCCTGAACCGCAGAGCCGGCGGCGATAGTTTGGTTTCACGTCAGACCCCCTTGTAATGGACTGAATCGCGGCCCTGACCAGACCTGACAGCCGCCCCTTTCCACTATTATAGGATAAATCTGATTATATGCAAACGAGGGGTTAGCTGGATGAATACCGGACCGATTCGCAGCATCGCAATCGTCGGCGGAGGCACGGCCGGGTGGATGGCCGCAGCTCTGCTGGCGCGCGTGTTCAAGGGCCGCGCGATGCAGCTCACGCTGGTCGAGTCGCCGGAAATCGGCACCGTCGGTGTCGGCGAGGCGACGATCCCGCCCATCCGCACGTTCAACTCAATGCTGGGCATCGACGAGGACGATTTCCTGCGGCGCACGGGCGCCACGTACAAGTTGGGCATCGAATTCCACGACTGGACGCGTCTCGGCGATCGCTATTGCCATCCATTCGGGAAGTACGGGCAGACCTACGAGCAGATCTCATTCCACCAGCATTGGCTGCGGCTCCGCGCCCAGGGCAATACCTCGAGGCTGCGCGATTATTCGTTGTCGGCGATGGCGGGTGAGTTGGGGCGTTTCACCCGGCCCGCGGTGGATCCGCGGCTGATCCTCTCGAGCCTTTCGTACGCCTTCCAGTTCGATGCCAGCTTGTACGCGCAGTATCTTGCCGAATATGCGCAGGCGCGCGGTGTGCGCAGGCTCCAGCGCAAGGTGCTGGATGTGCGCTTGCGCGGCGAGGACGGCCATATCGACTCGCTTAGGCTCGATGATGAAACCGATCTCGCCGCCGATCTGTATATCGACTGTTCGGGTTTCCGCGGACTCCTGATTGAGCAGGCACTGAAGACCGGTTACCTGGACTGGAGTCACTGGCTGCCTTGCGATCGCGCGGTGGCAGTGCCTTGCGATCGAGGCGGGGAATTCAAGCCCTTCACGCGATCGACGGCGCGGGCTGCCGGCTGGCAGTGGCGCATACCGCTGCAACATCGCATCGGCAACGGCTACGTCTATTGCAGCCGCTACATCAACGATGACGAGGCGACCGCGACGCTGCTCGCGAATCTCGATGGTCCGCCGCGCAGCGAACCGCGCCTGCTGCGATTCACGGCCGGGCGGCGCCGCAAGTTCTGGAACAAGAATTGCATCGCGCTCGGACTCGCCAGCGGCTTCATGGAGCCGCTGGAGTCGACCAGTATCCACCTCGTGCAGAGCGGCATTACGCAGCTCGCCGCGATTTTTCCGGACCGCAGTTTCGACCCAAGCGATGCGGAGGAATACAACCGGCTGCAGATCGACGAATACGACCGGGTGCGCGATTTCCTGATCCTGCACTATCACGCCACCGAACGTGATGATGCGCCGTTGTGGACGGATTGCCGCAACATGTCGATACCCGACACGCTCGACTATCGCATCAAGCTGTTCCGCAGCAGCGGCCGCGTGATGTACTTCGACCGCGAGTTATTCGTGGAATCGAACTGGCTGTCCGTGATGTTGGGGCAGGGCGTCTTTCCGCGACGCTACGATCCGCTGGCCGATTTCATTCCGATCGAGGAGGCGAAGCGCCACTGCGATCGACTGCGCACATCGATGCGGCAGACCGCCGAAGCGATGCCGTCGCATGAGCAGTTCATCAAAAACGCAGTGACAGGCAGCTCAAGCCCCCGTCCATCTTCCTGAACTCCGACATCTCCAGTTCACGCAGCGCAAAGTCGGCTGAACAGAGCCGTTTGCTGACTGCGGGGAATCCCGCTGCCACCAGCACCGTAGCGTTTACACGCACGCAATTGGCCGCGTAGGCATCGCCGGGCTCGACTTCGATGATCTCGTATTGTGCCAACTCGGGTGGCCGCGGAAATCCATGCACGGCAACGCAGCGTCGATCGCCCAGCCAGGCGATGCCGGTCTTCAGGTGCAGCAGTATGGCGTGCGAACGGATGTCGATCGCCGAACACGTATAGCCGTGAGCCACGAGTATCGCGGCGAGCTGGCGCGCGCCCTCCGCATTGGTACGCGCCGAGATGCCGATGAAGAAATGCTCGCCAGCCTGGCAGATATCACCCCCGTCGAGCGTACCCGGCGCTTCGATGCGCTCGAGCTGCGGCCGCATCGAGGCCAGCGCACCGGCGATCGCATGCACTTCGCCGGCGCGCGAGGCCGCTCCCGGCCGAGTGAGGATCGCAACGCGGTCGGCGATGATCGCAGTGTCCTCGACGAACGTGCTATCCGGGAAACGCTCGTCGGGCGGGAGCGTCGTCACTTCAAGACCGCATTCGCGCAGCGCGCTGCAGTATTGCGCGTGTTGCTCGAGCGCGCGCACCAGATTGGGTGCACCGAGCTGGGGCGAACCCGTCAAGCCCTGCGCATACGAGCGGCCGGGAGGCCGTACTATTGCTCGGGAAAACCGTGCGTGCATGGCGTTTGACACTACGGGCAAGCCTGACTATCGTCAATCCGATCCGGTCAATCCGATCCGCAACAAGCCGTCATCACGGGCAACAAGGTGGCAACGTGAGTGAATCCAACGCTGCATTGAACCTCACGGGGCAATACGACTACTTCAGCGTGGGGCGAAAGCGGGAAAGCGATGCCTTGTCCATGGTGCTGCCCCCCGAAACGATCAACCGGCTCACGACGTCGTGTGCGGCCGCCCGCAGCAAAACGCTGGCGATGCCTCCGATCGAGGGTGCACAGGAAATCGAGGATTTGGTGGAACTGCTGCATGCCTTGCTCGGCGGGTTTGCGAAAGTGGCGGCGGCCGACGCGCTCGCGCTGCGCAGTACCGAGACGCTGCAGGAAGCCTTGTCGGAAATCGAGCAGCTCCGCAGGGAACTCGGCAAGTAGTCAATTCGTCGGCAATGTTCGCGGTGGCGGGCCACGCCTGAACGCCGCGTCGATGGCGGCGCAATCCCCATCGCTCAAATCCACTTCGACGGCGGCGGCATTCTCTCGCACGTGCGCAACGCTTGCCGCCTTCGGGATTGCAAATACGCTTGGGTGCCGCAGCAGGAAACGCAGCGCGATCTGACGCGGCGTCGCCTCATGGGCCGCTGCGATCCGCTGCAACGCGCGGCTGCCCGCGCCGTTGCCGTCGTACATCGCCGCCGACTTTCCCAGCGGCGTATACGCCACCAGCGCGACGCCGCGTGCCTCGCACCAAGGCAGCACTGCGTGTTCAATGCCGCGCTCGCCCAGGTGATACAGCACCTGGTTGCAGGCGGGCAGGCCTGCGATCGATGTGACTTCCTCGAGATCGTCGACATCAAAATTGCTGACGCCCCATGACAGGATCTTGCCGTCTCGCTGCAACGATTCAAATGCTCCGATCGTTTCGGCAAGCGGATAGCGGCCGCGCCAGTGCAGCAGGTAGCAATCCAGCCGGTCGGTCTGGAGGTTGCGCAGGCTCTCCTCGCAGGCGCTCCGCGTGCGTTGCGCAGAGGCGTTGGATGGCAGCACCTTTGAAACGAGGAACACCTCATCACGCCGACCGCTGATCGCCTCGGCAATGGTCCGCTCCGACTCGCCATCGCCGTACATTTCAGCGGTATCGATGTGCGTCATGCCAAGATCCAGTCCGGTGCGCAGCGCCGCGATCGCATCGGCCTTGCGGTCTTTTTCCATCTGCCACGAACCCTGGCCCATGATCGCCACCGGGCGCCGGGTCGTGCCGAACGGCCGAATCTGCATCGAATCCCCCTTTTCCCCGGAGTCGTGTCAGCGTTGGCGCGGCCGCAGGAAAGCGACCGGCGAACTCTCGCCATGCTTGTCCCCGCGGACACGCCCGGCAGCGGCAGGCCACACGGCCGCCAGGCGCGGAGGCGTGTCGATCACGTAGGCGGCGATGTCCTCCAGCGCCGCCGGCCGCGCCAGCAGAAAGCCCTGCACCTGAATATCGCCCCAATGAGCCAGCGCATCAAGCTGGCCGGCGCGTTCGATGCCTTCGACGGTGACACTGAGTCCGCGGCTCATGCACAGCTGCACGCAGGAGTGCGCAAACGACGCGGCATTGGCATTGTCCTCGATGTTCCGCACCAGGCTCCGGTCGAGTTTGACGCGGGTCAGCGGCAACTCCTCGATCGATTTCAGGGTCGAATAGCCCGTGCCGAAATCATCGAGCGCGACAGCCACTCCGAGCGCGCGCAGATCATGCAGCGCTTCGGTGGCGCGCCGTCCGGTTTGCAGCGCCGATTCGGTCAACTCGATTTCCAGGCAGGATGCGTCCAACTGCGCGACGCGAAGCGCCTTGTCGACCGAGTCGACGAAGCGCCCAGCCATGAACTGCTGCGCGGATACGTTGACGGCGACGCGCGCAGCGGGCCAGGCGCCCGCGCGCAAAGTGCGCGCCGCTTCGACTGCGGTGCGCAGCAGCCAGTCGCTGAGCTCGAGCAGCAGGCCGGATTGTTCCGCGATGTCGATGAATTCGCCCGCCGCCACGATCTGGCCGTCTGAGCGCTGCCAGCGCAGCAGCGCCTCGATAGCGGTCGTGCGGCCCGACACCAGCGACACTTCGGGCTGGTAGTGCAGGCGGAAGTCGCCAGCGGCCAGCGCGCGCCGCAGCGCTTGCTCGGTGTGGAAGCGGTGCGAGGCGCCGGCCAGCAATTCGGCGCGATAAACCTGGAAGCCGCTGCGTCCCTTGGCCTTGGCGTCATGCAATGCCGAATCGGCGGCGCGCAGCAGCGATTCCACCGAGTCGCCATGCTGCGGATACAACGCGATGCCGGCGCTGAGACTGACGACGAGGTCGCGCTCATCGACGCGCAATGGCACGGAAAACTCGCGCAGGATGTGCGCCATGAATCGCTCGACGGCCTCCGCGCGGCGAACGGCGGGAATCACCAGTGTGAATTCATCGCCGCCGAGGCGGCAGAGGAAACCGACG
>JBEPVS010000077.1:0-11468 GCA_041690875.1 Gammaproteobacteria bacterium
GCGCAGGCCAGGGGCCGCGTTCGTTTGCGGTGTGCGTCCCGCGACCAGCGGCACCGCGACTTGCGCATCGCCGAGGCTGGAACGAATGCCGGTGGCCAGCGCGGCGAGCGCCTGTTCGCTGCTGAGATCGAGTCCCGCGGAATTGCGCCGCTCCGTGCCGAAGATGTCGCCGGGCAACGCGATCTTCGGGTGCGGCGCGCCAAGCGGCTTGATCGCACACACGACGTCGACCGGATCCTCGACCAGTTCATCGATCGGCACGTCTTCATCGGCAATGCGATTGACGAACGAGGTGTTGGCGCCGTTCTCGAGCAGGCGCCGCACCAGGTAGGCCAGCAGTGTCTCGTGCGTGCCGACCGGCGCGTAGATGCGGCAGGGGCGGCGGAGCTTTTCCTCGCCGACCACTTCCTCATACAGCGGCTCGCCCATGCCGTGCAGGCACTGAAACTCATATTGTCCGGCGTAGAAGTTTCCGCCGGCCATCTGCATTACGGTCGACAGCGTTTGCGCGTTGTGCGTGGCGAACTGGGGAAACACCGAATCCGGCGCCGCCAGCAGTAACCGCGCGCATGAGAGGTAGGAAACATCCGTGTGGATCTTGCGCGTGTACACCGGGAAACCCGCGAGCCCATCGACTTGCGCGCGCTTGATCTCGCTGTCCCAGTAAGCGCCCTTGACGAGGCGAACCATCAACCGGTGCTTCGTGCGACGCGCGAGCTCGATGATCCACGCGATCACGTGCGGACATCGCTTCTGGTACGCCTGCAGCACGAAACCGATGCCGTTCCACCCCACCAGACGCGGGTCCAGGCACAACGCCTCAAGCAGGTCGAGTGAGATCTCGAGGCGATCGCTTTCCTCGGCGTCGATGTTGAGCGCAATGTCGTACTGGCGCGCCAGCACGACGAGGCTCGAGAGTCGCGGCAGCAGTTCATCGATGACGCGCCCGTACTGCGCGCGCGAGTAACGCGGATGGAGCGCCGAGAGCTTCACCGAAATGCCCGGGCCTTCGTAGATGCCCCGTCCGTTCGAAGCCTTGCCGATCGCATGGATCGCCGCTTCGTAGTCGCGTAAATAACGCTCGGCGTCGGCCGCGGTCGTCGCAGCCTCGCCGAGGCAGTCGTAGCTGTAGCGAAACCCCTTCGCTTGCCAAGCGCGGCTGTTTTCCAGCGCTTCGGTGATGGTTTGGCCGGTGACGAACTGCTCGCCCATCATGCGCAGTCCGAGGTCCACGCCCTTGCGGATCAGTGGCTCGCCGCCCTTGCCGATCAAGCGCGCAATGGCGGCAGTCAGCCCACCTTCGGAAGACGTCGTCGTCAGTTTGCCGGTGATCAGCAGCCCCCACGTCGCCGCATTGACGAACAGCGACGGACTGTTGCCGAGGTGCGCCTGCCAATCTGCGGTCGAAATCTTGTCGCGGATCAGCGCATCGCGCGTCGCCGAATCCGGAATGCGCAGCAGCGCTTCAGCCAGGCACATCAACGCAACGCCTTCCTGGCTCGAGAGCGAATACTCGTGGATCAGTCCCGCGACGCCACCGCCGTCATCGTGTTTCTTGCGGCGCAGTGCCACGACGAGCTCGCGCGCGAGCGATTTGGCCGCCATCGCCTGCTCTTCCGACAGCGTGGCGCCCGGCAACAGCGCGGCGATGCAGTCGGGTTCCGGCGTGCGACAGGCCGCGGTGATGCGTGCACGCAGCGCGTCCTGTGCATGGATATCGGCGAAAAACTCCCGAAATGGGGCCGCGGAGGCCCCGCCGTTGTCGATCGGCGGCGTCATCAGGCGTGTCCCAGCACCGGCACCATGTTGGCGACGAAAAACTCGATCAGCGCCTTCACGTTGGGAGAGCTGGCGCGCCGCAGGTCCGAGACTGCGTGCAGTTCCAGCAGGTCCGCGACGTGCCAATCGGGCAGCACGCGTTCGAGCTTGTTCATCGACAGGCCGATGCGGCAGAGGAACTCGGGCAGCACGCCGATGCCGGCGCCCGCCGCGGTCGCGGCATGCACGACGGCCGGATCGGTGACGATGAGCCGCGGCGTCAGCGCGACCTGCGCCAGCGTCTTGCCCTTGTGCAGACGCAGTTCTGTGACGAGCTGTCCCGGTACGAGCACCGCGTGCTTGGCGAGGTCGGAGGGCTGGGTGACTGCCGGATGCGCCTTCAGGTACGCCGGCGTTGCGCACAGGATCACCGGCGGCCGACCGAGGGCGGTGCCGACGAGTCCCTCGCGTTGCGGCGGGCCGTTCTGGAACAGCAGGTCCCAATGCTCCCCGGGCGCCGGCGGCAGCGCCTGTGCCATCTCCACCTCGAGCGGGATATCCGGGTAGCGCTCCATGAAACGCGGCAGCAAAGGCGCCAGCAGAAGCCGTCCATAGGCGGGATCGGCCAGCACTCGCAGCGTGCGCCGGCCTTCGGTGAGCGGGGTCATCTCACGCCGCGCTGCGGCCGTTTCGGCCGCGATACGCTGCGCGTGGGGGAGCAGGGCGCGGCCTGCATCGGTGATCGATACGCGCCGCGTGGTACGCGTCAGGAGCTTCGCGCCGACGCGTTTTTCGAGGCTCTGCACCGCGCGGCTGATCGCGACTTTTGGCACCCCCAGCGCGCGTGCTGAGGCGGTGAACGAGCCCAGTTCGACCACCTGGGAAAACACCGCCAGCTCAGAAGCAAGCCACATATCTGTAACATATACGAATCAATAACGCCTTGACAAGGTGTATTGATACGCATTCGGTGCTTAAACGGGTTGCAGCGCCACCCGCAAGCCCTCGATCGCCATCTGCACGGCCAGCGCCACCAGCAGCAATCCCATCAGCCGTTCGAGCGCCATCAATCCGCGCTTGCCGAGGAAGTTGCCAATGTGTCCACCGAGCACCAGGATCGCCGCGCTGACGAGCCAAGCGCAGGTCAGCGCCAGCAACCACTCTGGCCATCGCGCGGGCTCGCGGCTCATCAGCAGCAGGAGCGTGGCCAGAGTCGATGGCCCGGCGACGTATGGAATGGCCAGCGGCACAAGGAAGGGCTCGCCCTTGATGCTTTCCGCCAGCGGCGTATCGGCCGACGGAAACACCATGCGCAGCGCGATCAGGAACAGCACCAGCCCACCGGCAATGGTCAGCGCCGGCCCACTGATATTGAGCCAATGCAGCAGGTGCTCGCCGGTGAACAGGAACACGACCAGGACGCCGTAGGCGATCAGCAGTTCGCGGGCCACGACGCGCCGCCGCCGGGGCGCCGGGACGGACTTCAACGCCGTGACGAACAGCAGGATGTTGCCCAGCGGATCCATCACAAGGAACAGCAAAATCGCGGCGGAGAGCACGGTCATGGCGGTGTCATCCCAGGGTCAACGAGCCCATATATCATGACTGCGTGGTGTGGCCAACGGACCTTCGGAGTAGCGCATGACGGCATCGTGGAATCGACGAGTTGCGTGGGCGTTGCTGGCACTGGCCGCGGGATGCGCGAGCGAGGCGGTGATACCGCCGACCGCGGTTGATGTACCCACCGCTGCCGCTGCCGCCGCCGCTGCCACCGTCGCAGCTCCAGCACCCACCGCACCACATTATTTTTCCGCCGACCAGCTCGATTCGACCGCACTGATCGAGCCGCCGCCACTGGCAGGAAGTGACGCCGCACGCGCGGACTTGCAGGCGGTGCTGGATGCCCAACATGCCGCCCATGCCTCCGGCACGACCGCTCGCGCCGTGGCCGATGCGGCGCTCGATTGCCAGCGCGTGGCCGACGTGCTGACGCCGGCGTTGCCAGAGCAGGGTGATCGCGCCGCGGCCGTTGCCTTTGCGACGCGTGCGGCGAAGCAGGTCTCCGGCGCCGCGGGTGCGCCCAAGCGGTATTGGGCACGCCCCCGCCCGTTCATCGTGAGCGCGGCCGTGGAACGCTTGGCCGATGTGGCGGCAGACAGCCCATTCTCAGTCACGGGTGGCTACGAGCGCGATCACACGTCCTATCCCAGCGGCCACATGACCTTCGGCACGGCGTGCGCCATCGTGTTGGCGCAGATGGTGCCGGAGCAGAGTGCGGCGCTGTTTGCGCGCGCGCGCCTCTACGGGGAATCGCGGCTTATCGTCGGCGCGCATTTTCCGACCGATGTCGATGCGGGCCGACGCGTGGGCACTGCCGCCGCCGGAGTCATGCTGCGAAACGCGCAGTTCCAGGCCGATCTGCGCGCGGCGCGCGCGCAGCTGCGTGGTGCGTTGGGCCTGCCGCAAATCGCGCCCTAACGGCGCGGCGACCTTTAGATCAAGCCGGCGAAGAGTTGACCGCGCTGCTCGCGAGCGCCTTTAGCACCTGCGCTGTGTCGGGGCGAACGCCGCGCCAAAGGAAAAACGAGTCGGCGGCCTGCTCGACGAGCATTCCCAATCCCATGACCGCGCGCGCGGCGCCGGCGCGGCGCGCCCAGTGTACGAACACCGTGTCGCGATCCCGGTAGGCGAGGTCGTAAGCCAGTGTCTGGATGCCGACCGCGTACGGCGGCACTTCCGGCAGCTCGTTATTGAAACTGGCGGACGTGGCGTTGATGATCAAATCGTAACCACCATCCTTGCGCCGCGCGCGTTGCGCGGCGGCGGCATCGGCACTTGGCGCGCGCAACGTGCTGCCGTAGACGCCCGGCATCGGCGGTGGTGCGGGCGTGGGCAGCTCGCCCGCGCTGACGGCAGAAAGATCGGCAAATTCCTGCGCCAGCGCGCGGGCGCGGGCCGGATGGCGGTTGTGTATTTCCAGGGCGGCGACCCCGGCCTCGACCAGTGGCGCGATGATGCCGCGCGCGGCTCCCCCCGCGCCGAGCAACAACACGCGTGCGCCGCCGAGTTCGCATTGCAGGTTGAAAACCAGGTCGCGCACCAGGCCGGCGCCATCGGTGTTGTCGCCGAGCAACTTGCCGTCATCACCGCGAGCGAGCGTGTTGACCGCGCCGGCGCGGCGCGCACGCGGCGTCAGTGAATCGCACAAGAGCAGCGCCGCCTGCTTGTGCGGAACGGTGACGTTGAGTCCGCGGCCGCCGGCCTTGAAGAACGCGTCGGTCGTGGCCTTGAATGCGACCGGCGGCGTATCCAGGAGGCCGTATTCCATCTTCTGGCGCGTGGCCTGCGCGAACATCGCGTGGATCTGCGGCGAACGGCTGTGGCTGATGCCGGATCCAATCACCGCGTAACGGTCAATGCTGTTCATGCGCGATCCACCTGACCGAAGTGCCGCCCTGGCGCGTGGCCCCGAGTGCCGCGCCCAGCTCAGGAAGCCATTGCGAGAGCTCCACGTCAAGCTGGTACGGCGGATTCGCGATCAGCAGGCCGGAGCCGTTGAGGCCCACGCGCGCATCGCGCGGATGAATCCACAGCTCCGTCACCAACGCGGGCACGGGCAACTGCGCGGCCATGTGGGCGAGCCACGGGGTGAGGTCGCGATCGTCCTTGATCGGATACCAGAGCGCGACGACGGCATTGGCGAGTCGGGCGAGCGCCTTGCCGATGGCATCGCCGGCGCGCTGCAGGTCGTTCGCCTGCTCCTCGTACGGTGGATCGATCAACACCAGCGCGCGGCGTTCGACCGGCGGCAAGTGCGCGGCCAGTGCCTGGTAGCCGTCGACACACTCGCAGCGCATACGCGGGTAGATGTTCAATGCGCGATCGAGTGCGCGGCATTCGGCGGCCTGGATCTCGCAGCAGATGCCGCGATCCTGCGCACGCAATGACAGCGCAGCGAGCACCGGCGAACCCGCGTAGACGCCGGGGCTCGCCGCGTTGGCATTGATGTTGGCGCGCGCTCGATCGAGCGCGTCGAGGTAGGTCCTGATCGCTGTGCTCTCGCAGCCGGCGTTGCGCAGGGCACCGAGCCCCAAGCGCGCTTCGGCGCCCTGGTGCGTGTCGGCGCTGTCGAGGTCGTAGAGGCCGCGCCCCGCATGCGTCTCGAGGTACAGGAAACCCTTGTTTTTCCGTTGCAGCGCCGCGATCAGCGCCAGTAGCGTCACGTGCTTGTGCACGTCGGCGAAATTGCCGGCGTGAAAACTGTGGCGGTACTTCATGCGAGCGGCCCGGGTGCCGGAAGCCGGCGCCGTCAGCGCTTGTTCGTTCCGCTATCGGCCGCCACCATCTTCGGAGGGGCTTCGTCAGCGGCCGCCTCGTCGGTTACGGGCAGCGATTTGCGCGTGACCGCTTTGCCCTTGGGCTTGGACTTGCTCGCAGCCTTGCGCGTGGCTTTCGCTTTCGGCCTGGCCTTGGATTGTGCGGGAGCCTTCGTCTTGATGGGCGCTTTCGACTTCGCAGCCGCCGCCGACGTTGCGGCCGCGGCATCTGCGTCTTTCGCGGCGGCTTTCGGCGCCAGCTTGCGGCCGAAGCGACCGCGCGTGCCCTTCGCGGGCGCGGCCAGCAGCAGTGCCTTGCACTCTTCGAGCGTCAGCGTCTTCGGGTCGCGGTCCTTCGGCACGCGCGCGTTCTTCGCGGTGTCGGTGATATAGGGGCCGTAGCGGCCATTCAGCACCTGGATCTTGTCTTCGGGAAAATCCTGGATGATGCGGTTCGCATCGGCCAGGACCTTCGCCGCGATCACTTCGAGCGCGCGCTCGAGCGTGACCGTGTAGGGGTCGTCTTCCTTCAACGAGACATACTTCGCGCCGTACTTGATGTACGGACCAAAGCGGCCGATTGCGGTCAACACTGTCTCGTCGGCCGCGGTCGTGCCGAGCGTGCGCGGCAGCTTGAACAACTCGAAGGCATCGGCGAGCTGGATCGTGTCCATCTTCTGGCCGGGCCGCAGGCCCGCAAAACGCGGCTTCTCGACGTCGTCCTTCGTGCCGATTTGCACAAAGGGACCAAAGCGCCCCATGCGCACCGTGACCGGCTTGCCGCTCACCGGATCGCGGCCCAGTTCGCGCGCCTGCGCGACTTGCTCGCGCGTCACAGTCTTCTCGATCAGCTCGACCTGGCTGATGAACGGCTTCCAGAATTTCTCCAGCGGCACCGTCCACGGCTCTTCGCCGCGCGCGACCGCGTCGAGTTCGTCTTCCATTGCCGCGGTGAAGCCGTACTCGACATATTGGTGGAAATGCTGGGTCAGGAACTTGCCGACGATGCGGCCGATGTCTGTGGCCGTGAAGCGCCGGTTCTCGATCTCCACGTACTCGCGATCGCGCAGCGTGGAGATGATCGACGCATACGTCGAGGGCCGGCCGATGCCGTGCTCTTCGAGAGCCTTGACGAGCGAAGCCTCGGTGTAGCGCGGCGGCGGCTCGGTGAAATGCTGTTCAGGATGCAGCGCCACGAGACGAACCGCATCGCCGACCTGCATCGACGGCAGCATGTGATCGCCGTCGTCTTCGGCCGTGTCATCGCGCCCTTCCTGGTAGACCGCGATGTAACCGGGCTTCACCAGCGTCGAGCCGTTCGCGCGCATCAAGTGGCGCGAAGCGCCGTCGGGTCCTGCAAGCATGTCAACCGCGACCGTGTCGAATACGGCGTGCGCCATCTGGCAGGCGACCGCGCGCTTCCAGATCAGCGAGTACAACTTGAACTGGTCGGCGTCGAGATAGCGCTCGATGTCGGCCGGCACGATCGCCGCCGAGGTCGGCCGCACTGCCTCGTGCGCTTCCTGCGCGTTCTTCGATTTCGTCTTGTAGACGCGGATTTCTTCGGCCAGCGATTCCTTGCCGTAGAGCTTTTCGATCGTCGCGCGGATCTCGGTGACCGCCTCGGCTGCCAGCGTGACCGAATCGGTGCGCATGTAGGAAATGAGGCCGACGCTGCCTTCGCCGGTGTCGACGCCTTCATAAAGCTGCTGCGCGATGCGCATCGTGCGTTGCGCCGAGAAACCGAGCTTGCGCGAGGCTTCCTGCTGCAACGTCGAGGTCGTGAACGGCGGCGATGGATTGCGGCGGCGCTGCTTCTTGTCAATTGTGAGTACCTTGAGAGTACCGCCGGATCCGCCCTCGATGGAGCCGCCGGCGCGGCGCAGCGCCGCTTCGGCCGCGCGCGCGCCGCCCTCGTCGACGAAGCTGAATTGCTCCACCTTGCGGCCAGCGTATTCCACCAGCTTGAGCGGGAAGGTCTGCTCGCTGTGCTCGCCCTCGGCGTCGATCGTCCAGTATTCCTGCGGCACGAACGCGGCGATTTCGTCTTCGCGCTCGCAGATCATGCGCAGCGCCGGGCTCTGCACGCGTCCGGCTGACAGGCCGCGCCGCACTTTCTTCCACAGCAGCGGTGACAGATTGAAACCGACGAGGTAATCGAGTGCGCGCCGCGCCTGCTGCGCGTTGACGAGATCGAGCGACAGCCCGCGCGGATGCTGCACGGCATCGCGGATCGCATTCCTCGTGATTTCGTGGAACACGACGCGCTGCGACACCTTGTTCTTCAGCTCACCGCGTTCCTTGAGAATCTCGTGCAGGTGCCAGGCGATCGCCTCGCCCTCTCGATCAGGGTCGGTCGCCAGCAACAGTGTGGACGCTTTCTTCAGTGCCTTCGAAATCGCCGTGACATGCTTTTCGTTGCGCTCGATCTGTCGGTACTGCATCGCGAAATCGTTGTCGGGATCGACGGCGCCTTCCTTCGGCACCAGGTCGCGCACATGGCCGTAGGAGGCCAGGACTTCATAGTCCTTGCCCAGGTATTTCTTGATCGTGCGCGCCTTGGCGGGCGACTCGACGATGACGAGGTTTTCTGGCAACTAACTACCCGGTTCCTTAAACGAAAAACCGCGGACGTGCCGCGGGTGATGTGTCCGCTTGCTTTGCCGGCCGCTCAATGAGGCACCTGCGGGGGCAATTCGAACACCATGTCTTCCATGCGTTCGCAGGCCGCTTCTTCACCCGGTTGGCAGGACAGCACCATCAGCACGACCCACTTCACCTGCTCGAGGCTGAGCTCTTCGTTGTCGAGAGCCAGCAGGCGGTCAATGACGATTTCGCGCTGGTTCGCCGACAAAATGCCGCCGCGCTCGAGCGCCAGCAACAGGCCGCGGGCATCGGCGTCGAGCCGCGCGCATTCCTCGTGCGTGTACAACCGGAAAGCGCGATTGTCTTCACCCAGGCCGGGGCGGGAGCGCTCATCGGCGAGTTCGGCCAGCCAGTCGAGCGCCCGTTCGACGTTGGCACCGCGGAAGCCCGCGCTTTCCAGGTCGCGTGCAATGTCGGCGCGCTCTGCAATGGCCGGCATTTCCTCGAACAGGTAGTGGTCGAAGACGTAGACCAGGATGTCGAATACCGTGTTTTCCATCATGCCTTGCTCATGCCTTGGCTCATGCCCTGGCTCATGCCCCGGTTCGCGCCCTGCAGCGGCTAATTGACCCGTGCGTACCGCCCGCCCGGGTGCAATGCCACCCTTCCCTCGAGCTCGAGGATCAGCAGCATGGACGCCAGGTGAGCGCTCGTCAGGCCGGTCCGATCGACCAACGCATCGATGCCCTGAGGGTCGAATCCGAGCGCATCTAACAGGATTTCATAGTCCTTGTCCAACACGCCGGCGCCAGACGAGGCCGTTTCAGTCGCGCCGGGTGAATCTGTAATATCTTGTTTTGTAAAAGGAATCTTAAGCTCTGAGAGCACGTCGTCGGCGGTCTCGACGAGCTTCGCGCCCTCGCGCAGCAGCTGATGGCACCCTCGGGCCAACGGATTGTGGATGCTGCCGGGAATCGCAAAGATCTCGCGCCCCTGGTCCAACGCGCAGCGTGCCGTGATCAGCGAGCCGCTGTGGCGGGCCGCCTCGACCACCAGCGTACCGAGGGACAGCCCGCTGATCAGGCGATTGCGACGCGGGAAATTCCAGCGTTGCGGCGCCGTGCCAGGGGGAAACTCGCTGACGATGGCGCCTTTCTGCGCGACGATGCGTACCGCCAGCGGTTCGTGTTCGGGTGGGTAGACCTGGTCGAGTCCGCAACCGAGCACCGCGACCGTGCGGCCACCGCCGGCCAACGCGCCCTCGTGCGCCTGCGCGTCGATACCGACCGCCAACCCGCTCGTGATCGTCAGGTTTTCGCGCGCAAGATAGCGGGCGAAATCGAAGGCGGTGCGCGCGCCGCTCGCGGTCGGATTGCGGCTGCCGACGATGGCGAGCTGCGCGGACATCAGCGCATCGGCATCGCCCTGCAGGTACAGCGCGATCGGTGCCGCGGCAATGCGCCTGAGCAGCGGTGGATAGCGTTCGTTTTCGCAGCCGATGAGCTGCACGCCGGCGTTCTCCATCCAGCGCCGATCGCCATCGAGCAGCAACATGTCGGGATGCGCGAGCCATGCAGCGGCCGCGGCCGGAACGCCGCGCGCGGTGAGCTTCGTGACGCTGCAGCCGACCAGGGCGAGGGGTTCGTCGACATCGGCGCTGCGCAGATGATCAGCGTGCAAACCGGGTGCGCGCGCCAGCGCCAATGCCCGGGACTGCTCGTCGATCGTTCGCACGCTCATGGACGGGGAGCATAAAGCAAAGGGCCCGCGTTGCAGCGGGCCCTTTGTATCCAGTCAGCGCAGATTCGGACGCTGCGCAATTCGATGCGAGCGTGTCAGGGCGTCGCGACCTGATCGCCGATGCTGAGCGGAGCCGAGTTGCTCGCGATCAGCGCGAAGCTGACGTGCTCGTACACGCGGTAGACCAGCAGCGTGCCGACCTGTTCGACCGGGAGTTTCGTGTCGCGAAATCGCGTGCAGGTGCTGTCGCCGGTGATGCGCGCGCAGTGATCTTTCACGGTCTGCGGCCTTTCATTGACGCGCAGCACGTGGCCGGGCTCGAGCCCGTCCTGGCTGCCTCGATCGAGCGCCACGGTCTGGAACTGGCCGGCGAGCAGCACGCCGTTGACGATCGCGATGATGTGGCCCTTGATATTCGTGGACGGCGAATGCGGCGTGAAATCGCCGACGGTGCCGCTGGTCTCGGGCACCAGCACGTCGCCGGCGATCATCTCACGCTCGGATTCGAGGACCTGTGCCTTTGCCGGCTCGCCGGCACGCGATACCTGCGCGACGCCGACGTAATTGGCGAGGTAGCCGAGCGAAGCGTGGCCGTCGAGATCCTTCAGTTTGTCGCCGACATGCAGCACGGTAAAGCGCTCGCCTTCGGAAGCTTTCAGGTGGCTCACGTAGATTTCATTGCTGGTGGCGGCAATCAGGTGATGGTCGCGCAGCGCGAGCACATACGGTGACGCTTCGGCTTGGGCTTTCGTCAGCACGCCGGGGCGCGAGAGGAACGCGGCGATCGTCGCATACGGAATGTTCGCAATCGGTGCTTCAAGCTGCGTGCTGCGCAGCAGCGGTTCGAGGCGCGTGCCGCCACCGGTGTGCTGCAGTTGCAGTTCAACGCCCGAGCCGCCACCTGAGCCGGGGCCACCCTTCGCCAGCCGCAGCGTGTCGCCCGGATAGATGCGGTGCGGATTGCTGACTTCGGGATTCACATACCAGATCTCCGGCCACAGCCAGGGATCCTTCAGGAACATGTTCGCGAGACCCCACAGCGTGTCGCCCTTCTGCACGGTGTAGCTC
>JBEPVS010000078.1:0-11429 GCA_041690875.1 Gammaproteobacteria bacterium
CCTGGTATTTCGCCGGGCTCGTATTCAAATGGCTCAAGCGGCGGGGCGGCTTGAAGCGCATGGGCGAGATCAATGAGGCCAAGGCCGCGAGCCTGTACCGCGCCATCGACGAATCGGGCTTCTACCGAAATCCGGTCGCGCCGGCCTGCCGCTCGTGGATGAATGTGCCGTTCACGCTGGCGAAACCGGAACTCGACAAGACCTTCATTTCCGAAGCCCGCACGGCCGGCCTGGTCAATCTCGAGGGTCATCGCTCCGTGGGCGGCATGCGCGCGAGCCTCTATAACGCACTCCCGCCGGAGGGCGTCGCGGCACTGGTCGATTTCATGCGCGATTTCGCGCGCCGCAATGGTTGAGGCACGTTCGCAATGAGTTACCGCATCCTCAAGCTCAACAGTATCAGCGCGCGCGGACTCGAGAAGCTGCCGCGCGAGCGCTACGAAGTGGCCTCGGAGTTGAACAACCCGCACGGCGTGCTGGTGCGCTCGGCAGACATGCACAAGTTCCAGGTTCCCGATTCACTGCTGGCAGTCGCGCGTGCCGGCGCGGGCACGAACAATATCCCGGTGGCCGCGCTCAGCACGCGCGGCATTCCCGTGTTCAATGCGCCGGGCGCCAATGCCAACGCGGTCAAGGAACTGGTGTTGGCCGGATTGTTCCTGGCCGCACGCAACATTTGCCAGGCCTGGAATTTCGCGCGCTCGCTTGAGGGCGATGATGCGACGCTCGACGTGGCGGTCGAGAAGGGCAAGAAAAACTTCGTCGGCTTCGAATTGCCAGGGCGTACTCTTGCAGTGGTCGGCCTGGGAGCAATAGGCGTCGAAGTCGCCAATGCCGCCCAGTCGCTCGGCATGAAGGTGCTTGGCTACGACCCGCAGATCACCGTGCAACGCGCCTGGCAGTTGTCCGCTTCGGTGCAACAGGCGCAGTCGCTCGATGACCTGTTCGCGCGCGCCGACATGATCAGCGTGCACGTGCCGCTGAACGCGCACACACGCGGGCTCGTCAATGCCGCGCGCCTGAAATTGATGCGCCCGGGCGGTGTCGTGCTGAATTTCGCGCGCGCCCCAATCGTCGAGGAAGCCGATGTCATCGCGGCGCTCGACAGCGGGCACCTGCACGCCTACATCTGCGATTTTCCGACGTGCGCGCTTAAGTCGCATCCGCGCGCCATCACGCTGCCGCACCTGGGCGCCTCCACCGGCGAGGCCGAGGAAAATTGCGCCGCGATGGCGGCCGAGACGCTGCGCGATTTCCTCGAGAACGGCAACATCCGCAACTCGGTGAATTTCCCCGACGCGCTGTTGCCGCGCGTGCCGGGCAAGACACGGGTCGCGATTGCCAACAGCAACGTGCCCAACATGGTCGGCCAGATTTCCACTTGCCTGGCAGGCGCCAACATCAACATCGCTGACCTGCTGAACAAGTCGCGCGGCGAACTCGCCTACACGCTGATCGACACCGACGGCGGCATCGATGAGCTGCTGGTCAGGCAGTTGCGTGGCATCGAGGGCGTGCTGTCGGCGCGGGTCGTGCGGGAGCAGGCATGAGGCGCAAAAGGTCACCCGCAAAACGCGCGCAGCGGCCGCCGGCGAGCGGCCTCGACGCGATTCGCGCCGAGATCGATGCGCTCGATGCGCAGCTGCAGGAGCTCATGAACCGGCGCGCCTTGCTGGCGGGCCAGGTGGGCATTTCGAAGCATGCCGACGGGCACACCGTCGATTTTTATCGGCCCGAACGCGAAGCTGAGGTTCTGCGCGCAGCGCTCGAGCGCAACCACGGACCGCTTCGCAACGAAGAAATTGCGCGGTTGTTCCGCGAGATCATGTCGGCCTGCCTCGCGCAGCAGGAGCCGCTCAAGGTGGCTTTCCTCGGCCCGGAAGGCACCTACACGCAAGCGGCCGTCTACAAGCATTTTGGCCACTCGGTGCGCGCGCTGGCGCTCGGCACGAGCGATGAAGTGTTCCACGAAGTCGAGGCGGGCAATGCCGACTTCGGCGTCGTTGCGGTCGAGAACTCCAGCGAAGGCACGGTCACGCACACGCTCGATCGGCTGGTCGGAAGTCCACTGCATATTTGTGGCGAAGTGGAGCTGCGCATCCGGCACTGCCTGATGGGGCGCATGGAATCCCTCGCTGGCATCGCCCGCGTGTGTGCGCACGCGCAAGCCCTGGCGCAGTGCCGCCTGTGGCTCGATGAAAACCTCCCCGATGCCGAGCGCGTGCCGGCCAGCAGCAACGCCGAGGGTGCGCGGCGCGCGCGCGATGAACAGGGCACCGCGGCGATTGCCGGCGAAACGGCGGCCGAAGTCTACGGCCTGCGCCTGCTCGCCAATGAAATCGAGGATCGCGCCGACAACACGACGCGCTTCCTCGTCATCGGGCGCAAGATCCTGGCACGCAGCGGCGCGGACAAGACGACGCTGCTTGTGTCGACGAGCAGCACCGCCGCACCCGGCGCCCTGTATCGGTTGCTCGAACCGCTGGCGAAGAACCGCATCAGCATGACGCGCATCGAGTCGCGCCCATCGCGCCGCGGCAAATGGCACTACGTTTTCTTCATCGACATCGAAGGCCATGTCAGCGACAAGCCGGTGGCGCGCGCCCTGAAGAGCCTCAAGTCGCGCGCCTCGCTGTTCCGGGTCATTGGTTCCTACCCGCGCTCGGTGCTGTGAGGTGAGCGGCGCGTCGAACGACACGGTGGCGCATCCGGGACAGCTCGCAACAGCGGCGGTCCGTTCGCTCTCGCCGTACGTGCCGGGAAAACCGATCAGCGAGCTGCAGCGCGAATACGGCGTCAGCGAGGCCGTCAAACTGGCCTCGAACGAGAATCCTTACGGGCCGAGCCCTGCATCGACCGCAGCCATGCATCGCGCCATCGCAGAGGCCTGGCTGTATCCGGACGGCAGCGCACACGAACTCAAGCACGCGCTGGCCGCGCACCTGGCCGTGCCGGTCGAAATGCTGACGGTTGGCAACGGATCGAACGAATTGCTGCTGATGCTGGCCGAGACCTTTCTCGATTCGCCGCACAGCGCGGTGTGTTCGCAATACGGATTCGCAATCTATCCGCTGGTGATTCGTGCCACCGGCGCGGCCTGCATCGAGGCGCCGGCCTATGCGCCCGACGCACCGATGCCCTACGGCCATGACCTGGCGGCGATGGCGCGCGCGATCAGGCCCGACACGAAGCTGGTATTCATTGCCAATCCGAACAATCCGACCGGCACCTGGGTCGAGCATGAGGCGTTGCGGCGCTTCATCGAAGCCGTGCCCGCGCATGCGCTCGTCATTCTCGACGAAGCGTATCTCGAGTTCGCGACCTTGAGCGGGGTCCCGAGCGGCTTGCCGTGGCTGGTCGATCACCCAAACCTCGTCGTGCTGCGCACCTTCAGCAAGGGATACGGCCTGGCTGGACTGCGCATCGGCTATGCGGTCTCGCATCCGGAAGTGGCCGATGCGATGAATCGTTACCGGCCGGCATTCAACGTCAGCAACGTGGCGCAGGCCGCGGCGATTGGTGCGCTGACGGATCCGGCGCATGTGCAGGATGCCGCGACGCGGATCGTCGCTGAGCGCGAGCGTGTCGCCGCAACGCTGCGCGCCCTGGGCTTGCCGTTCGCTCCGTCGGCCGGCAATTTCCTGATGGTCGATTGCGGCGAGGGCGCCGCGCAGATCTACGAGCTGCTGCTGCGCGGCGGCGTCATCGTGCGTCCGATTCGCGGCTACGGTTTACCACGGCACTTGCGCATCTCGATCGGACTGCCCGCCCAGAACGATCGCTTGCTTGAACTGCTGGCGAAGTTCGTGCGGCGCGCATGACCGCAATCACGCCCCAGGCACGCTACCGCATCGAGCCAACCGCACGCGTGGGCGGCACGATTCGGGTGCCGGGCGACAAATCGATCTCACATCGCGCACTGATGCTCGGCGGCATTGCCGACGGCGAGACGCGCGTCAGTGGTTTCCTTGCCAGCGCCGATTGCCTGGCGACGATGGCGGCGATGCGTGCGCTCGGGGTGGGCATCGCGCGGCCCCGCGACAACGAGGTGATCGTGCGGGGCGCCGGCAAGAGCGGTTTGCAGGCCACCACTGCGCCGCTCGACATGGGCAATGCCGGCACCGCGATGCGGCTGTCGATGGGATTGCTCTGTGGCCAGCCGTTTTCGAGCACGCTCATCGGGGATACCTCGCTGATGCAGCGTCCGATGGAACGCGTCGCGAGACCGCTGCGCATGATGGGCGCTCGCATCGACACGCAGGATGGCCGCCCGCCGGTTGTGCTGCACGGTGGCAAACCCCTGCGCGCCATCGACTACGCGTTACCGATGGCGAGCGCGCAGGTGAAATCCGCCATCCTGCTGGCCGCGCTCAATGCCGAGGGCAGCACGCACGTCACGGAACCGGCGCCCACGCGCGATCACACCGAGCGCATGTTGGGCGGATTCGGTGTCACCGTCCGGCGCGACGGAGCCACCGTCGAGCTGGCCGGGGGGCAAGCATTGCGCGGTGCCGATGTGGAGGTGCCGGGCGATTTTTCATCGGCCGCGTTTTTCATCGTCGCGGGCTGCCTGGCGGCCGCCGACGGCTTGACGATCGAGGGCGTCGGCATCAATCCGACTCGCACCGGGCTCATCGACATGCTGCGGCTGATGGGTGCGCGTATCGACATTTCACCGCGCGAGAACGCGGGTCCCGAGCCGCTCGCGGATATCACGCTGCATGCGAGCCCACTGCGCGGCGCGGTGATCCCGCCAGATTGGGTGCCGCGGGCGATTGATGAATTGCCGATCCTGTTCATCGCCGCTGCCTGCGCCGAAGGCCAGACAGTGGTGACCGGCGCCGGCGAATTGCGTGTCAAGGAAAGCGATCGGCTCGCCGCGATGGCCACGGGTCTCGCCACGATCGGCGTGCAATGCGAACTGCTGCCGGATGGCATTCGCATCCAGGGCGGGCGTCTGCGGGGCGGACGCATCGATAGCTACGGCGATCACCGCATCGCGATGGCATTCGCAATGGCCAGCGTGCGTGCCAGCGAAGTGATCGAGATCGCCGACGTGGCCAATGTCGCAACGTCATTCCCGGATTTTCCCAACATCGCGCGCGCGGCCGGCCTCGCGCTCACGGAGCAACCCGCGGCATGAGCGCGACACCAGACGTGCCGGTCGTGACCATCGATGGGCCGAGCGGGGCGGGCAAGGGAACGATCAGCCGGGCGCTCGCCGGCCTGCTGAAGTGGCATTTACTCGACAGCGGCGCCTTGTACCGCCTGGTCGCGTTCGCTGGCCAAGGCCAGGGCCTCGCCGATGATGACCGCGGGGCCCACGCCCGCGTGGCCGCGCAACTCGACATCCGTTTTGGCGTGGGTCCGGACGGCAGCGAGCAGATCTGGCTTTCGGGCATCGATGTCACGCGCGACATCCGCAGCGAAACCGCCGGCATGGGGGCCTCGCGCGTGGCCGCGTGGCCCGAGGTTCGCACGGCCTTGCTGGCCCGCCAGCGCGGCTTCGCCCGAGCCCCGGGCCTGGTGGCCGACGGGCGCGATATGGGCACCATTGTTTTCCCCAGCGCGCCATTGAAGATCTTCCTGAACGCCACCCCCGAAGAAAGGGCCTTGAGGCGCTATAACCAGTTGAAAGGAAAGGACTCTGCTGTTACCCTTGCCGCCCTTTCGCGCGAGATCGCCGCGCGTGACCGGCAGGATGCAACCCGCCCGGTCGCGCCGCTGGTCGCAGCCGCGGATGCCGTCGCCGTCGATTCCACCGGCCTGTCTATCGCCGAGGTCGTCGATCGCGTCTGGCGCTCCGGGTTAACGCGAGGACTGTGGCGGGAGATTTGATTCGAAGGCGGGGGAGGCACGGACGCCAATCCCTTTTTAAACGAACCCGCGTGGCGCTGGAAGGTGCCTGCGGCCAACAGTGCGTGTCCCAAGAAGGCACGCGAGAGACAACATGAGCGAAAGTTTCAGCGAGATGTTCGAGCAGAGCCTGGCGAACAAGAATATTCGACCGGGCATGATCCTGATGGGCCTGGTCATCGAAGTGACGCCCGATGTCGTGCTCATCAACGTGGGATTGAAATCCGAAGCGGTCGTGCCGCTCGAGCAGTTCAAGAACGAACGTGGCGAAGTCGAGGTCAAGGCCGGCGACCAGATCGAAGTGGCGCTCGACGCCGTCGAAGACGGCAACGGCGAGACGCGCCTGTCGCGCGAAAAAGCCAAGCGCGCGCGCACCTGGACGCGCCTCGAGCAGGCCTTCAATGAAGGCGAGATCGTCACCGGCATCATTTCCGGGCGGGTGAAGGGCGGCTTTACTGTCGACATCGAAACCGTACGCGCGTTCCTCCCGGGTTCGCTCGTCGATGTGCGCCCGGTGCGCGACACGGCCTACCTCGAGAACAAGCCGCTCGAGTTCAAGGTCATCAAGCTCGACCAGAAGCGCAACAACGTCGTGGTCTCGCGGCGCGCCGTCGTCGAGCAGGAATTCTCCGCCGAGCGCAACGCGCTCATGGACAACCTGCAGGAAGGCGCGGTCGTCAAGGGCACGGTCAAGAACCTCACCGACTACGGCGCCTTCGTCGACCTCGGCGGCATCGATGGCTTGCTGCACATCACCGACATGGCCTGGAAGCGCGTCAAGCATCCGTCCGAAGTGGTGAAGGTCGGCGATGAGATCGACGTTCGCATCCTGAAGTTCGACCGCGAGCGCTCGCGCGTTTCGCTGGGCCTGAAGCAGCTCGGCGCCGATCCGTGGGAGAACATCGCGCGGCGTTATCCGCCCAACACGCGTGTGTTCGGCAAGATCACCAACATCGCCGACTACGGCGCCTTCGTCGAGATCGAGGATGGCGTCGAAGGCCTCGTGCACGTGTCCGAAATGGACTGGACCAACAAGAACGTCAATCCGGCCAAGGTGGTGCACACTGGCCAGGAAGTCGAGGTCATGGTGCTGGACGTCGACGAAGAGCGTCGCCGCATCTCGCTCGGCCTCAAGCAGTGCGCGGCCAACCCGTGGAAGGAATTCGCCGAGAATCACAACCGCGGTGACAAGGTCGGCGGCCAGATCAAGTCGATCACCGATTTCGGCATTTTCATCGGCCTGCCGGGCAACATCGACGGCCTCGTGCACTTGTCAGACATCTCGTGGGACGTGCCTGGCGAAGAGGCCGTGCGCAACTACCAGAAAGCGCAGCAGGTCGAGGCGATGGTGCTGGCTATCGATCCGGAGCGCGAACGCATTTCGCTCGGCATCAAGCAGCTTGCAAAAGACCCGTTCTCCGGCTACATCACCGACAACCCGAAGGGCAGCGTCGTGCGCGGCACGGTGCGCGAAGTCGACGCGCGCGGCGCGATAATCGACCTCGGCAATGGAATCGAAGGCCAGTTGCGCGCCTCGGAGCTCGGGCGCGACCGCATCGAGGATGCGCGCCAGGTGTTGAAGGTCGGCGATGAAGTCGAGGCGAAGTTCGTTGGTGTCGATCGCAAGACGCGTTCGATTTCGCTGTCGATCAAGGCGAAGGAAGTGCACGAAGAGGCCGAGGCGGTGCAGAACTACCGCTCCGAGCAACCGACCTCGGGAACGAGCCTCGGCGACCTGTTCAAGGAACAGATCAATTCCCCGGAGCGCGACTGAACCTCGAAGATGCGATGCGCGTCCGTGGCCGGCATGCTCATGCGGCCACGGATGCCGATCCAGTTACGGCAGGGCCTGGCATGACCAAATCAGAACTGATTGAAATCATCACCACCAAGCAGAAGCACCTGCCCGCCAAGGATGTCGAACTCGCGCTCAAGCAGATGCTCGAGATCATGAGCGACGCGCTCGCGCAGGGCGACCGCATCGAAATCCGTGGCTTCGGCAGTTTCTCGCTGCATTTCCGGCCGCCGCGCCAGGGTCGCAACCCGAAGACCGGCGAAGCCGTGGCGCTCGATGGCAAGTACGTGCCTCACTTCAAGCCCGGCAAGGACTTGCGCGAACGCGTCAACGAAGGCACGCACCGGCCCATTCGAGACTGACAAGTCGCGACTGAATTCCGAATCACAATAATTGTTGTCTGCGCCAGTTTCGCGGCTCGCACCGCAACGCTGCGCCTCCTAACCTGACCGGGTATTCCTATCACCCGGTGCAATTAAAAAGGAGGCCACATGAAATTTTCCCGTTCCCTGCCTGGCGCTTTGCTCGCAATCGCTGCGCTGCTGGCAACCGGTGCAACCCCAGTCTGGTCTGCACCCGTCAACATCAACGCCGCCGATGCCTCGACGCTCGCGCAGGATCTCAAGGGCATCGGCCCGGTCAAGGCGCAGGCGATCGTTGAATACCGCCAGAAGCACGGTGCATTCCGCGCGATCGATGAACTCGCCCAGGTCAAGGGCATCAGTCAGAAATTAATCGACCGCAATCGCGCCGACTTGCGGATCGGCCAGGCAGGCCCGTCGCCTGCAGCCACCGTTGCGGCTCGCCCCGCGGCCAGGCCCGCGCACCATTGAAACCGGCATGACGCGACACGCCCGGCGGCGTAGGGTCTGTTCACCACCGCCGGGCGTGCGGTAACGCTCAAAGTCCGCCCCCGCGCAGCGCTTATAATGGGTGCATGAAATCAGAGATCAGGACCGCTGTTTTCCCGGTGGCAGGTCGCGGCACCCGCTTCCTGCCGGCAACGAAGGCCAGCCCGAAGGAAATGCTGCCGGTCGTCGACAAGCCGCTGATCCAATACGCGGTCGAAGAGGCGCTGGCCGCTGGCGCTGAGCGGCTCGTGTTCATCACCGGTGCCGCCAAGCGCGCCATCGAAGACCATTTCGATTCCGATCCGGAGCTCGAGAAGCTGCTTGAATCGCAGGGCAAGAGCGAACTGGTGCGGCAGATGCGCAGCGTGCTGCCGTCGTATGCCACCTGTATCTATATCCGCCAGCCGGCACCGTTGGGCCTCGGGCACGCGGTGCTCTGCGCCGAAGCTGCGGTTGGACGAGAGCCGTTCTTTGTGCACCTGGCCGACGACCTGATCGACGCCGATGTACCCTGCCTGAAACAGATGGCGCAGACCTACGCTTTTCATCGCGGCAGCGTGCTCGGCGTCGAGGAAGTGCCGCGCCGCGATACGGACAAATACGGCATCGTCGAAGTTGAATCGCCCCGCGCACCGATCAGCCGCATGCGCAGCATCGTCGAAAAGCCGAAGCCGGCGGTCGCGCCCTCGACGCTCGCCGTCGTCGGCCGCTACGTGCTGACCGCAGGCATTTTCGACCAGTTGCGCCAGGTGGGTCGGGGGGCGGGCGGTGAAATCCAGCTCACCGACGGTATCGCGCGACTCCTGGATCGCGAGGCAGTCTATGCGCACCGGTTCTCCGGCAAGCGCTTCGATTGCGGCAGCAAGCTCGGCTACCTGCAGGCCACCGTCGAGTACGCCCTGTCGCACCCCGAACTGAGCCGCACGTTCCGTCAATATCTCTTGCGCCTGGCCCGCACTTTGCCTCGAACGCCGACGCGCAAGCGCGCCGTGGCCGTCAACGGCCGCGTCGACCGCAGGTCGGGTAAGCAGCGCCGCAACAACACGTGAACTGAGTCACATTCGGGCGGCCTCCGTACTCGGTGGCTTCGTCCTCAAGGACGGCAAGCTCCTGCATCTTGCCGAACCCCGCCGATATCGATGAAGCAAAACGTCTCGCGGCCGAAGCATAACGTATGCTCGACGTTACGCCCGAGGGCTTGCGCATCCAGATCGTCGATGCGCAGAACCGGCCCATCTTCGACCTGGGCAGTGCGCGGCTGAAGGACTACACCGCATCGATACTGCAACCGGCGCCGGACGCGGCAGTGCCTGGGGGGACGGCCGCTGCAACCGCTGCGCCTGCGGTCGCGCCAGCCGGAGCGGCCGCCGGCGTGGCTCCAACCGATTCGAAAGTGACTGCCGCGACGCCTGTTGCAGCTTCCAACCACTAATCCGTATTCCCGGTTACGAAGCGCGCGGCCCGCGCCGCACCGGGTGCCAGTTGTGCCAAAATGGTGCGCATGGCGTTCAAGCTCACTTATTCAACGATGTTCGAGCCGCCCGAATCGCTCCACGAATCGTTCGAAGCGGCCCTCGCACGGCTCAGGGCCGCATCTCCGGCTGAATACGGCCTTTATATAGACGGCGAGAATCGCGCCGGCGCCCAGGCCCGCGACAAGTTCAGCCCGATCGACACCTCGGTCAAGCTCGGGCGTTTTGCCGAAGCAGGCATCGATGACGTGAACCGTGCGGTCGCCGCCGCGAAGCGCGCGTTTCCAGCCTGGCGCCGCATGAGCGTGGCCGACCGCACTGTGCTGCTGCGCAAGGTGTCGGCGCTGATCGCCGCGCGCGTGTATGAGATCAGCGCGGCTGTCTCGCTCGAAGTCGGGAAGAACCGCATGGAAGCACTCGGCGAAGTGCAGGAGACCGCCGATTTCTTTGCGCTGTACTGCGACGACTACGAACGGCAGCGCTTCGATCATGTGTTGCCCGATGATCCGGTCAAGGGATTCCGCAGCCGCAATCGTTCGGTCATGAAACCGCACGGCCCGTGGGCCGTCATTGCACCCTTCAATTTTCCGTTCGCACTTGCCGGAGGGCCGGTCGCCGCGGCGCTCGTTACCGGCAACACGGTCGTGCTCAAGGGCGCGACCGACACGCCGTGGGCCGGACGGTTGTTGGCTGACTGTCTGCATGACGCCGGTGTGCCGCCGGGCGTGTTCAATTACCTGAACGGCAATGGATCGGAAGCAGGTGCCGCGCTGGTCGCGCATCCGGACATCGCTGGCATCACGTTCACCGGCTCACACCAGGTGGGAATGGGCATCGCGCGAAGCATGGTTTCGGGCCCCGTTCCCAGGCCCTGCATCGCGGAGATGGGTGGCAAGAACGCGGTGATCGTCACGGCGCACGCGGACATGCAGCGCGCGGCCGCGGGCATCCTGCGCTCTGCCTACGGCATGGGTGGACAGAAATGTTCGGCGACGTCGCGCGTTTTCGTCGAGGAGCGCGCTGCGCCGGCGCTGATCGCGACCCTCAGCGAAGGCATCCGCGCGATCCGCATCGGCGATCCGACGGTGCGCGAGAACTGGCTGGGCCCGGTGATCAATTCGACGGCGCTCGACAATTACCGGCGCTATAGCGCCGCGCTGAAGAACGATGGCGCGAGCATCGTC
This sequence comes from Gammaproteobacteria bacterium, assembly GCA_041690875.1. GTDB lineage: Bacteria > Pseudomonadota > Gammaproteobacteria > Steroidobacterales > Steroidobacteraceae > FEN-1191. Next base: position 11,159 of record JBEPVS010000078.1, read on the forward strand.
GCGGGCGGCAACACCTGGAGCGAGGGCGCTCTCGCCGCGGGCTACTATTGCGAACCCACGCTGGCTATCGCACCGCTCGGGCATGCCTTGTGGCGACAGGAAATGTTCCTGCCGATCACGATGCTGGCTACGGTGCCCGATCGCGAGCGAGCGATGACGCTCGCCAATGACAGCGACCTTGGCCTGACGGCCGGTTTCTACGGCGGTGTCGACGAAGTCGACTGGTTCTTCGACAATATCGAAGCTGGCGTGCTCTACGCGAACCGCCCGC
>JBEPVS010000079.1:0-11412 GCA_041690875.1 Gammaproteobacteria bacterium
ACTACGAGGTGCATCGGCTGACGCAGGCGATCGTGCTGCTGTTTGCCGAAGTCGATCCCTGGCCGCGAATGGACGTCTACCGGCAGCCTGGCTGGGACCGCTTGAGCGCCACGGCCGTGCCGCTGATGGAATCCATCATCAAGCGCTGGTATCCGCCCGGCGGGCGCATCATCCGCGCGATGGCCGCGAAGCTGCTGCCGGGCAGCAAGATCGACCCGCATCGCGATGTGCATCCCTCGTTCAATTGCGGGCATCGCATCCACTTGCCGATCACGACCAATCCGCGCGTGCGCTTCACCGTCGATGGCCGCCCTTTCAAGCTCGAGGCCGGCCAGTGCTACGAAATCAACAACCGGATGATGCACAGCGTCGCCAACAAGGGCGACACCGATCGCATCCACTTTATCTTCGACTACGTTCCAGCCGATAAAGAGCCCGTTCCGCTGCCCCAAAGCGCCTGAACGGGCGACCCAAAGGGGCCTCACTACTCAAAGCGGACGAGAACGCCTACTATTGCCGCTGCCGATACGGGGATAGGGGAATTGGCATGAAGCCAGCGTCTGAGAATAGCCGTGCAGTTGTTAAATCGCGGGGTGCAAAAGCACCCGGTGCCGGGTCGGCCCGTAGCAGCTCGATGGTGGCCGCGGCCATCACCGCGGCGCTCTATGCCGCGCCGCACGCCAATGCGCAGCAGGCCAGCACGCAGCAGGCGAAAAGCGACCTGACTCTCGAGGAAATCGTCGTCACGGCGACGATGCGCAAGACCAACGTTCAAGACGTGCCCCAGAGCATCATCGTGCTAGGCACCGAGCAGATTGAAAGATCCGGCTACAAGGAGATGGGCGACTACATCAAGGCGCTTCCGAGCATCACGCTGTCGCAACTCCAGCCGGGACGCAACGATATCGTTTTCCGCGGTGTCGCGACTGACACCGAAGATTTCTACGGCGATGCCCAGGCCGGCGTGTACCTCGACGACCAGCCGATTACGACCAATGCCACTCAGGTGAGCCCCTACCTGGTGGACATCGAGCGCGTCGAGGCGCTGCCGGGTCCGCAAGGCACGCTGTTCGGCTCATCGGCCGAGACCGGCGTGCTGCGCATCATCACGAACAAGCCGGATTACAAGGGTTTTTCCGGCCAATACAGTGTCACGGGCTTCGCGACCAAGGGCGGTTCCGATAGCTACGAGGTCGATGGTCACCTCAATATCCCGTTGATCGACGACAAGCTGGCGGCGCGAGCCGTTGCTTTCTACTCCAAGGAAGGCGGCTGGATCGATAACGTGCTCGGCCAGGATCTGGCACATCACCTGACCAACGCGAGTGCCGCCAAGGACAATTTCAATGTGTGGCAGGTCAGCGGCGGCCGCTTGGCCTTGCTGTGGACGGTGAATGACAGGGCCAGCGTCCTGTTCAACCACACCATTCAAAACGACAACACGCACGGTGACTGGCTCAGCGACCCGTACCTGGGCGATGCCAAGATCACGCGTTTCGTCGAAGGTTCACGCCACGACAACTGGTGGCAGGACGCGGTCACTGTCGATGTCGACCTGGGTTTCGCCGAATTGAAGTCGGCTACCGCTTATTTCCAGCGGCACATGACCTACGAAACCGACAACATGACCTATGAACAGTACAAGGCCAAGTACTACGGAAGCTATTACGGTACGCCCAAGAGCAACATCTATGACACCCGTTTGTTGAGCGACGACTCATACACGACCAGCACAACTTTCAATGACCAGTGGCAGTACCGCTTCTCACAGGAACTGCGTCTGACCTCCAAGGGAACCAGCCGGCTGCAGTGGATCGGCGGCCTGTTCTTTGAGCGCGTGCACGACAACTGGTACTACGGAACCGACAACCAGCAGTTCTTGAACACCTACGCCTGGCCTGCGGCGCAGACTGTAGCCTGCGATGGGTCATTTCCGGGTTCGATGTGCCCGCTACAACCGACCACCACGGTCTATGCCCAGTGGTTCGATCGGGTCGTCAAGCAAACCGCAGTATTCGGCGAGCTGAGCTACAGGCTCACCGATGCATGGACAGTGACCGGCGGTGCGCGCTGGTTCAAATACAACCGCACGATTAATCAGAACTACGATCAGCCGTTGGGCGTTCTGGTGAATGCATTGGGCGAGAACCAAAGAAACGGCAATGACAGCGCGACGCTGTTCAAGCTGGGCACGCAGTACAAGTTCAACAAGGACGTCATGGCGTACGCGTTGTTCAGCCAGGGTTTCCGCCTGGGTGGGCAGAACAGCCAGCGTGCCGCCAGCAGCGGCTTGATTCCGCTCAAGTACGGGCCCGACAAATTGCTCAACTACGAGCTCGGCCTCAAGAGCCAGTGGTTCGACAAGCGGCTCACGCTGAACATATCCGCGTTCCTGATGCGCTGGAACGATATCCAGCTAGAGAGCACCCACGCGGGCGGAGAGCCATGGTGGGTGCATGGCACGATCAACGGCGGCACGGCCGAAACAAAGGGAATCGAGATCAGCGCTGCGGCCAAGCTTTCACGGCACGTGAAGATCGATTTCAACCTGACGGGAGCGGACCCGAAGCTGACCGAGGACGTGCATTATCCGGATGGCGATGTCCTTCCCGCCGGCACGCAAATGGTCGGTGCGCCGAAATTCAAGGCAAACGCTGGCATTGAATATGACTTTGGCTGGAAGCCGTTTGGCGGCGAGCTGTGGACGCGGTTCGACTACAGCCATCAATCTTATGAATACCAGAGTCTGACTCGCGCCTCCGAAGGCGGTCAGCGCGGCAGGGTGCAGCCTTGGAACTTCGGCAAGTTCCAGGTTGGCATCACGCTGCCGAGCGAAACGGAAATCTCGCTGAAGGTCGATAACGTCTGGGATTCCAAGGGTTCCAACTGGATATCTACCGGTGAAGAGTCATACGCGACCCTGTTCAATGATCCGCGCTATCAGGAGCTGCAGGCGCGCTTCCGGCCGCGCAACATCGGCCTGACGATCCGCAAGAAATTCTAGGCTGCGACAGCGGCGACAACGCGGGGCGGGCACTTGGGCATCAAGCGACTCGTGGCCTCGTCGGTCGTGCGCGGTAGCCAGAAGGGCGAGAGCCACGGCGGCGTCTACCTGATCGACCTGCAATCGCGCGACGTCGTGCAGCCGATTGACTGGAACACAGTCGACATCGATTGGCAGGGGCGGGGCTGGGATCGTGGCCTGCGCGGCATCGCATTCGACAGCGATCTCGTCTACATGGCATCGAGTGATGAGCTGTTCGCCTACACACCCGATTTTCGCCGTGTCGGCTCGTGGCGCAGCCCGTACCTGCGGCACTGCCACGAAATCTGCGTCAATGACCGCGAGTTGTTCCTGACCTCGACGGGATTCGACAGCATCCTTGGGTTCAATCTCGATAAGCGTTCGTTCGACTGGGCCATGAACGTGCAGCAGCGGAACTATAAATTCTTTTTTTCGCGCTTCGATCCGATGGGCGCCAGCGGTCCGCTGCCGCTGAACAAACTGCACTTCAACAACGTGTATGCCGACGCGACGGGCATGTACATCAGCGGACTCCATACCGGCGGGATGCTGCTGTTCAATGGAAAACACATCGCGATGTCGGTGGAATTGCCGGAGGGCACGCACAACGCGCGTCCGTTCCGCAACGGCGTGCTGTTCAACGATACGCAGGCGGGTACGTTGCGCTATTCCGGGCGCGACGAGGTCGAGGATCGCATCATCAAGGTGCCGACGTACGATGTGGAAACGCTGACATATCGCGACGCCGACGCGAGCGGCATCGCGCGGCAGGGATTTGCCCGTGGCTTGTGCGCGCTTAGCGACACGATCGTCGCCGGCGGCTCATCGCCCTCGACAGTCACGATCTATGATCTGAAGGGGAATGAGACGCTGATATCGGTCAACTTCACGCGAGATATTCGCAACGCGATCCACGGACTGGCGCCGTGGCCGTTCGACTGAACCAGCGCACGATCGTCATGACGGCCGTTGCCCCGCATTGCGCACGCGTTCCGGCAGCGCATTGATAATGTCGGCGAGCTCCGTCTTCCAAAGGCCCAGGTGCTTGTCATAGCGCCGCCAGGTGCCCAGTGCATCGGTGTAGATCGGCCGCCGCACCTGCTCGGAACTCGCAGTCTTCACCGCGCGCGTGTTGCGGTAGTAGTGCAGGCACGATTCCTCGAACGGCAGTCCGCAATGATCGAGGATACGGCGCACCTGTGATTCGAGGTCCGAGACGGTATCCTCGTAGTGCACCGTCAGCACCTTGCCGGGCAGCACTTTTTCCCAGTGCTGCATGAGGCGATCGTAGTGGCGATAGTATTCGGCCAGCTCCTCCATGTCGTAGCTGTAGTCTGGGCCACCGCCGTAGAGTTGCTTGTAGTTTCCGAGCAGGCTGTCGAGTGGGTGCCGGCGCGCATTGATGATGCGCGCGTTCGGCAGGATCAGGTGCAGGAATCCGATCAGCGGAAAATTGCTCGGCAGCTTATCGGTGAAGCGCGGCCGGTCCGTCAGCCGATGGCGGCGCGTGTCCTCGATGTATTGCTTGCCGTATGCGCGCCAGTCCTTGGGGCGCAGGTCGACGACCGCCTCCGGAAATGTCACGTTGTCCGGACGGTAGCGGCCCACGGTGACGGAGATCTTGCCCAGGTTCGGCAACTCCGCCGTGCCCTCGACTTGCGAATGCGAGGCCAGGATCTGTTCGATCAGTGTCGATCCGGATCGATGCAGTCCGACGATGAAGATCGGATCGGGCGCTTCGAACCCCTGGCCCGCGCGCGCGCGCAGGAATTCACCGGTGAACGTCGACATGATGGCCTCATGCCGTCCTTCCATCACCAACGGGTCGTGCGAGACCAGCGGACGCTGGCGCTGGTTGCCGGTGTGATACCAGTGCCAGGCCGTGTCGTAGTCTGCTGCGTCTTCGTAAACCTTGCCGAGCGCGAAGCAGAAATGCGCCGCCGTCGATGGCGTCAATGTGTCGCGGTCCACTTGCGCGTGCATTGCAGTGACTTCCTCGGGCGCAAACCGGAAGGTCTTGAGATTGGCCAGGCTCCAGTACGCTTCGCCAAATTCCGGTCGCAACCCGATGGCCGCGCGGTAGGCCGCGATCGCATCCTGCTGGCTGCCGATCGCCTTCAATTCATGCGCGAGTCCCATGTGCGCGTGCGCATTGTTGGGGTTCAGCTCGACGGCGCGCCGATAGGCGGCAACGCTTTCCTCCGGATAGACCGCTTGTGCCAGCGCATTGGCGAGCCCAAACCAGGCCGTGGCGTTCGCGGGCTCCAGGCGCGTGGCCGTGCGGAAACTCTCGATACCCTTGACCCATTTCTTCTGGTCGATATGCAGCGCGCCGAGGTTGATCCACGCGGCGGCGAATTCCGGCGCAAGCGCAGTGACCCTGCTCAACAGCGCTTCCGCGTCATCCATTGATGTGGGATCGCCTGCCAGCGCCATCGCCAGCATGCGCATCGCATCGATGTGATCGGGTTTGCGGCGCAGTACCGCTTCGAAGGCCGCGGCGGCTTCTTTCTTGCGCCCCGCCTGCAGGTGCTCGGCGCCGTCGGCGATCGCCTGGCGGTCTGGATCCTGCGCGAAGTACTGCGAGTAGAGCTGGTCAGCCTCCAGCCCACGGCCGCTGGCCGCCAGTGCATCTGCGAGCCGTTTGCGCGTGTGCGGCAGGCGGACATCGAGTTGCAGTGCGCGCTCGAAGGCCGGAATCGCCTCCGCGTGGCGTCCCTGCCGCGCGAGGATCGTGCCCAGGTCGTCATGGAGCGATGCCGCGTCGGGTGTCGCGTCCAGCGCGGCGCGCACGCGGCGCTCGGCATCGATCAGGGATTGCACGACAGCAGCGTCTCAAGCAGTCTTCGCAACAGATCTCGCAGCGGGGCGGCGCGCGTCGCGTCGTACGCGGTGCCGGTCTCCTCCATATAGGCACTTTGGGCGAGTTCGATCTGCAGCGCGTGGACATTGCTCGCAGGCTGGCCGTAATGACGCGTTATGTGCCCGCCCTTGAATCGTCCGTTGAAAACGTGTGTCCATCGCGACGCGGCCTCGAGCGGGGCACGCAGCGCCTCGGCAAGGCGGGGCGAACAGGAGCGTCCGTCGTTGGTGCCGATATTGATATCCGGCAGCCGGCCCTCGAACAGTCGTGGCACGACGCTGCGAATCGAGTGCGCGTCGACGAGTAGCGCATGGCCATGCCGCGTGCGCGCCGCATCGAGCCGCGCGCGCAATTCAGCATGGTAGGGCTCCCAGTACTGCGCGCGACGACGCGCCACTTCAACCGCCGGAACCGCAGTGCGTCCGTCGAGGTAGAGTGGCTCGCCGGCAAAGCTCAACGCCGGGCACAATCCGGTCTGAGGCGACGCCGTGTACAGCGCCGCATCATCGGGCGGGCGGTTCAGGTCGATCAGGTAGCGCGACTGACGGGCCATGATCATCGTTGCGCCGACTGTCGCCGCGAAGTCGTACAGCTTGCCGACGTGCCAGTCGGTGTCCGGCACCGAGAGCGCCAGCGGCGTGAGTTGCGGGGCAAGTTCCGGTGGCAGCGTCGTACCGCCATGCGGCACGCTGATGACCAGCGGCGTAGCGCCAGACACCACCGTATGCGTGGGAAATGTCTGTGCCGTTTGCGTCACGGTTGCATCGATTCGCGCCGCGCTTCAGCCGAACAGCCGCGCCGGAATGTGTTCACGCAACGCGCCGCCCGTGACGAGCGTGCGCGCTGAGGCGATGTCGGGGGCGAAATAACGATCGGACTTCAAACCGGGCACGCGCCGGCGCAATACGCCGCGCACCGATTCGAGCGGCGCGGAGCTGCGCAACGGACGGTGAAAGTCGAGTCCCTGGGCGGCGGCCAGCAGTTCGATCGCGATGATGCCCGCGGCGTTGTCCGCCATCGCGAGCAAGCGTCGCGCCGCGTAGGTCGCCATCGATACATGGTCTTCCTGGTTGGCCGATGTCGGAATCGTGTCAATGCTCGAAGGATGCGCGAGCGACTTGTTCTCGGACGCCAGCGCCGCGGCCGTCACCTGCGCGACCATGAAGCCGGAATTTACGCCGCTGTTGGCGACGAGGTAGGCCGGCAATCCACTCATCTTCGTGTCGACGAGCAGCGCGATGCGCCGCTCGGCGATCGAGCCCACTTCGGCAACCGCCAGCGCCAGCTGGTCGGCCGCAAACGCCACCGGTTCCGCGTGAAAATTGCCGCCCGACAGCACATCGTCTTCTCGCGCGAACACCAGTGGATTGTCGGTCACGGCATTTGCTTCGCGCAGCAGCGTCGCGCCGGCCGTGCGCAGCAGGTCGAGGCAGGCGCCCATGACCTGCGGCTGGCAGCGCAGCGAGTAGGGGTCCTGCACGCGGTCGCAATCGAGGTGCGAGGCGCGGATGCGGCTGCCGCGCAACAGCGCGCGCAGCTGCGCCGCCACATCGATCTGGCCGGGCTGCCGTCGCACGGCATGGATGCGCGCATCGAAGGGCGCATCGCTCCCTTTCATTGCATCGACCGACATCGCGCCGGTGACCAGCGCGGCGGCGAAGACATTTTCGATCGCGAACAGGCCCGCGAGCGCCAGCGCCGTCGAGACCTGCGTGCCGTTCAGCAGCGCAAGGCCTTCCTTTGCGGCGAGTTTCAGCGGACGGAGTCCGGCCAGCTTAAGCCCGCGCTTCGCATCGTGGATGCGGCCGCGGTAGCGCACCTCGCCTACGCCCAGCAGCACGGCGGACATGTGCGCCAGCGGCGCCAGGTCGCCGGATGCACCCACCGAACCCTGGCCCGGAATCAACGGATAGACGCCGGCGCGCAATAACGCCAGCAGGGCGCGCAGCGTGGACGCGCGAACCCCTGAATAGCCCTGGGCGAGGCTCGCTATCTTCAGCACCAGCACCAATCGCACCACTTCATCGCTGAGCGGTGCACCGGTGCCGGCCGAATGCGACAGCACGAGGTTGTGCTGCAGCTGCGCGAGGTCGGCTGCCGGGATGCGCTTGCTTGCGAGCGAGCCGAAGCCGGTGTTCACGCCGTACGCGGTATCGCCGCGCGCAATCAGCGACTCGATGACAGCGCGTGAACGGCGCACGCGCCCGGAGTCGGCGCGCGAGAGCCGCATTGTCACCGGCGCGGCGTACGCGGCGCGCAGCGCCTCCAGTGTCAGCGCGCCGGCGCGCAGCTTCGGGCTGCGCAGGGCGGCGGTAGCACCGCGGCCCACGCTCATTGCGCCGCCTTGCCGGTCAACATCGGCAGGTTCAGCTTGTGCTCGCGCGCGCATTGCAGCGCGATGTCGTAGCCGGCATCCGCGTGGCGCATCACGCCGGTCGCCGGATCGTTCCACAGCACGCGTTCGATGCGGCGCGCCGCGGCCGGCGTGCCGTCGCAGACGATCACGACGCCGGCATGCTGCGAATAACCCATGCCAACGCCGCCACCATGGTGGATTGATACCCACGTGGCGCCGCTTGCAGTGTTCAGCAACGCATTGAGCAGCGGCCAGTCGGACACCGCATCCGACCCGTCGCGCATCGACTCGGTCTCGCGGTTGGGGCTGGCAACCGAGCCCGAGTCGAGGTGATCGCGCCCGATGACGATCGGGCCCGCGAGTTCACCGGAGCCGACCATCTCGTTGAACGCCAGGCCCAATCTGTGCCGGTCTCCGAGCCCGACCCAGCAAATCCGTGCGGGCAATCCCTGGAACTGGATGCGTTCTCTTGCCATGTCGAGCCAGCGATGCAGGTGCGCATCGTTGGGGATCAACTCGCGCACCTTCGCGTCGGTCTTCGCGATGTCATCCGGATCGCCCGACAGTGCTACCCAACGGAATGGCCCGACGCCACGGCAGAACAACGGCCGCACGTACTCGGGCACGAAACCCGGAATATCAAAGGCGTCCTTGACGCCCTGGCCGAGCGCAACCTGGCGGATGTTGTTGCCGTAGTCGAATGTCGGAATGCCCATGCGCTTGAATTCCAGCATCGCACGCACATGCACCGCCATCGACTCGCTGGCGGCGGCGGTGACGCGCGCCGGATCGGATTTCTGCAGGCTCTCCCACTGCGCGACGGTCCAGCCGGAAGGCAGGTAGCCATGTACCGGGTCGTGCGCGGAAGTCTGGTCGGTGACCGCATCGGGCCGAACGCCGCGCTTTACGAGTTCGGGCAGCACATCGGCGGCATTCGCACACAGCCCTACTGAGATGGCCTTGCCGCTTTCGCCGGCGCTCGCAATCATTTCGAGAGCTTCATCGAGCGTGCTGGCCTGGTGATCGAGATAGCGCGTGCGCAAGCGCATGTCGATGCTCGATTGCCGGCACTCGATGGCGAGCATCGACGCGCCCGCCATCGTCGCGGCGAGTGGCTGCGCCCCGCCCATGCCACCGAGGCCTGCGGTCAGCACCCAGCGGCCGGTGAGCTTGCCGTCGAAATGCCGGCGGCCCATCTCGACAAAAGTCTCGTACGTGCCTTGCACTATGCCCTGCGAACCGATGTAGATCCACGACCCCGCGGTCATCTGCCCGAACATCATCAGTCCGCGCCGGTCGAGTTCATTGAAGTGTTCCCAGGTGGCCCAGTGCGGCACGAGGTTCGAATTCGCAATCAGTACCCGCGGCGCGTCGGCGTGAGTGCGGAAGACACCGACCGGCCGGCCCGACTGGACCAGCAGCGTCTCGTCATCGCCGAGTGCGCGCAAGCTCGCGACGATCGCATCGAAGCAGGCCCAGTTGCGCGCCGCCTTGCCGATGCCGCCGTATACGACGAGGTCGCCGGGCCGCTCTGCCACGTCGGGATCGAGATTATTCATCAGCATGCGAAGCGGTGCTTCGGTCAGCCATGAGCGCGCGCTGAGCGTCTTGCCGCGCGGCGCGCGGATGACACGGGGGGGTTCCTTGTTCATGCTATTTTCCACTGGAGTATGTCTGGCCGCAGCCGTTTGATCGTTTCGCGATAGCGCGCCTCGATGACCGCTTCTTCCGCATGGATTCCGTCGCGGATCAACCAGCGCCCGCCGACCAGCACTTGCCGCGCACGCGGCGCGACCGCATCGAAGACGAGCGCACTCAGGTATTCGGGGCTCAACTGCAGATTCCAGTCGCCTTCCTGCGCATCGTAGGTGACGAAATCCGCTGCGGCTGCGGACGCGCTCGCAGACGCCGCGCCGATCGCGCGTTGCCCGCCCGCATGCACGATGCGGAACAATCGATCGGCCGCGGCGCATTCGGTAGCGCCACTGAAAACATTGCGCCGACCGCGCGCCAGACGTTGCGACCACTCGAGCTGGCGCAATTCATCGAGCGAACTGCGTCCGATGTTGCTGTCCGACCCAATGGCCATCTGTCCGCCGGCTTCTAGGAATGGTGCGACGACCGGGCAACCATCGCCCAGGTCGGCTTCTGTCGTCGGGCATAGCACGACGGTGGCCTGCGCCGCATGGATCTGCGCGAATTCGGCTTCGCTCGATTGCGTCGCGTGCACGAGCGCCCATTTCTCCGACAGCAAACCGCGCGAGGCGAGCAGCGCGACGGGCGGCAATCCGTGTTGTCGCAGGCAACCGGTGACTTCGGCCGGTTGCTCGGCGACGTGTATGTGTACGCAGCGGCAACGCGCGTCGTCCTGCAGCGACGCCTGCACGCGCGCGATCGTATCGATGTCGACCGCGCGCAGGCTGTGGTAAGCCACGCCCAGTGCAACGTCGCCGCCGGCTGGATAGCGCCGACACAACTCCTGCCAGTCTTCGAGGAAGCGATTCGCGTCGCGCTCGAACGGTTGCTGTCCCGGTTTCGGCGGAGCGCCGCCGAAATCGGAATGCTGGTAGAGCGTCGGCAACAGCGTGAGTCGCATGCCAGTTCGACGCGCTGCCGCGGCAACGCCGGCGTCGGCATCGAGTTCGCGCTGGCCGCGCTGGCCGCGCAGGCGATGCAGGTAGAGGAATTCGGCGACCGAGGTGTAGCCACCACGCAGCAACTCCAGGTAGCAGCGCGCGGTGATCGCTTCGAGATCGTCACGTTCGAGCCGTCCGGCCAGCGCGTACATCGTTTCGCGCCAGCTCCAGAAATCATCACGCGTGCCGGCCGATCGCTGCGTCCAGGCGCCGAGCGCCCGCTGGAACGCATGGCAGTGCGCGTCGACGAGCCCGGGCAGCGTCAGTCCGGAAACAAGCGGCGTGGCGCTTTGGCCCTCAGTTGATACATCCGCGATATTGCCTTTGGCGTCGACACGGACGGTCGCGTTGTGCAGCCAGCGGCCCTCGTGCCACAGGTTTTCGTAGGAAATCGCGCCCTGCGCCGTGACGGCTCCCGCTTGCATCCGCAACATGTTAGCACCGCGTGGCGCTGGCAGTGCGGTGCGGGTAATCTCGCATTCATGACTGCACCCGGCACTGCCCAGATCATCGCCCACGGCAGGGTCTGGAG
>JBEPVS010000080.1:0-11292 GCA_041690875.1 Gammaproteobacteria bacterium
CGCGGACCGGGCCCGCAGCGGAAGCGTGTTCCGCGCGCGCTTTCGCGTCGACAGTGAAGTGGAACGCAATGCCTTGCTGCAGCGCGAACTGTCACTGACGCGCGAACGTTCGGATCTGCAGCGCGACCAGCTCAATCGCCGCGCCGACCTGCTTGCGGCCGGCGCCGCGCTGATCGTGCTGCTGAGCTACATCCTGTTCGCCGGGAGCGGACACCGCCGGGCGCTGCAGCGTCTCGCGACCGAAGATTCGCTGACGAAGCTGCCGAACCGCCGGCGCACTGCGGAACTGGCCACGGCAGCCTTGAACGACGCGAATACGGCCAGCACGCCGCTGATCGTCGCGCTGGTCGACCTGGATCACTTCAAGTTGATCAACGATGTCTGCGGCCACGCCGTGGGCGATCGGGTACTGCAGGAACTCGCGGCGATCAGCCGCAGCATGCTGCGGGATGGCGAAGCGATGGGCCGCTGGGGCGGCGAGGAATTCCTGCTGCTGCTGCCGGCACAGCCGCTGGATGCGGCGCTGGCGCGTGTCGAATCGCTGCGCGCCGCGGCGCTGGACATTGAGCTGCCGGACTCGGCCGCGGCGGCAGGCCTGCGCGTCAGCCTGAGTGCTGGCGTAGCGTCCAGCCACGAGCGAACCGCATCACTGGATGAAGTGATCGCACGCGCCGACGTCGCGCTCTACGAGGCCAAGCGGCAGGGCCGCAACCGCGTATTCATGGCCGACGACAGCCTGCAGGCCGACACGACCGCGGCGCGGCGCGCGATTCGCCGCCGCTGAACACGCCGCGAGCGCCATGCGCCTGCGAACGCTAGAAACTGTCCGCGGACATTGCGATCGCCGCGTGCGCGCCGCCCTTAAGAATGGAATTCATGTGCAGTACTCGTTGTTGTTCAGTGCAGGACGATGAAACCGTATTTTTCGAATGCCGCCGTACCCGCCGGCCCCCGCAGGTAGTCGATGAAGGCCGACGCCCGTTCATTGGCACTGCCTATCAAACCCAAGGGATAATTTATCGCTCGATGCGTGTTGGCGGGAAATACGTCGACGACGCGCACGCCCGGCTCGATCTTCGCGTCGGTTAGGTAGACGATGCCGAGCGGGGTCTCACCGCGCGTCACAAAGGCCAGCGCCGTGCGCACGTTGTCGGCGCGCACCAAGCGGGCGGCAATGTCGTTCCAGACGCCGAGCGTCGTCAGCGCCGAGCGCGCGTACTTGCCGACGGGGACAGAGTCGGGATCGCCGGTGGCGAGACGCCCGCCATGCAGTGCAGCCAGCAACGGAAAGTTCGGCTCGATATGCAGTGAGATGGTGCTGTTCGCCGGCGCGACCAGCGCGAGGCGATTGCCGAGCAGGTTCTGGCGCGTGCCCTTGCGGATCAGGCCGCGCTGGTCGAGGTAGTCCATCCACTCCTGGTCGGCGGAGAAGAACACATCGGCGTGCGCGCCGCTTTCGATTTGGCGTGCCAGCATCGACGTCGATGCGAACGAAAAGACGACCTTGGTGCCGCTCGCCTTCGTGTACTCGTCGCCCAGTTCCTGGAGAACATTGGTCAGCGAGGCTGCGGCGAACACCGTGACCTGGTTCTCCTGTCCCGCGGCGCGTACGCCGGACGGCAGCATCAACAGCCACGCCAGCGCTGCGGCGCATTTCTTCATCATTGGGAGCCCCTCGGCATGTCTCGTTATATTCGAATGGATATATCGTGACCGGCCCGCGAGCGCGAGGCCCGCGGCCACTTCAGCCGGTTAGCGGCGCGCGCTGTTGAAGTGCGAGCCATTCCTTCAACGCGTCGTAGTCGACGGGCTTGATCATGTGGTGATCGAAGCCCGCTTCCCTCGATTTGCGCCGGTCTTCCTCCTGGCCCCAGCCCGTCAGCGCGACGATCACGAGTTTCGAGCCTGCACTCTGGCCCCGCATGCGGCGGCATGTCTCGTAACCATTCAGTCGCGGCAGGCCGATGTCAAGCAATACGACATCGGGCCGGAAACTTTCCGCCGCCTTCACCGCCGCAACGCCATCGTGCGCCATCTGCACATCGTGACCGTCGAGCGACAGCAACATCGCAAGCGATGAGGCAGAGTCTTCGTTGTCATCAACCACGAGGAAGCGCCTGCCCGGAACGGCTCGTTCGGCTTCGCCGTGCGGCGCCGCGGGCGATTCAATCGTCTCGTTGATCGTCGGCAAGCGCACGACGATTTCCGTGCCGGTCCCCAGGCCCTCGCTGTGCGCGTTGACCGTGCCGCCGTGCATCTCGGTCAGACGTTTCACCAGCGTCAAACCGATACCCAGGCCGCTTTGCGTCCGTTCGAGCGTGCGATCAATCTGCGCGAACAGGTCGAAGATGACGTTGAGTTGGTCGGGGGCAATGCCGATGCCGCTGTCCTTCACGGTCACGATCACTTCGCCTTCATGCACTTCGCTGCTGAGATGGATCTTGCCGCCCGGCTTCGTGTACTTGCAGGCATTGTTCAGGATGTTGCTGAACACCTGCGTCAAGCGCACGGAATCGCCATGCAGCCGGATCGGTTGCGGCCACAGCGACACGTTCAGCTCGTGATTCGCCGCTTCCGCCAGCGGACGGCAGGCTTCGACGCACTGGAGGATGATCGAGGACAGGTCGACCGTTTTTGTGCGCAGTTCGATCTGCCCGCGGGTAATCCGGCTGACATCGATCAGGTCATCGACCAGGCGGACCAACTGTCCGAGCTGGCGCTCCATCATCCCCGCCGCGGACTGGACGACGTCCGCGTTCTCGGTCTTGCGTTTCAATATCTCCACCATGTTGCGCAACGGCGCCAGTGGGCCGCGCAGTTCGTGCGCGAGCATCGCGAGGAATTCGTCCTTGCGCAGGTCGGCCTCGCGCAGCGCCGCGCTCGCTGATTCAGCCGACTTGAGCGCGGTGTGCAGGCGCTCGCGTGCGACCAGCCGCTCGGAAATGTCGCGGCTGACGCCGATGACGCCAATGATCTGCCCGCTGCGGTCGCGCAACGGGCTCTTGGTCGACAGGTACGTGCGTTGCACGCCATCGGCACCAGTGTAGTTTTCTTCCGCTTCGACGCCGGCGCCCGTGCTCATCACGCGCTGGTCGTTGCCGGAGATCGCCACCTGTTCGGCAGGTTTGGAAATGAATTCATGCTCTGGTGCGGGCTTTTCGAGGTTCGCGCGGCCTATGAGGCGCAACGTGGCGGCGTTCGCGTACGTCAGGTTGCCAAGGTTGTCCTTCATGAAAATGAGTTCGTTCGTGTTGTCGTTGACCGTGCGGATCAGGTCGGCCTGTTCGCGCCTCGCCAACTCGCTCCGGATCAGCCGCTCCTCCAACGACAACTCGAATGCGCCCACTTCGCGCATGCTCGCGATCGTGCCGATCATCATGTAGATGCCGGCGAGATATTGTGTGGCGCGCGCAACCCAGCCGAGCCAGCTGCCGTGTGTCGGTTGCAGGATCAATCCCAGCGCGCCCGCTGCGACCAGCGCCAATCCGCTCGAATACCAGAACAGGAATCGCGATCCGGTGCGGTTGTATCGCGCCCACGTCAGCGCAGCCGCGACCGAGAACATGACGATCGACGTTGCCAGCACCGCAGTCCGGAGTGTCGTGGCGCCGATTCCTTCGATGAAGAACGGCGGA
The DNA here is from genome assembly GCA_041690875.1 of Gammaproteobacteria bacterium. Taxonomy (GTDB): domain Bacteria; phylum Pseudomonadota; class Gammaproteobacteria; order Steroidobacterales; family Steroidobacteraceae; genus FEN-1191. The sequence goes on from JBEPVS010000080.1 coordinate 3,636, forward strand.
AAGCGTCCTTCCAGTGCCGTCATCCAGATCGCACCGACGGTAACGAAACTAACGGCGACGGCAAGAGCCAGCCACTTGCCTGGCTCGCGCAGCGATTTGTCGCCGCGGCGCGTCACCGCGATCGCGCCCGTCAGATGGCACGCCCCCGATATCAGCACGCCCAGGTTATGGATCGTGATATTGAAGTTGCCGACGTGTTCGCCAATCACCGCGACGAACGCCGAGATGCCCCACACGATCATTCCCGTGCAGATGGCCAGCAGCGCCAGCTGGCCGCTGGTGAGGAAACTTCGACCGGCGAGAATCGCGATGTAAACGGACAACAGCGTCGTGCAGGCGACGTTGAGGACGAGCAGCAAAGTTGCCGATTCGTGGGAGGCGGGCGAACCCACGATGTGCATGCCGACCATCGCCGCGGTCAGTACGAATATCGAGGCATACGCCAGCACATGCGAAAGGGGCGGCCTGGTTGCGGTCATGCTTGTTGTTGTTGCCATCTCGAGCGCCGCTTCCCTTCGGGAATGTGACCGGATGGTGCCGGAGATAGGAATCGAACCTACGACCTACGCATTACGAATGCGCCGCTCTACCAACTGAGCTACTCCGGCAACAGGGAACTCCGCGGGGGCGGCATTCTAAGAGAATGCCCGCTCCACAGGCAACGCGCGCCATCCCCGCGTGAGGCGCTCGTCAGCTTTTCGGGCGCAGCCGAATCACCAGATCGAGGCTGGCGACTTCCATGCCCGCCGGGACGACCGGCAAACGGCTGAATTCGACTTCGGGCAGCGCGACGTCGGTCAGCGCACCGGTGGTCTCATCATGGAAGTGATAGTGAGGCTCGACATTCGAATCAAACCAGCTGCGAGTGTCGTCAATCGCCAGCTGGCGAATCAGCCCGCGGGCGGCAAACAGGTTCAGCGTGTTGTAGACGGTGGCCTTCGACACCTCGATGCCGCGGCTGCGCAGCGTGTCGGCAATCTGCTCCGCCGACCGGTGCTGGGGCGCCGCCAGCAGCAGCTCGGCAATCTGCAAGCGCTGCGCGGTCGCGCGGATACCGCGCGCCTGCAGCCTCGCCGCGACATCCACGTGGCCTCGGGTGAGTTCGTCGGTGCCCATACGAACCTTTTACCGCAGCGCGCGGGGCAACGCAAAAACCACGTGTTCCGGCTCGCCTTGGGACTCAGCCGGTGGCGCGCCACCCCATTCACGCAATCGCCCGACCACCTGCTGCACCAGCTGTTCTGGCGCCGATGCGCCCGCCGTGACGCCGACCGTGTCAACGCCGTCGAGCCACTCGCGCCGGAGGTCGTTGGCGTCATCGACCAGGTAGCCGGGAACGCCCGCGCGATCGGCGAGTTCGCGCAGCCGATTGGAATTGGAGCTGCTCTTCGAACCGACCACGAGCAGCAAATCACAATTCTCGAGCAGCTGCTTGACCGCGTCCTGGCGATTCTGGGTGGCGTAGCAGATATCTTCCTTGCGTGGCGCCTGCAGCGCGGGAAATCGCTGGCGCAGCGCATCGACGATCGCCGCGGTATCGTCGACCGAGAGCGTCGTCTGCGTGACGAACGCGAGCGCCGCCGGATCGCGCACCGCAAGCCGCCCGACATCGGCGATGTTTTCCACCAGCACGATGCTGCCACCCAGCGTGGCATCGAAGCGCCCCATCGTGCCCTCCACTTCCGGATGTCCCGCATGGCCGATCAGGACGACCTCGCGCGCTTCGCGCGCGAATCGCGCGACCTCCATGTGCACCTTGGTGACGAGCGGACAGGTGGCATCGAAGACCTGCAAACCGCGGCGCTGCGCCTCGCGCTCGACGGCGGTCGACACGCCATGTGCCGAAAAGATCACGGTGCCACCGTCGGGCACCTCGTTGAGTTCCTCGACGAACACGGCGCCGAGCGCGCGCAGCCGCTCGACGACATTGCGGTTGTGCACGACTTCGTGACGCACATGGATCGGCGCGCCGAACAGCTCCAGTGCGCGCTCGACAATCTCAATGGCGCGATCGACCCCAGCACAGAATCCGCGCGGATTGGCGAGCAGGATGCGCATGATTGCGGCGCGTGGCCCTAGTTTGCAGTGCGCCGCGCGGCCAGCAGGCCGTCGAACAGCATGTAGGCCGCACCGATCGTGATCGCCGAATCTGCGAGGTTGAAGGCGGGGAAATAATGCTGATGCCAATGCACCTGCAGGAAGTCCACGACGTAGCCCAGCCGCAGGCGGTCGATGACGTTGCCCAGGGCGCCGGCGAGGATCAGCGCCAGCGCCACGGCCATCAGGTTCGCGCGCCGGTCGAGTCGCGCGAGCCACGTGATGAGCGCCGCGCTGACAACCGCGGCCAATGCGCTGAATGCCCAGCGCTGCCAGCCGGAGGCCCCGTCGAACATGCTGAAGGCCGCGCCGCGATTGTGGGCGCGCACGATATTGAACACCGGCAAGTAATAGTGCGCTTCATACAACTGCATCGAGCGTTCCACGAGCTGCTTGGTCCACTGATCGAACCCGACCACCGCGGCGGTCAATGCCAGCCATCGCAGTTGCACCAGGCTGGTGTTGCCCTGCTCCGTGTTCATCATGCGTAGCGGCGCATTTCGCCGTGGCCACTGATGTTGCCGATGCAGCGTCCGCACAGTTCCGGGTGCTCGCTCGAGGCGCCGACATCTTCGCGGTAATGCCAGCAGCGCACACACTTCGTCGCGCCACTCCGCTGCACGCGCAGCCAGGCGCCGCCACCCGGAACCGAGGCGGCTTCCACCGTGCCACTCGGTGGGGCACCGCCGGGCGTCGCATCGACCTGATGGACACTTGCCTTCGAAGTGATCATCAGGAAACGCAGTTCGTCCCCGAGCGCATTGAGCCGCGCGAACTGCGGCGGCGTGCAATAGACGTCGAGCTCGGCCTGCAGCGGCGCACCGATTTCGCCGGCAACGCGGAGCCGTTCGAGTTCGCGCGCGACGTCGGTGCGCAGTGCGATCAGCGCCGGCCAATCGATCTGAGCATGCGCAGTGCTTGCGGTCGCGGCGCCGGGCGCAATCGCGGGCAACTCATACCACGTCGACAGAAAAACCGATTCCGCGCGCGCGCCGGGCAACTCCCGCCAGGTTTCCTCGGCCGTGAACGAGAGGATCGGCGCCAGCCAGCGCACCATCGCCTCGGCGATGTGCCACATCGCGGTCTGCGCCGAGCGGCGCGGCCGCCCGTCGACCGGAGTCGTGTAGAGACGATCCTTGATGATGTCGAGATAGAAACCACCGAGGTCGACGACGCAAAAGTTGTGCACTTTCTGGTAAATCAGGTGGAACTGGTACTCAAGGTAGGCCACCTCTATCTCGCCCTGCAGTTCGAGTGCGCGAGAAATCGCCCACTGGTCGATGGCCACCAGTTCGTTCAACGTCAGTGCGTTGCCGGGCTCAAACCCGTGCAGGTTGCCGAGCAGGAAGCGCAACGTATTGCGCATGCGCCGGTAGGAATCGCTCATGCGCCTGAGGATTTCCTGCGACAGGCTCATCTCGTTGGCGAAGTCGGTCGCCGCAACCCACAGCCGCAGCATGTCGGCGCCGAGCGTCTTCATGATGTCCTGCGGCTCGATGCCGTTGCCGAGCGACTTGGACATCTTCCGGCCTTTGTCATCGACCGTGAAGCCGTGCGTCAGCACGCCGCGATACGGCGCGCGCGCATACAACGCTTCGGACATCAGCAACGAGCTGTGGAACCAGCCGCGATGCTGATCTGATCCTTCCAGGTACAAGTCGACCGGCGCATGGAAATCATCGCGCAGCGCGGCGACGCATTCGAACGAGAGACCGGAGTCGGCCCACACATCCATGACATCGCTGGCCTTCTCGTACTGCTCCGCGTCGGCGCCGAGCAATTCGGCCGGATCGAGTGCAAACCAGGCGTCGATGCCGTCGCGTTCGACGCGCTGGGCAACGTCGGCAATCAGTTCCTGCGTGCGCGGATGCAGCGCGCCCGTGTCGCGGTGCGTGAACAGCGCAATCGGCACGCCCCAGGTGCGCTGGCGCGACAGGCACCAGTCCGGGCGATTCTCGATCATGCCGGTGATGCGCGATTCGCCCCACTCGGGCGTCCATCTCACCTGCTTGATGTCGCGCAGCGCCCCGGCGCGCAGGCCATGACTGTCCATGCTGATGAACCATTGGGAGGTGGCGCGGAAAATCACCGGCGTCTTGTGCCGCCAGCAATGCGGATAGCTGTGCACATGCGGTTCCTGGTGCAGCAAGCGTCCGCGCTCTTCAAGCTGCGCAATGATCACGGGACCCGCCGCATCGACCTTGAGTCCTGCCACCAGTTCGGTGCCTGCTGCGAAACGCCCATCAGGTCCCACGGGGTTGACGACTGGTAACGCATAGGTCTTGCCGACGACGAAGTCTTCGATGCCGTGCGCCGGCGCAGTGTGCACGGCGCCGGTTCCCGCCTCGAGCGTGACGTGATCGCCCAGGATCACCGGCACCTGTTTCGCAAGCCACGGATGCTCGAGCTTCAAACCCTCAAGCGCCGCGCCCGCGCAGCGGCCAAGCACGGTGCCCGTAAGTTGCATGCGAGCCAGGCTCGGCGACATCAAGCCGTCGGCGAGCACCAGCGCTTCGGGCTTGCCGTTGCGATGCACGAGCACGCAGCTGTATTCAAGGTCGGCGCGCAGCGTCACCGCCTCGTTCGCAGGCAGCGTCCACGGCGTCGTGGTCCAGATCGCGACCGACACGGGCGCTACCCCCAGGGCGGCGGCCGCGATGCCGGTGCGGCGCAGGAAATCGGCAACGTCGACTACGCGGAAGGCGACGTCGATCGCCGTTGAAGTGCGATCCTCGTATTCAACCTCGGCCTCGGCGAGCGCGGAACGGCAATCAAGACACCAGTGCACGGGTTTCAAGCCGCGGTACAGGTGGCCGTTCGCGATGATCTTGCCAAGCGCGCGAATCTGCTGCGCCTCATAGCGCGGATCCATCGTGAGGTACGGCCGCTCCCAGTCGCCGAACACGCCCAGTCGCTTGAAGTCGGCGCGCTGCGACTCGACCTGCTTCGTGGCGAACTCGCGGCAGGCCGCGCGAAAGGCGCGCGCATCGAGCTTGTGTCCGGGCCTTCCATGTTTCTTCTCGACCGCCAGCTCGATCGGCAATCCGTGGCAATCCCAGCCCGGCACGTAAGGCGCGTCGAACCCTGCGATCGTGCGCGCCTTGACGATGACATCCTTGAGGATCTTGTTGACCGCGTGACCCAGGTGAATGACGCCGTTCGCGTACGGCGGTCCATCGTGCAGCACGAACGGCGGACGGCCGCGCGAGGCCTTGCGAATGACGCCGTAGATGTCCTGCTCGGCCCAGCGCGCCAGCTGCTTCGGCTCACGCTGAGCGAGATCCGCCTTCATCGGAAAATCGGTCTGCGGCAGGTTGACGGTGCTCTTGTAGTCGGTCACTTGGCGGAATTCCCAACGGCTCGATTAAGGCAGACATTCATATTACTTGAGCGCCGCGCGCGCCGCCGCCGCGTCACGGTGCATCTGCTCGACCATCAGCCCGACGGAATCGAATTTCAGCTCGTCACGCAGCCGCGCCACGAACTCGACCTCCAGTTCGGCGCCGTAGAGGTCGCCGTTGAAATCGAATAAGTGCACTTCGAGCAGCGGAACGGTGCCATCGACGGTGGGTCGCGTGCCGAGGCTCGCCACCGCAGGCCAGCCCCGCGTACCGCCAGCCTCGGAAGGCGTGTCGCCGCCGGGCAGCGCGTCGCCGCGCACCCGCACCGCGAAGATTCCGGCGAGCGGGGTGCGCCGCCGCGCGATCGCGAGATTGGCGGTCGGGTAGCCGAGCTTGCGGCCGAGTTGCTCGCCGCGGCGCACGCGCGCGCGCATCGTGTACGCTCGACCCAACAGCAGCGCCGCGCGCTTGAAGTCACCACTGGCGAGCGCCGCGCGCACCATGCCGCTACTGACGCGCTCGCCCGCGACCATCACCGGCGCGATGATCTGTGCTTCGAAGCCATATCGGCGCGACTCAGTTGCACACCATTCGGCGCTGGCGTGACCCCCGCGCCCGAAGCGGAAATCGTGCCCGACGATGATGGCGCGCGCACCGAGCGCGCGCAGCAGCGCCATGAAATCTTCGCCGGACCTGGAGCGCAGCGCGTTGTTGAAAGTGAGCAGGTGGAGTCGCTGCAATCCGCTGCGTTCGAGCAGACGCCAGCGCTCGCGAAAATTCGTCAGCCGCGCCGGCGGATCGGCGGCGTTCAGCACTTCGCGCGGCATCGGTTCGAAGGAAAGGAGTCCAGATTCAATCTGCAGTTGCGCGGCGCGCTCGCGGGCGCGTGCGATCAACGCTGCGTGGCCGAGGTGCAGCCCATCGAAAGTGCCGATTGCCAGGACACTGGGCGCAAGCGCCTGCAACGGGCCGCGAATCAGCCGCAGCGGCGCTACCACGGGCTGCTGCCGCGACGGCTGGACGCTGTGCGCTGGATGTCGGATTTTCGGCCGCTCATGGGGTGTTCAGGACTATACCGGAGCCGCATTGACAACGAGAGGTGCGGTACGCACACTACGCGGCCCTTTCAAGGGCTCGGGGATCAAGGCAGGCGGAGCGAAGCGCGTGGCAAACACGAAATCAGCGGAAAAAGCGGCCCGACAGGCGGCCGTACACCGGGAACGCAATGTCGCAATGCGCTCGCGCATGCGCACGGCGATTCGCCGCGTCATCGATGCCGCGGCTGCCGGCAAGAAGGACGATGCGCGCGCCAGCTTCAAGACTGCGGTGCCGCTGATCGATACGCTCGTCAACAAGAAGATCATCCACCGCAACCAGGCCGATCGGCACAAGAGCCGGCTGTCCGCGCGCATCAAAGCACTGGGTTGATCCTGCGGCTTTTGGCGGCCTGATCGTTCAGGGCCGCCGGCTCCAGATCATCGACTGCCAGCAGCAGCGAGAGCCGCGCTTCGCCGCGCGCCACCTCGCGCCAGTGCGTGCCTTCAGGCCAGGGATCCAGGGCACCGGCGAGCGCCCAGAGCAGGTTCAGCGACGGCGCCATCCCTGAGCGCTTCAGTTCGGCAAAACACCGCACCGCGCCCTGCCGGCGCAGCTCATCGGCAGTGTAGACGCCCAATCCTGCGAGCAACTGCTCGGATTTCACGCCGAGATTGCGCAAGTCGCGGATGCGGAGTTTGAGCTTGCCGGCGGCGATGCGTTGCCGCACCTTGCTGTTGCGCATCGCTACTTTGCCTGCGCGCGCTGCGCCGAGCTGCGCGTCTGCGCCGAGGTGCGCTGCGGCGCGCCGGCGCGGTGCTGTTCGAGGAAATTCATGACGGCCTCGGCGAGCTCGCGCGTGCCACGGTTCGTTGCGGCCGAGATCAGGTGCACCGGCCCCTTGTAGCGGAGCCGCCGCACGATATCGCGCGCGAGTGCCTCTGCTTCATCGTCGGGAAGCAGGTCGCGTTTGTTGATGACGAGCCAGCGCGGCTTCGCTGCGAGGTGCTTGTCGAACTTCTTCAGCTCCGCGACGATCGCCCGCGCATCGCGCACCGGATCGGCTTTTGGATCGCTCGGCGCGATATCGATCAGGTGCAACAGTACACCCGTGCGCTGCAAATGCTTCAGGAACCGATGCCCGAGGCCTGCGCCCTCTGCGGCACCCTCGATCAGGCCGGGGA
>JBEPVS010000081.1:0-11265 GCA_041690875.1 Gammaproteobacteria bacterium
ATGCCGAGCAGGTTCACGCTGCGCAGGATGAACGGAATCACGCTGTGTTCCAGCTTCGCCCCGCCGGCAAGCCCGACCGCAGCGACCGAGGCGCCGTAGCGCATCTGCGCGATGACGCGTGCGAGCGTGTTGCCGCCGACCGAATCGATGCACGCGGCCCAGCGCTCCGATTCCAGTGGCCGCTTCGCCGGCTCCGCAAAAGCCGATCGATCGATGATGTCGCGGGCCCCGAGCCCGCGGAGGAACTCGTGCGCTTCAGCGCGCCCAGTGGAGGCGACCACGCGGTAACCCAGATGCGAGAGGATCGCCGTGGCGATCGAACCGACGCCGCCAGCGGCCCCCGTGACGAGCACGTCGCCTGCATCGGCGCGAATGCCCTGTGCTTCGAGCGCCATGACCGCGAGCATCGCGGTGAATCCGGCCGTGCCGATCGCCATCGCCTGGTGCGTATCGAGCGCGGCCGGCAGCGGCACCAGCCAATCACCGCTGACCTGCGCGAGTTGCGCGTAGCCGCCCCATTGCAGCTCGCCGACGCGCCAACCCGTCAGTAGCACTTTGGCGCCGTTCTTCCAGCGTGCATCGCGGCTTTCAACCACGGTGCCGGCAAGATCGATGCCGGGCACATGCGGATATTGCTTGACCAATCCGCCGGCGCCGGTGACGACCAGGCCGTCCTTGTAATTGAGCGATGAAAAATCAACGGCGACGCGCACATCGCCGGTGGGCAGCGCGCGCTCTTCGAGTTCCTGGACCGTTGCGGTCACTGTGCCGCTCCGGTTGTCTGTCACCAATGCCCTGAACATGCGTATTGCCGAGGCTCCCCAAGACCGTTGCGGAAGCCACGATAAGCCATTTCAAGATCGCTGTGCCAATGTATGGTAGATGGATGGCGACAGACATCGGTTTCATGCAAAGGGCGATTGACGAGGCGCGGCGCGCGGGCGATGCGCGCGAAGTGCCGGTCGGCGCGGTGCTGGTGCATGACGGGCAGGTCATCGCCACCGGCGCAAACCGCCCGATCAGCGGCTGCGATCCGACCGCGCACGCCGAGATCGAGGCGCTTCGTGCCGGTGCGCGCTCACTGGGCAGCTATCGGCTCAACGACACCGAGTTGTACGTGACGCTGGAACCCTGCCTGATGTGTGCCGCGGCGATCGTCCATGCGCGCGTGCGGCGCGTCGTGTTCGGAGCCTGGGATTTGCGCGCCGGCGCAGCAGGAAGCCTCATTGATGCCTTCGCGCTGCCAGCGCTCAACCACCGCGTCGACGTGTTCGGTGGCGTGCTGCAGGAAGAGTGCGCCGCGTTGCTAACGGACTTTTTTGAACCCCGTCGGCGCTGATCGGTCGGGCGCCGGAACGAGCACCGGCGGGGTCATGAGCACGGGCGCCGCCGACAGACCTGCAGGACGGCCATCGCCGTACCACTCGAGCACGGCCAGGTATCCGCGCACCTGTTCGACGAAACGCACGGGTTCCCAGCCTCGCGCGTAGCCGCGCCGCGCGAGGTCGTACCAGCGTTCCTGCGCGAGCCATGGCAGCACCTGGCTGACGTCGGCCCATGAATCCGGATTCTTGCCGTGCGTCTGCGCGAGGATGCGCGCGTCCTCGAGATGACCGAAGCCGACGTTGTATGCCGCCAGCGCCAGCCAGGTGCGGTCGGGCTCGGCGATACGCGCCGGAATTGTCTGCAGCATCTGCGCAAGATAGGCCGCGCCACCGGCGATGTTCTGCGCCGCGTTCGTGCGATCGGTAACTCCCATCGCCTTGGCGGTGGCTGGAGTCAGCATCATGATGCCCGCCGCGCCATCACCGGAAACGGCGTGATTATCCCAATGCGATTCCTGGTAGCCGACCGCGGCCAGCAGCCGCCAATCGATCGACTGGCTGCTGGCCGCATCGGTGAACGTATCGCGCAGGTCCGGCAGGCGATTGGCGATGTCGTCCTGGAAACGGCGCGCTTCCAGGTACTCGAAATCGCCGGCTTCGGCGTCGGCGCTGTGCATCAGCTGCTGCAACAATCCCGTGTCGTGCGCCCTGGCAAAAAAATGATTCGCCGCGTCGCGCAGGTCGAGCGCCGAACGGCGCACCAGCCATTGCACGGAGCGCGGGTCAGGCAGCGCGAACGCCACGGACACATCCGGATACAAATGGTGCGCGAATGAAAACTCGCTGCGGTCGATGATGGCGTAATCGGCGTCGCCGGTATTGACCCAATCGAGCGGATCGGCCTGCTCGCGCGGCAACTCGGTCCAGGTCAGATACGTCGCGCCGCTTCCGCGCAGGCCCCGCAGCAGCTCGAGCTGCGGACTGCCTTCGCGGGCGACGATGCGCGTTCCATTGAGTCCTGAGATATTGTGAATCGGTGCCAGTCCGCGCCGCTGCACGACCAATTGCTGGATTTCGCGGTAGCTGGAAGTGGCAAGACCTGCGCGCTTCCAGTAGTCGTCGGCGGTCAGTTCCGCCGCAGCGATGTCGACGCGCCCGTCGGCCAGCATGTCGCGCATGCTGGCGCGATCGTGCACCGGCACGATGACGAGCTGTACGCCCAGGCTGTCCGCGAATGCGTGCGCGAGCCGGTATTCAAAGCCCTGCGGACCATGCGCGCCGAGGTAATAGCTGGTCGGTTCGTTGACGGTTGCGACCCGCAGTTCGCCGCTCTCGTGCACGCGCTCCAACCCAGCGGGTGCGTTGTCGCACGCGGCCAGCACGGCGCAACCGAGCGATGCGAGAACCCCCAGCCTGGTCAATGCTCGCGGCACGGGACACCCTCACGGAACGTTCGGTTCAGCTAGAATAGCAGCTCGAAAAAATGCAGCCCTGGAGAGGTACCGAAGTGGTCATAACGGCGCCGACTCGAAATCGGATGGTCGGGTAATTCCGGCACGTGGGTTCGAATCCCACCCTCTCCGCCACCACGAAAAACCTCAATCGTCCTTCGTCCCGCCGCCGATCTCGGCGTTGAAACTGTGCGCCAGCGATTCCAGGAACAGATGCGGCAAATGTCCATCCGGCATGTCCGTGATGCTGCGGAAGCGCGCGGCCGCAGCGCTGCGCGGATTCTGCGGCGACGGGTCGAGCCGCTTCGTGAATTCCACCAGCGCGGGACGCAGGGCACGCATCAGCGCGGCATCGTGGCGGCTGGCGAGCCCGAACAATTCACGCAACCATTGCACAGCATCGAGCTGGCGCTGGTCGTGGCCGAGCAGCAATCGCGCCATCAATTCCTCGACGGCGAGATTCTGCAACGCGAGACGTTCGGGGTCGTCGGCGTCGACGCGCAATCCGGAATCCTTGCGGATCTCGCGCTGCATGCGTGCGAGCTCCTTGATGCCGACCAGCGCTTCGCGCAGCAACAGCCCTGCGAGCCGCAGCAGGCGTTCCTGCGCATCGGCGGGCAGCTTGCGCGCGTCCATGCCAGCTCCACGGCAGAAAGCATCGAGGCCGCCACCCAAGGCGACTGCGGACTTGGCCATTGCGGCCGCGCTGAGTGCTGGAACGCTGGCAGTGCTGGACGGATTGACTGCTGCGACGGCCGCAGCCGCAGCCGCATCTCCCGGTGCAGATCTCGTTGACGGCGCCGCGGCCGCTGTGCCGGGCGCCCTGGTTGTCGCCTTCGCTGCGGCACTGACCGCAGCGGAGCGTGCGGAGGCGGGCGCTCGCGCCTTGTGCGATACGGCCTTTTGCGCCGTGTCGAATTGCAGCAGCGCGGAATCGGATACCGGATTGCCCCACGGGTCGAAAGCCCGCCGCGACGGGCTCACGTCTGAATCGTTGGTCAGCAGTTCGCTGATGCTGAGGTCAACGCCGATGTCACGTTGCGCGCCGCCGGGCCCGTCGGTCGCGGGACGAATGCTGAAGGGTACGATCGCGCTAGGATCGGTCACCGTGCCTTCGTTATTGCGCACGCCGATGCGATAGCTGCCCATGCGCAAGGTGTCACCCGGCCGCAGTGGCTGTGGCCCTAGCCGGCCGACCGGATCGAGTTCATCGTTGATGAACAGGCCGTTGGTGCTCGTATCCTCGACGATGAAATTGCCGTTGCGATACGAAATGCGCGCATGATGGGCGGATATGTAGCGGTGCGGGTCGGGCAGCACCCAATCACAGTCGTCGGCCCGGCCGATCGTGCCGCCCGCCGTGTCAAGGATCAGCGTGGCGCGGTCGCCAAGCGCCGCGTTCTGCTCGCTAATGATGGTCAGGCGCAAAGCCATCTGCCCGATCCTCGGCAAAAAGGGTGTTGACTCAATATAATAGCGGCGCGGGCCTACCCGGGGCCCGGCAATCGGATACAGATGGCATCCAATCACATCTTCAAGATTATGTTCGTGAACCAAGGCAAGGTTTACGAAGTGTATGCCCGCAAGGTCAGCCATGGGAACCTGCTCGGTTTCGTCGAGATCGAGGAGCTGGTTTTCGGCGAACGCTCGACCGTGGTGCTCGATCCAGGCGAGGAGCGCATCAAGACCGAATTTGCCGGCGTCAAGCGCAGTTTCCTGCCGGTTCAGTCAGTTGTGCGCATTGACGAAGTGCGTAAGCAAGGCGTCAGCAAGATCGTCGCGCTCGAGGGCAGCAATATCGCATCGTTCCCCGGATCCGCATTCTCCACTCCGGCCGGCGATTCCGGCCCGCGGATGTTGTGGGGGTGGTCCCGGCCGGGCGCGCGGGGGGGGGGGGCCTCCCGCGCCCCACGGCTCCTGGCGAAGCTCCAGCGCACCGACGCCGGTGTGCAAGGCCTGCAGGCACGCTACCTGTACTTCATCGACAGTGCGGCGCCGCTCGATGACGCGCAGCGATCGCAAGTACGGCGCCTGCTGAGCGTAGCGAACGACGCTCCGTTTACCGAGGACCCCGGCACGCTGCTGGTGTTACCGCGCCCCGGCACGATTTCGCCCTGGTCGAGCAAGGCCACCGATATCGCGCTCGTGTGCGGACTCAATTTCGTACGCCGCATCGAGCGCGGCATCCAGTACAAACTGGAAGGCGCCTCGAGAGCGCCGACCGCGGTGCTCGGCGCGCCGCTCCACGATCGCATGACCGAGGCGGTATTGCCGAGTGCAGCATCGGCTGCGGCGCTGTTCAATGCGGGCGCGCCCGCGCCACTGAGGCGCATTGCGATTGCAGGCGGGCGCGCGGCGCTTGCCGCGGCCAATCGCGACATGGCACTCGCGCTCGCGGACGATGAGATCGAGTACCTGCTCGAGACGTTCCAGCGCCTCAAGCGCGATCCGACCGACGTCGAACTGATGATGTTCGCGCAGGCGAACTCCGAGCATTGTCGCCACAAGATCTTCAATGCCGAGTTCACCATAGACGGCGTCGCGCAGGCGAAGTCGTTATTCGCGATGATCCGCAACACGCATGCGCACGCGCCAGACGGTGTGTTGTCAGCCTATCGTGACAACGCCGCGGTGCTTGCGGGCGCCGTGGCGACGAGATATTTTCCTGACCCCGGCACCGGTGTTTACCACGGCCATGACGAGCCGGTCGATATCCTGGTCAAGGTCGAGACGCACAATCATCCGACGGCGATTGCGCCGTTTCCGGGCGCCGCGACCGGCGCGGGCGGAGAAATCCGTGACGAAGGTGCCACCGGGCTGGGCGCAAAACCGAAGGCCGGGCTTGTCGGTTACTCGGTCTCGCACCTGCGCATTCCGGGACACGAACAGCCGTGGGAGCAGAGCATCGGTTCGCCAGCGCGCATCGCCTCGGCGCTTGAGATCATGCTTGATGGACCGATCGGCGCCGCGGCGTTCAACAATGAATTCGGGCGGCCCTGCATCAACGGTTACTTCCGCACCTTCGAGCAACAGCTCGCCGGCGATGCGCCGGGCCGCGCGCGCGGTTACCACAAGCCGATCATGATTGCCGGCGGACTGGGCAATGTGCGCCGCATGCACGCGTTGAAGGGCGAAGTCTCCGTCGGCGCGCCGCTCGTCGTGCTCGGCGGGCCCGCGATGCTGATTGGCTTGGGGGGCGGCGCGGCTTCTTCCATGGGCAGTGGCGCCACCACCGAGGATCTCGATTTTGCCTCGGTGCAACGCGGTAATCCGGAGATGCAGCGACGCGCGCAGGAAGTCATTGACGCCTGCTGGGCGCTGGGCGATGCCAATCCGATCGAATTGATCCACGATGTCGGCGCCGGCGGACTCGCCAATGCGGTGCCGGAAGCGGTGGCGCACAGCGCGCGCGGCGCGCGCGTCGACCTGCGCGCGGTGCCGAACGCCGAGCCGGGCATGTCGCCGCTCGAGATCTGGTGCAATGAAGCGCAGGAGCGTTACGTATTGGCGCTCCGCGCCGATGGCCTTGCGCGCTTCACCGCGATTGCGCAGCGCGAGCGTTGTCCGTTTGCGGTCATCGGCGCGACAACCGCCGATGGCGAACTCATCGTCAGCGACGCATTGCTCAACGCGGACGCCGTGCACATGCCGATCGACGCGTTGCTCGGCAAGCTGCCGCAAATGCGCCGCGACGTGCGCAGCATCGCGGCGCCAGCGCCGATCGACGGCGAATTTTCGGCCGTGAACCTGCGCGAAGCACTCTATCGCGTGCTGCGGCTGCCCGCTGTCGCGGACAAGACCTTCCTCATCACGATTGGCGATCGTACCGTCGGAGGCCTCGTCAGCCGCGATCAGCTGGTGGGGCCGTGGCAAGTGCCGGTTGCCGATGCGGGCGTCACGCTCAGCGACTACAGCCACCACAACGGTGAAGCGATGGCGATGGGCGAGCGAACGCCGGTCGCCCTGCTCGATGCGGCCGCTTCGGCGCGATTGGCGGTTGCGGAAGCCATCACAAACATACTCTCAGCCGACGTGGCAGGCTTAAGCGACATCCGGCTTTCCGCAAACTGGATGGCGGCCTGTGGCGAACCGGGCGAGGACGCGGCGCTGTACGCCGCTGTGCGCGCCATCGGCGAGGAGTTTTGCCCCGCGCTCGGCATCGCGATTCCCGTCGGCAAGGATTCGCTGTCGATGAAGACCGCGTGGCAGCAGGATGGCGCGGCGCAGTCGGTGGTCGCGCCGATGTCGTTGATCGTCTCGGCATTCGCACCGGTCGGCGACGTGCGCCGCACGTTGACACCGCTGCTTCGGCTGGATGCCGGCCCGACATCGTTGTTGCTCATCGATCTGGGCGAGAGCCGCAATCGCCTGGGCGCCTCGGCACTCGCGCAGGTCTATGGAGCGCAGGGTGGCGCGTGCGCAGACATGGACAATCCCGACTTGCTGCGGCGCTTCTCGCAGGCGCTGGCGGCGTTGCGCGCGCGGGGCCTCGTGTACGCCTACCACGATCGGAGCGATGGCGGCCTTTCGGCCACGCTGGCGGAAATGGCATTCGCCAGCCATTGTGGCTTCGAAGTGACGCTCGATCCCGCACGCGGAACCGCGCTCGCGCAATTATTCAGCGAAGAGTGCGGCGTCGTGCTGCAGGTATCGACCGCGCAATTGCACGAAGTGTGGCAGAAACTCGCTGCTCACAACCTGCAGGAATGCAGCCGCGTCATCGGACGCCCGCTCGCCGAATTGCGATTCCGTTTCACCGTCGGCGAAGAATCGCTCGATGAACCCTGGGTCGAACTGCGCCGCGCGTGGTCGGGTACTTCCTGGCAGATGCGCCGACTCCGCGATGATCCCGAATGCGCCGATGAAGAGCAGGCCGCTGCGCTCGACAGCGCGGCGCCCGGCCTGCGCTGGCAACTGGGTTTCGATCCGCAGCAAGACATCGCTGCGCCCTACATTTCCAACGGCGCACGCCCGGCGGTGGCGGTGCTGCGCGAGCAGGGCGTCAACAGCCAGGTGGAGATGGCCGCCGTCCTCGAGCGCGCCGGCTTCGAGCCGCACGATGTGCACATGAGCGACTTGCTCGGCGGGCGGCGCAACCTGCGTGGCTTCAGGGGTCTGATCGCCTGCGGCGGATTTTCGTACGGCGATGTGCTCGGCGCCGGCGGCGGCTGGGCGCAATCGATCCTGTTTCACGAAGCGACGTGTCGCGACTTTGCCGATTTTTTTGCGCGCGGCGACACGTTTACGCTCGGCGTGTGCAACGGATGCCAGATGCTGGCGCTGCTGCGCGAGTTGATCCCGGGCGGGGCAGGATGGCCAACGTTCCTGCGTAACCGCAGCGAGCAGTTCGAGGCGCGCCTGAGCCTCGTTGAAATCCTGGATTCTCCGTCGGTGCTGCTCGCCGGCATGGCCGGTTCAGTGTTGCCGATCGCCGTCGCCCACGGCGAGGGCCGTGCTGCGTTTGCAAGCGATGCGGACCAGCAGCGTTGCGTGGACCAGGGCCTCATCGCCTGTCGCTACAGCGACGGGCGCGGCAACGCCGCGCGCTTGTATCCGGCCAATCCGAATGGCGCACCCGGCGCACTGGCGGCGCTGACCACGCCCGATGGCCGCGCGACGATCATCATGCCGCATCCCGCGCGCGTTTATCGCACGGTGCAGAATTCGTGGTATCCGCGCGATGCCGGTGAAGACAGCGGCTGGATGCGGCTGTTCCGCAACGCGCGCGTGTGGGTCGGCTAGCGGCTCGACAACGCCTTCGCGATCGCCGCTTCCGCAAGTGCGTGCATCGCAGCGTAACCTTCGCGGTTCGGATGCACTCCGTCAAAAGCGAGCGCCGCCTTGAATCCGCCGTGGCCGTCGTCGAGCACGGCGTAGTAGTCGACAAAAATGTGATGCTCACGCGCAGCGTAACTGCGTAGCCATTCGTTGAGCGCCTTGATCGTCTCGATCGGCTGCACCTGCGAGTGCCAGCCGTACTGCGCCACGGGCAATATCGACGAGATAATCACGCGCACGCCGTGCGCGCGCGCCAGTTCGGCCATCGACGCGATGTTTCCTTCGATGATCGCGAGCGACGTCGAACCGGTGTTGCCCGCGATGTCGTTCGTGCCCGCGAGGATGTGCACCACCGCCGGATGGAGCTCCAGCACGTCGGCGCGAAAGCGCAGCAGCATCTGTCCGGTCGTCTGGCCGCTGATGCCGCGATCGAGCCGGTCTCCGGTGAACAGTGCCGGATCGAGGTTGATCCAGTTGTCGGTGATCGAATCGCCGAAGAAAACGACACGGCTGTTTGTCGCGACTGGCAGTTGCGCGTTGGCCGGCTCGTAGCGGCACAGCTGGGCCCAGTCGAGCCGCAGCCATTCGTGCATCCAACTCTGGTACGGATCCGCGCTGGCCTTCTGTGCGTCGGTGGGTTGCACCGGCACGCCCTGACAAGGATGGATCGACACCCCGGTGTTGCTTGCCGCAACGACCGGGAACAAGCCAGCGCAACCGATGATCCACGGCGCCAGGCGGCAAGTGCGGGCCGCGCCGCCGCGCAGGGGCTGGTTTGCTTCAGGTGTCAATGCGATTGCCGCCGATCCATGTCTCCAGCACATTGTACCCGGCATCGGCAATCAGCAGATCCGCGCGGCAGCCGGGCGCGAGCCGCCCGTGGCTCGAGCCCAATCCGAGGAATTGGGCCGGATACTCGCTCGCCATGCGCACGGCGCTTGCCGGCGGGAGCCCGAGCATCGAGATCGCATTGCGCACGGCGAGACTCATGTCCAGCGCGGTGCCCGCGAGCGTGCCTTGCTCGTCCACGCACACGCCATCGGCAACAGTGATCGTGCGCCCCTGCAATTCAAAACTCGTCGCGCTCGTTCCGACCGGCGGCATCGCATCGGTGACCAGCATGAAGCGCTCGTGCCGCCGCGCCCGCAATGCGATCTGCAGCACGCGCGGATCGACGTGGCGGCCGTCGACGATCATGCCGCAATAGGAATCATCTTCCGCGAGCGCAGCGCCGACCGCGCCGGGCTCGCGCGCAGTCAGCTGCGACATCGCGTTGAACAGATGCGTGAAGCCGCGCAGGCCATGGCGCCGCGCGGTGTCGATTTCGGTCGCGGTCGCATTGGTGTGGCCGGCCGATAGGATCACGCCCGCCGCGGCGAGTTGGTCGAGTGCTTCCGGTTTCGCCAGTTCCGGCGCAAGCGTCAACAGCGTCACGCCACGACGCAACGAACTGAGCAGTGCGACCGCCTCGCGCCCAAGCTCGAGGAAATGCGCGGCGTTGTGCACGCCCTTGCGCCGCTCGTTCAGGTACGGACCTTCAATGTGAATGCCCAGCACGCCGGGCACGCCCGCCGCGATCGCCGCGTCAACAGCGCCGATAGCCGTGGCGACGACGCCGAGGTCATCGCTGATCAGCGTGGGCAGGAAGCCGATCGTTCCGAAGCGCGCGTGCGCGCGCGCAATGCGCCGGATCCCATCGACAGTTGGCACATCGTTGAACAACACGCCGCCGCCGCCATTGACCTGTACGTCGACGAATCCCGGCAGCAGCATGCGTCCGCGCAGGTCGATCTGCGTCGCGTCGCACACGCGTTTGTCATCGGTCTTTGCGATGTCGAGGATTTGGCCGCGTTCGATCAGTAACGCCGCGCCGCGCACGAAAGTGTCGCCAGTCAATATCGGGCCATTGATGAATGCCGTGATGCTCATACGGTCTCGGTGACCTTGTGCAGATGCGGTGGCCGATCGGGATCGAGGCCGCGCAAGCGCGCGAGCGCCGCCAGCAGGCGATAGGTGCTGGCGGCCAGCAGGATCGGCGCGATGGAGGCCGGCGCCGCGCGGGTCGGCAACTCGATCGCGCCCGCGGCGGTCGCGCCGGCAATCAGCACGTCGACGCCGCGGGCTGCCAGCTCCGCCGCCAGCACAACGAGGCCGGCTCGCGTCGCGTCATCCTGCGCGAGGATCAACGCCGGAAATCCCGGCCCGAGCAGCGCCAGCGGCCCATGGCGTACTTCCGCGCCGCTGTAGGCCTCCGCATGCAGCGCACAGGTTTCCTTGCATTTGAGCGCTGCCTCTTGTGCCACGCTGAGGCCGAGCCCGCGGCCAATGACGTACAAGTGGCTCGCGCCGCCGAGCAGCGGCAGCGCCGCTCTCCAGTCCAGTTGCCAGGCCGCATCGAGCGCCGCGGGAAGCGAGCGCAGTGCGTCGCGCAGCTGCGTGTCGCCGGTCCATTCGGCCGTCAGGTGCGCGATGGCGGTAAGCGAGGCGAGGTACGACTTGGTCGCGGCCACGCTGCGTTCAGCGCCCGCCAGCAGCGGGACGGCGTAGTCCGCGGCCGCACACAACGGCGCCTCCGGCACGTTGCAGAGCGCGATGACGGTGGCGCCGCTGCGCCGCGCCGCCTCGACGCTGGCGAGCAGGTCGGGGCTCTTGCCCGATTGCGAGATTGCGAGAAACAGGCAACCGCGCAGATCCTGTTCAATGCCATAGAC
>JBEPVS010000082.1:0-11217 GCA_041690875.1 Gammaproteobacteria bacterium
CATCTGCGCCGGCTACGATCGCCAGGTCGAACCCCTGTGGAAACTTGGGCCCGACCGCGCAATAGCCGGCGTCATCATGGCGCTGTTCCATGACGTTGGTTACCTGCGCCGCAGCACCGATGTCGGGCAACGCAATGGCGCGGAATTCACGCGCACGCACGTGTCGCGCGGCGTTGAGTTCCTGCGCAGCTACCTGCCGCAGATCGGCATGGCGCACTGGGTCGAACCCGCGAGCCAGATCCTGCATTACACCGGCTACGAAAAACCGTTCAGCGAACTGGTCCTCGCAGACGCGCGCGATGTGCGGCTCGGCCATTTACTTGGCACCTCCGACATGATCACGCAGATGGCGGATCGTTGTTACCTGGAAAAATGCCGCGACCGCTTGTACCCGGAATTCGTGCTCGCCGGCATGGCGCTGCCGTACACGAATGCCAGCGCCGAACAGGTGCGCTATGCATCGGGCCTCGACCTGCTGCGCCAGACGCCGCAGTTTGCGAATGAAACCCGGCGCCAGCGGCTCGATGGCGAATTCAACCGCGCCTATCGCTATCTCGACATCCTGTTCGACGGACGCAATCCGTACATGGAATCGATCGAGCGCAACCTGAAATTCCTCGAGCAGGTGTTGCGCAGCGAGAGCTGGCGCATGCTGCGCCGGAATCCGCCGTTGTACGCGGCGAGCCCGGACACGCTCGCCGAAGTGCGCGGACAGATGCTGGGCTATTTCAAGCGGGCCTGGTTGCGGGACTAGCAGTGGCCGCGAGCGCCTCGGCGGTGGGCATTGCGACAGCCGCGACGTAGCGCCGGTGGATATCCGTCAGTTGCTTCATTACGGTGGCGCTCCCATCGAGTTCGGCGCCGCGGAGTGCGTCGCGCAACATCTCCATCGTCAGGGCCGCCAGCGACGGCGTTGCAATGGGTGCAAAGCTCAGGTGCCACGGTTCGGGTTGCACGCCGCCGCGATCGCAGTCGTAGGGCCGGAAGAATCCAAACTCGTGCGCGTGCGCCTCGAGCCATTGCGACAAGCACGCGTAGCGTCCACCCGCGGCATAGTCGACCGGCAGAAGTTCGACCGCTGCGCCCGTTTCGAGCGTGCGCCGATCGATCACGTCGCAGTCGCTACCCCAGTGATGACGGCTGGCGCCCGGTAGCGCCGACCACACCAGTATTGCGGCGACGCGCCGGGCCTCATCGAGATCGGCGGCATCCAGCGGACGGCTGTCGGCGTCTAGCAGTACGCGCGTGCCGCGGAACTTGGCGTTCCAGATCGACAACTGGCGATCGAAATCGCGAAACCCGGAAACGGCATGAACGTCCAACCCATCATGGGCCGCCGCGGCGCGCAGCGCCCGCAGCGCGGCGGCGGCCTGCGGTTCGAGTTCGCAACCGAATTCGGGCATCTGCACCACATGCGTGCGGGCGCGGCCGGTCAGCTCCAGCGGCGATAGGGGCGTGCCCGGAGACCTGGAATTGGCGGTTTGGACGGCCATCGGGCATGATTCTAAGCTGCCGGAGAGGGGAGACGTGCGTAGCCTTCAGCATTTAAGCCGCTTTGTGGCAACCCTTGCGTTGGGCCTGGCGCTGGCCGGATGGGTCGCGGTGGCCGTGATGCATGACGCCGTCCCCGTTCCACTGCTGTGGACTGCCGGCCTGTTGACCCTGGGCGGCGCTTGCGCCGCGGCCCTATGGTCCTGGAGTGAACGCCAGCGGCTGCAGGATGGGGTCGAACAGCTGATCGGCGCGGTCGAGCGGCTGGGGCGCGGTGAATTCTCGCAACCGATAGAAGGCGGCGTGAGCGGTCACATGGGCCGCCTGCTGAACGCTTTCGAGAACATGCGCGTGGCGTTGTACGAAACAACGTACAGCCGCGATTACCTCCACAGCGTGCTGAACGGCATGAGTGACAGCGTGTTCGTGGTCGCGCCCGACGGCGAGATCCGCATCGTCAACGATGCCGCGCAGCGAATGACCGGGTACTCGAGCGCGGAGCTGAGCGGCATGCGCGTCGGATCGTTGCTGGCCACGGCCGGCGAAGGCGGCGGCGATCCGCTGGCGGCGGCCCGCGATACCGGCGAGACGGTGTTGCGCACGCGCGCCGGGCAGACGATTCCCGTTTCGTTCGTGGCTTCCGCGGTCGAGAGCGTCGATGCGCAGTTCGCCAGTGACATCTACGTGGCGCGCGACATCACCGAGCGCAAGCGCGCCGAGCGGCGCATCCGCTATCTCGCGCGCTACGACGCGCTGACCAAGATTCCGAACCGCATGCAGTTCCAGCACCTGCTCCAGCAGGTGATCGCGCGTGCGCGCCGGGTCGGACTGGGCGTCGCGCTGCTGTACATCGACATGGATCGTTTCAAGGAAGTGAATGACACCTTCGGTCATGCGTCGGGCGATCGCGTGCTCGAAGTGCTGACCGAACGCCTGACGCGCGTGCTGAGCAGCGACGCGGTGCTGGGAAGGCTGGCGGGCGATGAGTTCGCGCTGTTCGTCGACGGCCTGAGCGCCGATGCCACCGTCGCAGGCGAGCAGGTCTCGCAGCTGGCACGCACCGTGCTCGACGCCGCGGGCGCGGCCTTTCACATCAACCAGCAGGAAGTGTTCCTGACCGTCAGCATCGGCGTGGCCTTCTGTCCGCGCGATGCGGACAACGTCATCGACCTGATCCGCAATGCCGACGCGGCGATGTACTACTCCAAGCAAAACGGTGGCAACACCTTCGCGTTCTACTCGCAGGAAATGAACGCGGCCGCGGTCGAGCGGCTAATGCTGAAGAGCAAGCTGCGCCGCGCCGTCGAGCGCGACGAGTTCGTCGTGCACTACCAGCCCAAAATCGATTTACGCGACGGGCGCATCATCGGCGCCGAGGCGCTGTTGCGCTGGCGCTTGCCGGGGCACGGCGATATTCCGCCCTCGCAGTTCATCCCGATGGCCGAGGAGAACAATCTCATCAGCGCGATCGGCGAGTGGGTACTCGAGCGCGTGTGCATCGACCTGAACCTGCTGCGCGCGGCCGTCGGCAATCCCGGCCGCATCGCGCTGAATCTGTCGCTGAAGCAATTGCGCCACGCGGGGTTCCTGCTCAACTGCCGGTCACTCTTCGAGCGGCACAATGTTCCGCCACAAAGCCTGGAGCTCGAGATCACCGAATCGACGTTGATGGCCGATCCGCGGCGGACCATCGAAATGTTGACGCAGCTGGCCAACATGGGGTTGCACCTGTCTATCGACGATTTCGGCACCGGATATTCATCGCTCTCGGCGTTGCAACAGTTTCCGATCGGCACGCTGAAGATCGACCAGTCGTTCGTGCGCGACCTCGCCGACGATCCGGCGGATGCTACGCTCGTGCGCACCATCATCGACATGGGGCACGGCCTGGGATTGCAGGTGGTTGCGGAGGGGGTCGAGCGCGCGAACCAGGTGCTGCCGCTGCGCATGTGGGGGTGCGATATTGCCCAGGGAAGACTTTTCGGTGATGCGATCGCGATCGAAGACCTGCTGCTCCAACTGCAGGCTCAGCAAGCCGGCAAGCCGGCTTTCGGCGCGCTCATTGCCGCGCAGCTCGGCACTGTGCTGAGCGCATGAAAATCGCCGCGTGAACAGGCTTGCCGATGCGGTACCGGGAGAATCGCGAACAGACGGCCGAACGTCGCGGCTAGCGAGTGCGAGCTACGCCAACGGCTTCCACTCCCGCTGCAGCAAGCCATAGGCGTTGACGCTGCAGGGCACGCCGCGCGTCAACCAGCGTTCGCGCAGCAGGCCTTCCTGCGTGAATCCGAGCTGCATCAACACGCGCGCCGAACGCACATTGCGCGGATCGACCTCGGCTTCCAGACGCCGCAACGACAACTCACTGAATGCGCAGTCGATGAGCCGACGCAGCGCTTCGTGCATGTAGCCATGGCCCCAATGGGCGCGACCGAGCACGTAGCCCAGTTCGGCGCGTGCACTCGACTCCTCATGGCGGAACAGCAGGCAGGTCCCGATCGCGTTGCCGGCGCGCTTTTCAACGATGACGTACTGCAAGGAGCCTCCTGCGGCCTGCAGCGCGTTCATGCGCGCAAACCAGGCGCGCGCATCCTCGATGCCGCGCCAGCTGGCGTAGGGCAGGTAGTGCGTCACGGCATCGTCGCCGTTCACGTCGAGGAGCGAGGGCAGGTCCGCTTCGGTCGCCAATCGAATCAGGAGGCGCGGGGATTCCAGGTTGTTCGTGAGTTTGAGCGGCATATCCGATCAAGGATAGCCGACCCGGCGGTCATGTCGCAGGCGGATTGCGCTCCGCGTCGGTGGGGGTGACCCGCAGGCCCGGTATGTCGAGGTGCGAGCTGAGACGCTGCAGGTCTTCTGGATCGACATTTTCGCGAGTCTTGTTGCGCACCTGTGCCAGGCGACTCCAGTTGGCAGCGCGCAATTGCGCGCGCACGGCGTCGACGTCGCCCTGCGAATAGACGAAGTCACGATCGAACTCGTAACTGTGGATGGTGATGCTCCTGATGTTGGCGAGCACGCGCTGGGTCGTGGCGCCGTCCGGGTCGTTGCGGTCGACGCAATGGCTGGCGAAGTGCAGCAACCACGGACCCACGGTCACGACCGTGCTCTCGGTCGCCTGCGACTCGAGCGAATGGAAGTCAGGCAATGCCAGGCGCCCGCTCTCCAGCGGAGCCTCTTTCTCCGCGGCCAGGGCCAGCCGGGAAATCATCAACACGCCGATCAGCACCGCGATGCGCGTCTTCATCGAAATTCTCCCGTCGCAAATCAATCGCTTGCAGGTGCGTTGCGGCGCTCGATACCTGCTGCCTTGCGGCCCGCGCGCTCGAAGCGCGGAGCGGCACCCACCTGCAGGCGCGTGGCGAGGTCGATGCAGCGATCGAGCAGGGCGCGCGCGCCGTCGTGCAACGGCTTGCTGTGCTGGACGACCTCGACATTGCGTTCCATGTCTTCGGCTGTCCAGCCGCGGCTGTGCGCGATGTACGGAAACTGCGGGAACTGCAATCCCAGTTCACTGAAGAACTGCAGCATCTGCCCGGCGACGGCCTGGACGTTGTCCTGCCCGCCCGTGATGATGAGCCCGGCCCCCTTGTCCTTGAGCATGACGCGGTTGCGCAACGTGATCTGGTTCTGGACCGTGTTGAGGCGCTCGGCCATCTTGAAGTACAGCGAACTGGCCGCGCCCCAGCGGATCGGCGTCGCCACCAAAATCACATCGGCCCAGAAAACGAGGTTCTCGTATACCTCCTGCATGCCATCGTGCGCGTGTTGCTGCGAGATGCTGCAGGGCCAGGTGCAGGCAAAGGCGCTCTTCGAGTAGTAGCCCTCGCAGGCGCGGAAGTTGAGCGTGCGCAGCTTCGTCAATTTGAACTCGAGCGCATGCTTCGCGCCGGCATGCTCGAGCGCGGACTGCAGCAACGCCTCAGATGTCGAGTAGCGCGGATGCGCGTCGTCCATGAGCGTCGTCGACAGTCCCCAAACACGCAGCGGACCCGGAGCGCGAGTGAGGTCGCGATCGAGCGGATGCTTTTCATGCGGCAGGCGGTTGCGCGTGCTGGACGGGGTGTCGCGCACCAAGAGCCGGCCGTTCTCGACCTTGCATTCATAGCGCGGCACGCGATCGGCCTCGTAGCCCGGCTCGCCTTCGCCCGTCACGCGATGGAATTTCCAGTGATGCCACGGGCACACGACGTAGTCGCCATCGAGCGTGCCAAGGCCCAGCGGGCCACCGACATGGTTGCAGGAGCCGTTGATGACGCCGAACTGTCCGTTGACGCAGGAGACTGCGATTTTCGCGCGGCCGATCATCAACTGCTGCAACGGCGCGCGCGCCAGTTCCGCGGCGCCGCCCATGTCATGCCAGGTTTCTTCGCTCATCGGGCGCGTGTCCTCATGCGAGCAACTTGCGCCACAGCGCGGCCTTCGTCGCAAGCGGTAGTGTGTGCGCGGGACTGGTCCAGGGCAAGAGTACAAATGCCAGGCGCCGGAAAAACGCGGGCAGGTCGTTCGCTATGCACCTGCCCCGCGCAATCGCGCTGTCCAGGCTCCCGGGACGTTCACAAGCGCGCAGAGCGGGTGGGAGATCGCGTCGCAGCTCCCGCCGGCGGTCATCCGCGCCTAGGCAACGCCGAGATTGTCCGCGACGAATTGCCAGTTGAGGAGCTTGCCGATGACCGCGGTGACGTGATCCGCGCGCCGATTCTGGTAGTCGAGGTAGTACGCGTGCTCCCACACATCGATCACCGCCAGCGGACGCTGGCCTTTGGGAACCGGCGAATCCGCGTTGCCGGTCTTGGCCACGGCGATCCGGCCGCCGTCCTGCACGAGCCATGCCCAGCCGCTGCCGAACTGTGTCGTCGCCGCGGCCTGGAGTTCCTTGCGGCAGGCATCTACGCTGCCGAACGAAGTTTCGATCTTCTGCCGCAGCGCGGCCGGCGGTTCGCCACCACCCTGCGGGCGGAGGGATCGCCAGTAGAAGCTGTGGTTCCAGTGCTGCGAAGCGTTGTTGTACACGGCGCTCTTGTCGGCCACGCCGACGGTCGCCGCAATGATCTTGTCGAGCGGCATGTCCGCGAAAGGGGTGCCGGCAATAGCCTTGTTCAGATTGTCGACGTAGCCGCGATGATGCTTGCCGTAGTGAAACCCCAGCGTGTTGGCGGAGATCACCGGATCGAGCGCGTTGTCCGCGTACGGAAGTGGCGGCAACGTAAAAGGGCCGCCTGGAGCGGGCGCCGGTGCAGCGGCCGGCGTGCCGGCAGGTGTTGAAGTGGCTGCAGCAGCCGTGTCGGCCGCCATGACGCGCGTTGCGTTCTGCAGCGTCGCTGCGCCGGCCGTCGCGAGCAGCAGCTCGCGGCGCGTGAAGTGGTCGGCGCTTTTGCCGGGCGTGTACTTGTCCATGGGGCGACTCCTAGCTTCAGGAAGTTCTTCCGATGCTACGCCGCGCTGGCGTTTACCGCAAAGCGCGCATCGGCGGGCGCCTACACGGCGGCGGCGTATTGTGGCGGTGGTTGGTTCAACTGGTTGAGATACCGGCGGCGTTCTTCTGGCGTCATCGCGGTCCAATTGATTTTTTCGTTCCACGTCGTACGCATCTGGCTGTCGCTGACGGTGACCATGCGCGCATTGCGCGTCGATGCGATCGACGCCAGACGGGTGGTCCGCCCCTGGCGCAGCAATTCCAGCACGGCGCGCGCGACCGTCGCGCTGCGCGGCAGCGCGCTGTGTTCGCAACGCACGAAGTAATTGTGGCTTCCCGCCAGCTGCGCACTCGCCAGCGGGACGGTGCCGTCGCCAGCATCGCTGACCTGGTACAGGAATTCATCGCGCTCGAGCCGCAAACCGGTGACGGTTCGTTGCAGCGTGCCGCAGATCGCCACGCAGCGCGGCTCGCCGGCGGGCAACTCAGTCGTGAACGCGCGGCCTGCGTCGAGCAGCTGCGGATTGGGTCGTGGCCCCGATTGCGGCCAGTGCGCGGCATCGAAGAGGTCTGTGCTGCAGCCGGAGCCGGCGCGCGGCATCATCTGATACAGGCTCGGAAAAGTACTGAACACCTCGCGCGCCAGAAAGTCTGCGTCGTGCGTGCGATCAAGCGCGGCGAGTCGGCGCACAACCGGATAGGTGCCGCGAATCGCCTGCACGGCGCCGAACGATCCGCCGTGCGGCGTGCCGAGCGTTACGAGGCGCCGCACGCGCGCAAGTTCAGCCGATTGCATCGCACGACGCGCGATCAATCCGCCCATGCTGTGCGCGATGATGTAGATGCCGGGTGCCTCATCGTTGCGCAGCCGCGTGGCGAACGCCGTCGCGAGGTCATCGAGATTCATGCGCCAGTCATAGTCGTGCACGGTCACCGCGAACCCGGCCGCACGCAATCGCAGCTGCAGCGCGAGATAGCTGAAGGGAATCGCGCCCAGCGTAGACAACCCGCCCGCATCGGGTAGCCGCAGGCGCGACAGCGCACCGCCGATCAGATCTTGCGGATCAAGCCACAGCAGTCCCGCCGGCTCGCCGGCCGCGCGCCGCACGCCGAGCTGCGAGCCCATGATGCCGGGCAGCAGGTAGACGGAATCGGGGTAGCGGCGCGACACCGATTGCGCCTGGCGCGCGAGCGTTGAGAGCAGCGCGTATTCGACGACCCCGAAGGCCGCGATCAGTTCACGGCGCGCCAGGCCCTGCGCGAGCAGCGCGCAGATCTCGGTGTCGCTCCGCCACAGCCGATCGTAGATGGAGATGTCGTCGCCGATCGCCACGCTCATGTTGATACGCTCACGATGGACCGTTCATGCAAGGGCACTTAGGGTGCACGGGTGATGCCGTTGTAGCGCGCGAGCAGGTCGCAGAATGCATGGATGAGCGGTGCGCGCGCCGTGCTGGCGCGCCATACGGCGCCGATGCGCCGCATCGGCACCGGTTTGACGAGGTTCAGCAACTTCAATCCAGCGATCGCGCTGTAGGCTCCGCGGCAGGCGAGCGCAGGCAGCAACGTCACACCGGCGCCGGCGGCGACCATTTGCCGGAGCGTTTCGAGGCTGGTGGCGCGGAAATCCTGCTTTTCGTGCGCGCGGCTGCGAGCGCACACCGCGAGCGCCTGGTCACGCAGGCAGTGACCCTCATCGAGCAGCAGCAACGCCTCATCATTCAGGTCGCCGATCTGAACCTGTCGCCGTGCCGCCAGCCGATGATTTTCCGGCACCGCGAGCAAAAACGGTTCGTCGAACAGCGTTCGCGATTCGAAACCGGATTCCGGCGCGGGCAATGCAATGATGCCGAGGTCGAGTTCGCCGGCGCGCAGGCGCTCGAGCAACGGTGCCGTCTGGTATTCGAACAACAGCAGCTCGAGACGGGGCAGCGCCTTGCGCACACGCGCCATGACCTGCGGCAGCAAATAGGGCCCGACCGTGGGAAGCGTCGCGACCCGCAAGCTTCCGCCCAGTGGATCGCGCCAGTCGCGCGCCAGCCGCACGATCTCCTCGCTGGTGGCGATAATTTGCCGCGCGCGTTCGGCCACTGCCGTGCCCGCTTCGGTCAGTAAAATGCGGCGGGGTTGCCGCTCGACGAGCTGCACGCCGAGATAATCCTCGAGCTTGCGCAATTGCGCGGACAGCGTCGGCTGGCTGACGAAACAAGCGGCGGCGGCGCGGCCGAAATGGCGTGTTTCAGCCAGCACCGCCAGGTAGCGCAGGTCCTTGAGCTTCAGGTCGGCCATCATCCACCATTTGGCTTGTCTATCACGATTATAGAATCAATCGATCGCGCCGAAGCAACGGCCGCCGCCGCTGTCGCTGGAACATTCGCGTCTCGCCGCCGTCAGAGCTACGATTCCCTGGAAAGGGAATGCGGGAGCACTCGTGCAGATATTGCTGGTCGAGGACGATGTCGAGGCCGCGGGACACCTGACCCACGGCCTGCGCGAGGCGGGGTACGAGGTCAAGCATTGTGCCGACGGCGCGGCCGGGCTCGCCGAGGCGCGCGCCGCGCGCTACGACCTGCTGATCGTCGATCGCATGCTGCCGCTGCTCGACGGACTGTCGATGGTCGGTGAGCTGCGCCAGGAAGGCGTGCCGGCACCGGTGTTGGTGCTCAGCGCGCTGGGCACCGTAGACGATCGCGTCGAAGGACTGCGCGCCGGCGGCGATGATTACCTGGTCAAGCCGTTTGCGTTCGCGGAACTGCTAGCGCGCGTCGAGGCGCTGCTGCGGCGTGCTTCCGGCGACAACCGGCTGGTGGGCACGCTGCGCGTCGCCGACCTCGAGATGAACCTGCTGGCGCGGCGCGTGACGCGCGCCGGGCGCAACATCGACCTGACCGCGAAAGAATTCCAGCTGCTTGAATTCCTGATGCGGCGCATCGGCCAGATCGTCACGCGCACGATGCTGCTCGAGTCTGTGTGGAATCTGCATTTTGATCCGCAGACCAACCTGATCGACGTGCACATGAGCCGGCTGCGCCAGGCAATCGATCGCGACTTCAGTCCGCAGCTGCTGCACACGATCCGCGGTTCCGGCTATTGCCTGAAGGATCCGGGGGCCGGCGCTTGAGGATGCCGCGGATGTTCGCGTCGACGGCGCGGCTCGCACTCCTGTACATGCTCGGTGTCGCGGTCGGGGTCAGCGCGCTGCTCGGTAGTGCGTTTCTGTTCACGCAGCGCGCGATGGAAAAGCAGGTCGATCTGGTCATCGACACTGAGATCGAATCGTTGCGCGAGGATTATCGCGGCGGCGGCATCAAGCGGTTGATCAGCGTGCTCGATCAGCGCGACGACGACTGGGGCCGGCTCGGCGCCGCGTACATGCTCACCGATCGTCGCGGTGCGCCGCTCGGTGGAAATCTCGGCGTATGGCCGAAACGTTTCACGACGTCCGGCCGCTGGATCGAGTTCGACATGCCCGCCGTCGAACAAGGTCAAACCGTTGTGCATCCGGTGCGCGCCGCAGTCGTGACGCTCGAGGGCAATCGGCTGCTTGTCGGCACCGATGTTTCGGAACGCCGGCGCTTTGCGCGCCGCATGCGCGAGACGACGTACTGGGGCATGGGCCTCACCGGCGCGTTCATGGTGCTGACCGCGTGGTGGTTCAGCCGCCGCGTCGCTGCGCGCGTGCGCGCCGTGGCGCAGGCCTGCGAGAGCATCATTTCGGGCGACTTGAGCCGGCGCCTCCCGATCGAGAACAACGCCGATGAGTTCGACCAGCTCGCCGGTACAGTGAATGGAATGCTCGATCGCATCGAACAGCAGACCGCAGCGGTGCGCGTCACGTTCAACAGCGCAGCGCACGACCTGCGCGCACCGCTCCAGCGCGTGCGCGGCCGGCTGGAAACGGCGCTGCTCGGTGCGCAGGCCGGTGATGCCACCGATGTCGCGGTGCAAGCCGTGCTGGAAGACCTGGAGCGCGTGCAACGGACGCTCGCTGTGCTCCTGCAGATCGCGCAGGCCGAGGCGGGTGGCGCCGGCATGCCGCCCGAATGCGTCGACCTCGCGCGCATGGCGCACGAACTCGGCGAGCTGTATGCGCCCGAAGCGCAGGCGCGCAAACTATCGCTGCGCGTGAACGCCGAACAACCCGCGTACGCCAGCGGCCACCAGCAATTGCTCGCGCAGCTATTGACCAATCTGCTCGAGAACAGCATCAAGTACGTGCCCGCCGGCGGCGCTGTTGAACTGGCCGTGAAGCGCTTACGCGGCGAAGTCAGCGTCAGCATCAGCGACAACGGACCGGGAATTCCGAATAC
>JBEPVS010000083.1:0-11139 GCA_041690875.1 Gammaproteobacteria bacterium
CTCGTGAGTCACGCGATTGGTCGCCCGCTCATGCCACGTGTGCAGCAGATATCGTCCGGGGGGCACGTCGGGAATGTTGAACCGTCCGTCTGCGCCGACGAACGCCACGTGCGACGTGGGCACGGCCAGCACGAAGCGCCGCGGCGAATAAGCAGCCGCAAGTTCGCGCCGCCAGGGTTCGATGACATCTGACGGCCCGCGCAGGATGACTATTGTCGTGGGCTCCAGCCATTCCTCCAGCGCCTGCAGCAGGCTGGCGTGGCCGGGCGGATATTCACGCAGCGGCGCCCAGGCGGCCCTCAGCGTGCGTTCGGCGGCAGCGAGGTAGCGCGTTTCGCCGAGCAGGAACCCGTAGCGCTGCAGTACCACTGCGGCAATGCCGTTGCCGGATGGCAGGGCTTCATCGCCAAACGATTTGGAGCGGCTGATCAGCGACTCGTGGCCGTCGGCCGTGAAATAGAAGCCGCCACGCTCGGCATCGGCGAAGCTCGCGAGCACGGCATCGAGCAGCGTGCAGCCGAATTGCAGTTCCTGCGCATCGAAGCGGACGCTGGCCAGTTCGAGGATGGCCGCGGCGAGGAATACATAGTCGTCGAGATAGGCGGGCAAGCGCGCATCGCCACCCGCGCTGGTCGCATAGAGCCGGCCGTCGCGCCAATGGTGCTGCCGCAAGAAGGCGAGTGCGGTGGCCGCATCGTCCGCGAGCTCCGCACGGTCCAGCAGGCGCGCCGCTGTCGCGAGTCCATGGATCGCCAACGCATTCCAGCTGGTGAGAATCTTTTCGTCGCGCTCCGGACTCACGCGCAATGCGCGCAGCGCGAGCAGCTTGCTGCACGCGCTATCGAGGAGCGATTCCACCGTCGCGTTCGACGTACCCAGCGTCGCCGCGATGGCCTCGACGCGGGTGGCGACGATCAAGTGATGGGCGTGACCCTCGAAGTTGGGCGGCAAGTCGAGCCCGTGGCGCGCCGAGAACGCCGCATACTCGTCGCCGCTCAATGCCTGGCGAACCGCCGCCGCCTGCCATACGTAATAACTGCCCTCGCTGCCGTCGGCATCGGCATCGAGGCTGGAATAAAAAGCGCCGCCCGGCGCGCGCATCTTCGCGCGCATCCACGCCGCGGTACGCAGTGCGACCTGCGCAAACAGCGGGTCGCCCGTTGCGGCCGCTGCTTCGGCATAGGCGCCCAGCAGCAGCGCGTTGTCGTACAGCATCTTTTCGAAATGCGGAATCTCCCAGCGACCGTCGACGCTGTAGCGGTAAAAGCCCCCGCCGAGCTGGTCGAACAAGCCGCCTTCGGCCATGCGCGTCAGCGTCAGCGTCGCCATGTACAGCGCGTGCAGGTCGGGCGATGCCTGCCTAGCGCTCGCGCGCCAATCACGCAAGGCACGCTGCACCAGGGGCGAGTGTGGAAATTTCGGCGCCGCGCCGAAGCCGCCCCAGTCGCCATCGAAGCTGCGTTCCAGCTGCTGCCTGCACAGCTGCAGCGGCGCGACGGTCAGCGTCTCCGAGGCCGTCGCTGGCGGTGGCTGCAACCCGTCGAGTGCATCGCTGACCGCCGCCGCGTTGCTGCGCAATTCTTCCTCATGATCGCGGTAGTAGTCCGCGACGTGGCTGAGCAGCTCGGCAAATCCTGGCAGGCCATGGCGGCGCTGCGGTGGAAAATACGTGCCACCGAAGAAGGGCTGTTGGTCATCGTGCATCAGGAACATCGTCAGCGGCCAGCCGCCACCGCGTCGCGCGATCATCTGGTGCGCAAGCTGGTAGATGCGATCGAGGTCCGGCCGTTCCTCGCGATCGACCTTGATGTTGACGAAGCGCGCGTTCATCAGCGCCGCGACGGCAGGATCCTCGAATGATTCATGCGCCATGACATGGCACCAGTGGCAGGCGGCATAGCCGATCGACAACAGGATCGGGCGCCGCTCGCGCCGTGCGAGCGCGAGTGCTTCCTCGCCCCACGGATACCAATCGACCGGATTGGTGGCATGTTGGCGCAAATAAGGGCTGGTTTCGGCCGCGAGCCGGTTGCGGTGGCTGACCTGTTGCATGGCCGATGATCGCGCCCAAGCGCTATTGAGTAGAATGCGCGCCACTATACGCGAGACCCCGCAAGACCATGACTGACGAGCTTCCCGCGGCATCTGAAGAAACGGAGTTGCCGCCCTCCGGCGCGAACGACACCTTGCCTGTGCTGCGGCTCAAGCGTGGCGAAGATCGCAGGCTCCGTGCCGGGCACCTCTGGGTGTTTTCCAACGAAGTGGACATCGCCGCCACGCCGCTGACGGCTTTTGCACCTGGCGACCACGCGCGCGTCCAAGACTATCGCGACCAGTTCATCGGCTACGCCTACGTGAATCCGCACGCGCTGATCTGCGCGCGCATCCTGAGCCGCAGTCCGGTCCATCCGATCGATCGATCGCTGCTCGTCCATCGGCTGAAAGTGGCGCTCGCCTTGCGGGAGCGACATTACGCGGCGCCGTACTACCGGCTGGTGTTCGGTGAAGGCGATGGACTGCCGGGCCTTGTGCTCGACCGCTACGGCGATATCGTCGTGGGACAGATCGCAACGGCCGGCATGGAAGCCTTGCGCGCGGACATCGAGGCGGCGGTACAGAAAGTTCTCTCGCCACAGGCGCTGGTGTGGAAGAACGACGGCGGCGCTCGCGAGCTCGAACAGTTGCCGCGACAGGTCATCGCAGGGCTGGGTACGATGCCTGACACGCTGCAGGCCGTCGAAGGCGTGCTGCAGTTCTACGTGCCGATGGCGGCGGCGCAGAAAACGGGCTGGTTCTATGACCAAGTCGCGAATCGCGATATGTTCCGCCGCCTGATGTGGCCCGGCGCGCGGGTACTCGACATCTGCAGCTATGGCGGTGCGTGGGGTATCACCGCGATGCGCTGCGGCGCGCGCGAGGCGCTGTGCGTCGACTCATCGGAAGCGGCGCTGGCCGTTGCGGAGAGCAACGCGGTGGGCAACGGCGTCACAGTCAACACGCGGCGGGGCGATGCCTTCGACGTGCTGGAAGCGTTGCAGCGCGAAGGCGAGCGCTTCGATGTCGTCGTGCTCGATCCGCCGGCGTTCATCAAGCGCCGCAAGGACCAGGGCCGCGGCGAAGCGGCTTATCGCAAGCTCAACCAGTTGGCGATGCGCCTGCTGGAGCGCGACGCGCTGCTGGTGAGCTGTTCGTGTTCGTTCCACCTCGCCGCTGACCACCTGGCGGCGCTCATCCAGGCAGCGGCGAGGCACAACAGCCGCTTTGTGCAGGTGCTCGCCGCCGGCGGGCAGTCGCCCGACCATCCGGTGCATCCGGCGGTCCCGGAAACACGTTATCTGAAGGCTTTTTTCTGCCGGGTCACGCGTGCGTAGCCGTGCAGCCGCCCAGTTCAGGTTAGAATTGCCGACCCGATGCTGACCTACCCGCATATCAATCCGATCGCGCTCGAGATCGGCCCGCTGCACGTATTCGGACACGACATCGGTCCTCTGCGCATCCATTGGTACGGAATCATGTACCTGGTTGCGTTCGGGGCCGCGTGGCTGCTGGCGCGGCGGCGCGCAGCCGATCTGCGTTCGACGTGGACAGTGCGCGATGTCGACGATTTCATCTTCTACGCGATGCTGGGCACGATCATCGGCGGGCGCGTTGGCTACGTGCTGGTCTACGGCGAGGCCGTGTGGCGCACCGATTTCTGGTACCCGATCAAGTTGTGGGATGGCGGCATGTCATTCCACGGCGGGTTCGTGGGCGTCATGACCGCAGTGGCCATTTTCGCGCGCACACGCGGACGTCGCGTCTGGGATGTGTTCGATTTCGCGTCGCCGCTCCCCGGCATCGGCATCATTGCCGTGCGCATCGGCAATTTCATCAACGGTGAATTGTGGGGTGCGCCGACGAATGGCTGGTGGGGCATGCGCGTCAGTGCAGAGC
Source organism: Gammaproteobacteria bacterium (assembly GCA_041690875.1). Lineage (GTDB taxonomy): Bacteria > Pseudomonadota > Gammaproteobacteria > Steroidobacterales > Steroidobacteraceae > FEN-1191. The sequence continues at coordinate 3,934 of JBEPVS010000083.1, forward strand.
CCGGTGAACCGCTGATTGCGCGCCATCCATCGCAGCTTTACGAAGCGGGATTGGAAGGCGCGCTGCTGTTCACAATCCTGTGGCTGTACACGCGCCAGCCGCGACCGCGCTACATGCCTGCGGCTCTGTTCATGCTTTGCTATTCGCTGGCCCGCATCACGGTGGAATTCGTGCGCGTGCCGGACGTGCAGCTCGGTTATCTCGCCGGCGGCTGGCTGACGATGGGGCAGTTGCTATCGCTGCCGATGCTGATTGGCGGCATCGTGTTGCTGGTGCTTGGGCGGCACTTGCACCAGCCTTCGGGTAACTTCAAGGCGGCGGTGTGAAAGCTTACCTCGACCTGCTGGGCGAGGTGCGCACGCGCGGCACGCCGAAGCACGACCGTACTGGCACGGGCACGCGCGCGCTGTTCGGATACCAGATGCGCTTCGACCTCGCGGCCGGTTTTCCGCTCGTCACGACGAAGAAGATCCACTTGCCATCGGTGATCCATGAATTGCTGTGGTTCCTGCGCGGCGACACCAATACGCGTTACCTGCACGAGCACGGCGTGCGCATCTGGGACGAGTGGGCCGACGAGGGCGGCGAGCTCGGTCCGGTCTATGGCCACCAATGGCGCAGCTGGGGCGCGGCCGATGGACGGCACATCGACCAGATCAGTGAGGCGCTGCGGCTCCTGCGCAGCAACCCGGATTCGCGCCGGATCATCGTCAGCGCCTGGAACGTCGGCGAACTCGAGGCCATGGCGCTGCAACCCTGCCACGCGCTGTTCCAGTTTTTCGTCGCTGCCGGACGATTGTCGTGCCAGCTCTACCAGCGCAGCGCCGATGTGTTCCTTGGCGTGCCGTTCAACATCGCTTCCTATGCGCTCCTGACGCACATGATCGCGCAGCAAACCGACTTGCAGACGGGCGAGTTCATATGGACCGGCGGCGATTGCCATCTCTATGCCAATCACTTCGAGCAGGCCGACCTTCAGCTCGCGCGAACGCCATTTGCGCTGCCGCGGCTCGCTTTGCGCCGCGCGCCGAGCCTGTTCGAGTACCGTTACGAGGATTTCGAGTTCGTGGACTATCAATACCATCCGTCGATCAAGGCGCCGATCGCCGTATGAGTGCTGCGCGTTCGCCGATGTACAAGGTGCGGCGTTCCAAGGTGCACGGCCTCGGCGTGTTCGCGACGCGCCGCATCCGCAAGGGTACGCGCATCATCGAGTATCTTGGCGAGCGTATCTCGCACCGCGAGGCGAACCGGCGCCACGCCGCCAAGCCGGTCGAGGACAACCACACGTTCCTCTACTCGGTTGATCGCGGCGTCGTCATCGATGCCACCGTCAACGGCAACGATGCGCGCTTCATCAACCATGGCTGCGATCCAAACTGCGAATCGGTCACGGAGGATCGCCGCATCTTTATTGAAGCGATCGAGACAATCGAGCCGGGCGAAGAATTGAAATACGATTATTCGATCGCCCGCGACAAGGACGATCCGGCCAACATCGACGAGATCTTCGCTTGCCACTGCGGCGGCGCGGAATGCCGCGGCACGATGCTGTGGCCGGCAAAACGCCCGAAGCCACGGCAGCGCAAGAGCCGCTGATGAGCGGCCGCAGGCGATTGTCGGCCGGGGCGACGTTCGCGGCCGTCGGCGTCGTGTTCGGCGACATCGGCACGAGTCCGCTCTACGCGTTGCAGCAGTCGCTGGCGGCAACCGGCGGTGATGCGCATGCGCCCGCAACGGTGCTCGGCGTGCTGTCATTGATGTTCTGGAGCCTGCTGGTCGTCGTCACGCTGAAATACGTCGTGCTGATCATGCGGGCCGACAACGACGGCGAAGGCGGAATCCTGTCGCTGTTCGCGCTGGTGCAGCGCCGGCTGGAAGACATGCAGCACTGGGGCCGAGCCCTCATCGCGCTGGCTGTGCTCGGCGCGGCGCTGTTCTACTGCGACGCGCTGATCACGCCGGCCATCACGGTGTTGGGTGCGGTCGAGGGCCTCGAACTGCTGAATCCCAGCATGGCGCACTCGGTCGTGCCGCTGACGCTGGTGATCATCGCGCTGCTGTTCGCGATCCAGCATCGCGGCACCGAGCGCGTCGGACGCCTGTTCGCGCCGGTGATGCTGTTGTGGTTTTTTGTTCTTGCCGCCAGCGGCCTGGTGTCGCTGCTGCACAATCCGCAAGTGCTGGCGGCGGTCAACCCCTGGTACGGCCTGATGCTGCTGGCGCATCATCAGGGCGTTGCGCTCGCGATCCTCGGCGGCGTGTTCCTCACCGTCACCGGCGGCGAAGCGCTCTACACCGACATGGGTTCCTTTGGGAAAGGTCCGGTGCGCCTCGCCTGGTTCGCGCTGGTATGGCCGTCGTTGCTGTTGAGTTACTTCGGACAGGGCGCGATGCTGCTCAGCAATCCCGCCGCAGCCCACAAGCCGCTGTTTGCGCTGGTGCCGACCCCGTTGCTGCCGTGGATGGTGCTGCTGGCGACCGCTGCGGCGATCATCGCCTCGCAGGCGACGATTACCGGCGCATTCTCCGTGACGCGCCAGGCCGTGCAGCTTGACCTGCTGCCTCGCTTGCGCATCCTGCAGACTTCCGCGAGCGAACACGCGCAGGTGTTCGTGCCGGTCGTCAACGTGCTGGTGTTCATCTGCGTGTGCGTATTCGTCATCGGCTTCGGTTCATCCGATGCACTGGGCGGCACGTACGGAGCAGCGGTGGCCTGCACGATGACTATCGACACGATCCTGATCATGGTGCTGGCTTCATCGCGATGGGGTTGGTCGATCGCCACCGTCGCGCTCAGCTGCGGCCTGCTGTTGCTGTTCGACCTGACGTACAGCGTGGCGAACCTTGCAAAGTTCGCGCAGGGTGCGTGGCTGCCGTTGCTGCTCGCGACGCTGCTGTTCGGCGTGTTCATGACGTGGCGATCGGGGCGGCGGTTGATGCACGCGGCGCTGCGCGAAATGGCGGTGCCGCTGAAGGATTTGCCGCGCCTGTTCGAAACCGCAACGCGTGTGCCCGGCACCGGCATTTTCCTGGTCAGCGAGCCGCGCTTCGTGCCGACTGCGCTGCTGCGCAGCATCGAGCATTACCATGTCGTGCACGAGCGCGTTGTGTTCCTGAACATGGAAGTGGTGCGCACGCCGCGCCAGGATCCCGGCGATCGGGTGCGCATCGAAACGCTGCAGGACAATGTCTATCTCGTCACCGCGCGCTTCGGTTTCATGGAAACACCCGATGTCAGCACGGCGCTGAAACAATGTCGGGTGCGTGGGCTGAAGTTGTTCGGCCAGGATTGTTCGTTCTTCCTCGGCTGGCACCTGGTGCGGCCGCGACCGCGCGGAGGCTATGAGGGTGTGCGCCGGCGCATGTTTGCGTGGATGCAACGGCGCAGTACGCAGGCGGTGGAATTCTTCCACATGCCGGACAAGCGCGTGATCGTGCTCGCCACGCAGGTCGAGCTGTGAAGGTCTCGATCGTCGCGGCGCTCGCCGACAACGGCGTGATCGGCCGCGGCGGTACACTGCCCTGGCACCTGCCTGACGATCTGCGGCGTTTCAAGTCGCTGACAATGGGCCGCCCGGTGCTGATGGGCCGACGCACGTTTGCGTCGATCGGCCGCGCGCTGCCCGGACGGCGCAACCTCGTGGCGACGAGCCACCCGCAATGGCTGCCGACAACAGTCGAAGCAGTGGCCGATGTGCGCGCGGCAATCGCCGCTTGCGCCAATGCCAGCGAGCTGTGCGTGATCGGCGGCGCCGAAATCTATCGCCACGCGCTGCCACTGGCTACGCATCTCGAGCTGACGCACGTGCATGCTAGAATTGACGGCGACGTGTACTTCCCCGCCTTTGACGCAGCCGAGTGGCGCGAAATCGAGCGCACCGACCATCCGATCGATGAGCGGCATGCCTACGCGATGACCTACCAGACGCTCGAGCGCATCGGGCCGGGTGCGGCTGCCGTGACGCAATCGTGAGCCGCAAGCGATTGTCTGCCGGGGCCACGCTGGGCGCGATTGGCATTGTCTACGGCGACATCGGCACCAGCCCGCTGTACGCGCTGGAACAATCGTTGAACGCGACGGGCCCTGGCGCGCCCTCACCCGCGGCCGTGCTCGGCATCCTCTCGCTTATGTTCTGGAGCCTGCTGGTGGTCGTCACCGTCAAGTACGTGCTGCTATTCATGCGCGCCGACAACGAAGGCGAGGGCGGCATCCTTGCGCTGTTTGCGCTCGTGCAGCGGCGCCTCGAGGAAACGCCGCGCTGGGGGCGCGCGATCATCGCGCTGGCGGTGATGGGCGCCGCGCTGTTCTACTGCGACGCGCTGATGACACCGGCCATTTCCGTGCTGGGTGCCGTCGAGGGCCTCGAGCTGCTCAAGCCGGGCCTGACGCACGCCGTGGTGCCGGTGACGCTGGCGATCATCATCGTGCTGTTCGCGATCCAGAGCCGCGGCACCGAGCATGTCGGGCGCTTGTTCGGACCGGTCATGGTGTTGTGGTTCGCCGTGCTCGCGTATACAGGCGCCGAGTCGGTGCTGCGCAATCCGCAGGTGCTCGCTGCGCTCAATCCCGCTTTCGGACTGCAGTTGCTGCGCACGCACCAAGGCGTGTCGCTGGCGATCCTGGGCGGCGTATTCCTGACCGTCACAGGGGGTGAGGCGCTCTATGCCGACATGGGATCATTCGGCAAGCGTCCGGTGCGGCTCGCATGGTTCGCCGTCGTTTGGCCGGGGTTGCTGCTCAGCTATTTCGGGCAGGGCGCGCTGGTGCTGGCCAATCCGGCCGCGGTGCACAAGCCGCTGTTCGCGCTGGTTTCGACCACTGCGCTGCCGTGGATGGTCGTGCTGGCGACGCTGGCCGCAATCATTGCCTCGCAGGCGACCATCACCGGGGCTTTCTCGGTGACACGCCAGGCGATCCAGCTCGACCTGCTGCCGCGCCTGCGCATCCTGCAGACTTCGGCGCATGAGCATGGCCACATCTTCGTGCCAGTCGTGAACACACTGGTATTCATCGCCGTGTGCATCTTCGTCATTGGCTTCGGCTCATCGGACGCGCTCGGCGCAGCCTACGGCGCGGCCGTTTCCGGCACGATGGCGGTCACCACAATGCTGGGCATCGTGCTGGCTGCGTCGCGCTGGAACTGGACGGCGTGGAAAGTGGCGTTGTGCTTTGGACCGCTGCTGGTTATCGACCTATTGTACTTCGTCGCGAACCTCGCGAAGTTTGCGCAGGGCGCGTGGGTGCCGCTGCTGTTTGCGACGATCCTGTATGGAATATTCATGACCTGGCGCCACGGCCGCCGGCTGCTGCGCACCGCGCTGCGCGCGATGGCGGTACCGCTGAAGGATTTGCCGCAACTGCTCGCCTCCGCGACGCGCGTGCCGGGCACCGCGGTGTTCCTGGTCAGCGAGCCGCACTACGTGCCCACCGCGTTTCTGCGCAACCTCGATCACAATCATGTCGCGCACGAGCGCATCGTGTTCCTGCACATGGAGTTCGTGCGCACACCGCGCCAGGATCCGAGCGATCGCGTGCGCATCGACACGCTGTCCGAGGGCGTCACGCAGATCACCGCGCGATTCGGCTTCATGGAAACGCCCGATGTGAGCGAAGCGCTGAAGCAATGCCGCGTGCGAGGCCTGAAGCTGTTCGGGCAGGACAGCTCCTTCTTCCTCGGCTGGCATCTCGTGCGGCCGCGGCCGCGCGGCGGCTACGATGGATTCCGGCGCCGGCTGTTCGCATGGATGCAGCGACGCAGCACGCAGGCGGTCGATTTCTTCCGGATGCCCGACCGGCGCGTCATCGTGCTGGCCACCCAGGTCGAGCTCTAGCGTTTAGCGCCTAGCGCGCGGCGCTACAGCCCCGCGTCATCGAGCAGCCGCGCCGCGAGCGCAGAATCCGCGCCCGCGCCGGCCGCCAGCAATGCATCGAGCACGCCTTCCTGCAGCGCGCCGCGGCGCTGTGCCTCTGCGTAGGGAATCTCGGCGTGGAACATCACCATCGAGTAGCGCGGGATGAAGCGGCCGGGGTAACGCTGCTCGAGTTCAAGCGCCAGCTGCTTGCGGCGCGCGAAATGCGGCGATGCCACCGTATCGCGCATCTCCTGGTAGTTCTCGATCGCCATCGCGGCGATCGCATCGGTGTTCGGTCGCCGCAAGTGTTCGAATTTCCCGCAGGCAGCTGCTGGCGATGACTCGCTCGCCAGCAGCTGCGCGAACTGAACGCAGTCCTCGAATCCACAGTTCAAACCCTGGCCGTGGAAGGGCACGATCGCGTGTGCGGCATCGCCGATCAGCAGCACGCGTTGCGCCTGCCAGGGCCAGCAATGGAGCGTGCCGAGCTTGCCCTGCGGATGCGATGCGAACTGCACATCGAAGTCGGGGATCCGTGCGAGCGCGTCCGGAAACTCGAGCGCGAAGAAGGCGCGCGCCGCCGCTCCGTCCGCGAGTGCCTGGAAACCATGGGCGCCGAGCGCCGGCAGGAACAGCGTTGCGGTGAAGGAGCGATCGGGATTCGGCAACGCAATCAGCATGAACTCGCCGCGGGGCCAGATGTGCAGTGCGTGCGGCTCGAGCGGCCAGCCCCCATTGGCCAGCGGTGGAATGTGCAGCTCCTTGTAGTCGTGCGCAAGCAGTTCGTCGGTCGCCTGCAGCAGGCCGCGACCCTGCAGCGCCTGGCGCACGGCGGAGCCGGCGCCGTCGGCAGCGATGATCAGATCGGCGGGGCCTGTCGACGCGGTGTTGCCCGATGAGTCTTGCCAGCTCACGCTGCCCGTGGCGGCATCGACATCGATCGCGCGCCGTCCGAATTGCAGGTCAATCAGCGAAACGTCGGCCGCGGCCTCGATCAACGCGGTGTTGAGCCGGGAGCGATCGATGGCATGGATCACTTCGTGCGCTCGCAATCCGTACGGCAGCATTGGACCGCGTCCCTCGCGATCATGCAGCTGCCGCCCGCGCATTTCGACCCAATGCGGTTCCACTCGTGCCAGCACGCCGGCGTGCGCCAGCGCGGCGAGCCCGCGCGCCGCCAGCGCGAGATTAATCGAGCGGCCCTGCTCGGATGGGCCGATGCGGGGATCCGACCGCCGCTCGAGCACGCGCACGCGATGCCCTTCGGCCGCAAGCAGCAGCGAGAGCAGCGTCCCGACCGGACCGGCGCCGACGATGGTGAATGCGGCCGGGCCGCGCGCGGGCGCGTTC
>JBEPVS010000084.1:0-11094 GCA_041690875.1 Gammaproteobacteria bacterium
GCACGCGCGTCTGCGCGACGGTCAATCCGGCGCTGACGATCAGCCGATGGAAACCGTCACTGTCGAGTTCGCCGGCCAACACCGCCGTGTAGGCGATGTTGAGCTGCTCCTCGAGCGCGGCGCCATCGGCAGCGTGCAATCCCGCGCCTTCCAGTTCGAAATCCTGGATCCAGGCCGACGCCGCGCCGGGGCGGTGCAGTTCATAGGGACGCTCGGCGATGATGCGCAGTCCGAAACTTTCCAGTATCGGTAGCGCTTCAGAAATCGGCAGCGGCTCGCCATGGCGCAGCAGCCGCAGGTGCGCGCGTGAGTGCTCGCCCGCCACCGGCAATCGCAGCCGCAACTGTCCGGCGCCGGCCGCGGCCGCGCTGTCTATATCGGCGATGTCCTGCACCGCTTGCGCCGGCGCGACATCCTGCTGGTAGGCGGCTGGGAATCCGCCGCCAAAACGTCGATCGAGCGCCGCAGCGGTCGCCTCATCGTGATCCCTGACGAGCTCCTCATGCACGCGCTCGCGCCACGTCACGAGGGCGGCGTCGAGTTCGCGCTCGAGCGCGCGTCGCCTGATCTGAAGGTCGGCGCCGCCGGCCACACGCACCGTGACATGGAGCTGCGCGAGCGCGCCATCGCCAACGGCGAGCGCTGAATCGAGCTGGCCACCGCCGAGTGCGCGCTTGAGTACCGCCTCGATGCGCCGGTAACCGCCGTTGTCGAGCCGGTCGCGTCCGAGGAAAACGAGGCACGACCAGAAATGACGCAGCTTGTCACGGCGCATCACCAGGCAGACGCCTCGCGCGCGTTCGTGCAGCGCCATCACCGAGCGGGCGCAGTCGCGTAAGTCGGCGGCGGAGGCCTGGAACAACTCATCGCGCGGCAGGTTCTCGAGGATGCTGACGAGCCGCTTACCGTCGTGGCTCGACGGCCGGAACGGGAATGAGTTGATGACACGCGCAACCTTCAGGCGCAGCAACGGTACCGTGCGCGGATCGGCGTGATAGGTGTTCGATGTCCACAGGCCGCGAAACTGCGCTTCGCCGCGCAGCTGGCCGCGCGCGTCGAATTCCTTGACTGCGATCACATCGAGGTAGCCCGGGCGATGCACCGACGAGCGATGATTGGACTTGGTGACGACCAGCAGCTCGTGCGCGGCCTGCAACGGCGCGAGCGGTGGTGGCGGCATGTTGCGAACCACGCCGAGCTCGCTGCCCGCGATCGGCACCAGGCGCGCGCCGCCTCGTCCGCGCCGCACGCGGCTGCGGCGAAATCCGAGGAACGTGAAGTGGTTATCCTCCATGTACTCGAGGAGAGCCGCGCTTTCGCGCACGACTGCGGTCGGAAACGGCGATTGGTTCGCGCGCAGTTGCTCGCAGATGCCGCGCGCGGCCTGACGCATCGCCTGCCAGTCGCCGCAGGCATGGCGCACGTCGGCCAGCGCCGAGCGCAGCCGCGCCTGCAGCGCGGCGGCTTCCTGCGCGCCAGCGATGCGATCGATGCGCAGGTACTGCCACGACTCGTTGACCGGCGCATGCACGCCACGGCGCTGTCCGAATCGCAGCAGGCGTCCACCGGCGCCACGCACCGCGCCGAGGATTGGATGCGCGATGAGCTGCACGTTGTAACCTGTTTCGGAGAGCACGATGCCGAGCGTGTCGACGAGGAACGGCATGTCGTCGGTCACCAGCTCGACGACGGAGAAACTGTGCCCGCGACCCGATGCCATCGGCGGATTGCTGACTCGCACCAGTGTCTGCCTCGGTTGGCGTCGCGCGCCGAAACTTAACTGCGCGTTGGCTGCCTCGCGCAGCGGCATGGCACCGGCTGAGCGCCAGTCACCGGGTGGAAGACTCGCGCGCCAGGCACGCAACAGTCGAGTGGCGAGCTGCCGGTGGCGCGAGCCGCGCGCCTGCGCCTTGTTCCGCGCCTGCGCTTTCTTCATGGTGCCCCCTCCGACATGTGCGAATCGTACCACTACCGCCGGGAGAGGCGTCGTTTAGCCCGGCTCGCGCACGTGGCCGCGCGCCAGGTAGGCTTCGCTCTGCATCTCGACCAGTCGGCTCGCAGTGCGCCGAAACTCGAAGGCGAGGCGGTCGCCGCGATACAACTGCGCGGGTGCGGCAGCGGCCGATGCGATCAACTTCACGCCGCGATCGTAGATCTCATCGACGAGGCTGATCAGCCGGCGCGCTGCATCGTCCTGCATCGCATCGAGCAGTGGAACATCGCTGACGAATACCGTGTGAAAAGCATCCGCGAGTTCGGCGTAATCGTTGGCGCTGCGCGCGCCGCCGCACAGTGTCGCAAAACTGAAGCACACGACGCCGCCCGCGCGCCGTTGGGCGGTGATGTGGCGGCCATTGATGAGGAGATGGCGCGCCGAATCACCGTGCTTGCCGGCGAGCTGCGCAAACAGCGAGGCGAAACGCGCCGGCGTCGCGGGATCGTTGCGATCAAGCCAGACTGGCGCCTGCCGCAACTGGCGGAGCCGGTAATCGGTGCCTGCGTCCACTTCGAGTACATCGAGTTTCTGCTCCAGCACCGCGATCGCGGGCAGGAAGCGTGCGCGCTGCAGGCCATCGCGGTACAGGCCCGCAGGCGGCACGTTCGACGTGAACACGAGCGTGACGCCGGCGCGCAGGAGCGATTCGAACAGGGAGCCGAGCAGCATTGCATCCGCGATGTCGTTGACCTGCAGTTCATCGAGGCACCACAGCTGCGCGCGCCGCGCCATGCGGCGCGCGACGATGTCGATCGGCGCCTCGCGTTGCTGGATCGCGGCGAGCGTCGCATGCAGCTCGCGCATCAACTGGTGGAAATGCTGCCGCCGCGCACCGCCGCCGATCGATGCAAAGAAAAGATCCATCAGCCAGGTCTTGCCGCGCCCGACGCCGCCCCACAAGTACACGCCGCGCACCGCATCGGTTTCCGCACGCGGCCAGAAGCGCCGGCGCAGGCGATGGAACAGGCCGGGGCCGCGCTGGCGCGCGCGAAAGTCGGCGCGCAATTGCTCGAGGCGCGCCACCGCCGCCAGTTGCGCGGCGTCGGCCTGCCAGCCACGCGCGAGCAGCTCGCGCTGGTAGCTCGCGCTCAAGGCGCTGGCAGCGGGATCACTCACTACATGTTCTGGTAGTTCGGACCGGATCCGCCCTCGGGCGTGGTCCACGTGATGATGCCGTACGGATCCTTGATGTCGCAGGCCTTGCAGTGCACACAGTTGGCGGCATTAATTTGCAAGCGCTTGGCTCCATCGTCCGCGGTCAGGATCTCGTACACCGCGGCCGGGCAGAAACGCGTGCAGGGATTGTTGAATTCGCGCGCGCAGCGGTCGGCGCAGATGCTGGTGTCGGCGACGTGCAGATGGACCGGTTGGTTCTCTTCGTGGGAGGTCGAGGCGAAATAGACGGCCGCGGTGCGATCGCGCGGCGCCAGCGTGCGTTCGTGCCAATCGGCACGCACCGTTGGTGAGGCGCCCGGCGGATCGATGACGCGTAACGTCTGGTCGTTCGCGACATGCCGCAGCGTCCACGGCGTGCGGCCGCCGAGCAGGGTCTCGAGCCCCGCGTTCGCGAGGCCGAGCCACAGTCCGCGCTTGAATCCGGGCTTGATGTTGCGCACGGCATGCAGTGAACGACCTCCCGCGGATGCACGCCACGCAGCGTCGAATCCCACCGGTGAATGTTTTGCGTGCAAATGCTCAGCGGCCAGCATGCCGGAACGCATCGCCTGGTGGATTCCTTTGATGCGCGCGGCATCGAGCGTGCCGGCCGCGTCGCCGATCAGCAGCGCACCGGGCATTTCCATGCGCGGCAACGATTGCGCGCCGCCCGCGGCGATTGAGCGCGATCCGTAGGCGAGCAGTTCGCCGCCGTCGAGCAGCGCGCGCAGGCTCGGATGCGTCTTCAATTGCTGGAAGGCCTCGAAGGGCTGGAATTGCGGATCGGTGTAATCGAGGCCGACGACGAGACCAATGTAGATGCGGTCCTGCTCAAGGTGATAGATGAACCCGCCGCCAAAGGTATCGCGGGGCATCGGCCAGCCAATCGTGTGCTGCACGAGCCCGGGATGGCCGCGGCGCGCGGGCAGTTGCCACAATTCCTTGAAGCCGAGCGCGAAGGTCGGGGGCGAACGGTCGGCGTCAAGCTTGTAGCGCGCGATCAGTTGCTTGCTGATGCTGCCGCGGCAGCCTTCGGCGAAGACCGTGACCGGCGCCTGGATGTGCGCGCCGGGCGCGTAATTCGGTCCTTCGCTCCCGTCGCGCTGTCGCCCCATGTCGCCGAGCTGCACGCCCCGAACCGCGCCTGCGCCATCGAACAGGGCCTCGCTCGCCGCGAAACCGGTGAAGACATCGACGCCAGCGGCTTCCGCCTTCGCGCCCAGCCAGGGCACCAGTTGCGAGATCGATACGATGAAATTGCCGTGGTTGCGTTGTTGCGGCGGCGTCGGCAGGCGATAGCTGCCTCGCTCGGTCAGGAACCGAAATTCGTCGCGCTGCACCGGCACGCAAGTCGGCGGCGGCGCGGAACGCCAGTCCGGCACCAGCGCATCGAGCGCCACCGGATCGAGCACGGCGCCCGACATCGAATGCGCACCGAGGCTCGCGGCCTTCTCGACAACGCACACGGAGCGATCGGGATTCAGCTGCCGCAGGCGTAGCGCGCAGGCGAGTCCGGCCGGCCCGGCGCCGATTACGGCCACGTCGTATTCCATCACGTCTCGCTCAGTGCTTTCGCTCATGCGTCTCGTCCCGCTGCGTCGATTTCTCCGGTGCCGGCAAGGATGGCGGCGCGCGCCGCGTCGCGCAAGGCCGCGGCGCCGTCCGGCTGGTTTGGCTGCGGCCAGAGAGCTTGCAGTGCGGTCACGGTGATTCGGCCGGGGCGCGGCAACACCTGCCCGGGCCTCAGGCAGTGGCGCGTGCCGAGAATGGTCAGCGGCACGACCGGCGTGCCCGAGCGCTCCGCGGCGGCAAACGCGCCGGTGTGGAAGCGCAGCAGCCCCGGTTCAGGCAGGAACGTTCCCTCTGGAAAAAACGCCAGCGAATCGCCGCGCGATGCGCTGCGAATGACACGCAATGCATCGCTCGAACCGCCTGACCGATTGCCGCGCGTGACGAAATGCACGCCGATCCGACGCAGCAGGAAACCCGCGAGCGGGACCGCTGCCATCTCGCGCTTGATGACGAAACCGAAGCGCGGCGGCAGTACCGCGCATAGCACGATGCCGTCGAGGTAGCTGCAGTGATTGGCCACGACGATGCAAGGGTCCGGCAGGCCAGCATTCCACTGTACGCGGACCGGCATCGCCATCACCGCGAGCGAGGCGCGGCCCACCCATTGCGTCAGGCGGCGGCGTCCCGATAGCGTCGGGATAAGGGCCAGCGGCAGCAGCGAGAGCAGCGCCAGGGCCAGGAACGCCGTCGCTGCATAGATGCCATAAATCAGCTGGAATGGCAGCAGCGCCAGGTGACCCGTGGTGCGATGCGGGGCTGCGGGCGGCGTCACGGAAATGGTTGCTTCAGTCGCTGTATTGTGTGATCCAGGTCTCCCTATATTAGCCGTTGGCGTGGTTGTGAGTCCCATCACACCGTTTGACCGCCCCCCCTTTGCATACTGGGGACCACTAAGGCAATCCGCCACCGCACCAGGAATTGCATTGAGCAGACATGCAACAGTGACCGCCGAGCCGGCCGCCGAAATCATCGATCCGATCATCGGCCGTTTCCTCGATGCCGTCTGGATGGAGCGTGGACTGTCGCCGAACACATTGGCGGCGTATCGCGCCGACCTGGTCGCGCTGTCGCGCTGGCTGGCGCAACGCAATCTCGTGCTGGTGCGCACGGGCCGTGCCGACGTTCTCGCCTTCATCGCCGCGCGCGCCGCGGGCGGTTCACGTCCGCGCTCGACCGCGCGGCAGCTGTCCTCATTCCGCCGGTTCTTCCGCTACCTGATGCGCGAGGGCGTCGTGCGTGAGGATCCGACTGCGCAGATTGCGATGCCGCGCATCGGCCGCTCGCTGCCGAAATCGCTGACGGAAGCCGAAGTGGAGTCACTGCTGTTGGCGCCGACAGTGAGCGATCCGCTGGGCAACCGCGACCGCGCGATGCTCGAGGTGCTGTACGCCACGGGCTTGCGCGTCTCGGAGCTCGTCAGCCTGCGTGTCGACCAGGTGAACCTGACGCAGGGCGTGCTGCGCGTGCTGGGCAAGGGCAATCGCGAGCGGCTGATTCCGCTGGGCGAGGAAGCCGTGCGCTGGCTCACCGGTTTCATCGGGAGCCCGCGCGCCGAGATCCTGCTGGAGCGCAGCACCGACTACCTGTTTCCGACCCGGCGCGGCGATCGGATGACCCGCCAGGCCTTCTGGCACATCATCAAGCGCTACGCTCGCAAGGCGAGCGTCGATCACGCTCTTTCGCCGCACACGCTCCGCCATGCGTTCGCCACGCACTTGCTGAACCACGGCGCCGACCTGCGCGTCGTGCAGATGCTGCTCGGCCACAGCGACCTGTCGACCACGCAGATCTACACGCACGTGGCGCGCGAGCGCATGAAGGAACTGCACGCCGAGCATCACCCGCGGGGTTGATGCGAACCTTGGGAGCGTGCGGCGGTCCAACCCTCGCTCTGTTAGAATCACGACCCATGTATTCCACCACCCGCCTGCGCACCTGCATGGCCGCCCTGGCTCTCGGCGTGGCGCTGACGTTGCGCGCCACGAGTGCACCGGCGCCAGCCGGTGCGTCAGCCACACCCGGGACGCCTGCCGTGCCGACAGCGTCAGCACCGACCGCCCCTCCCGCCGTGGCTGCGCTTCAACCGGCCACCGAGGCGGAACTCGCCGCGGTCGCCGCGCACATCCCGGGCGCCAAGGTCGCCGATCTGCGCGCGACGCAGATCCCCGGCATCTTCGAATTTCGCCAGGGCGCCGAGCTGGTGTACGTGACGGCCGACGGACGTTATGGTTTCGCAGGCGACCTGTACCGGCTCGCCGACCGTAATAACCTCAGCGACGCGCGTCGGCGGGAGTTGCGCCTCGACCTGCTGCGCAATGTGCCCGAGTCGTCGATGGTGGTGTTCGCACCGCCGCAACCCAAGTACACCATCACCGTGTTCACCGATGTCGATTGCGCGTATTGCCGCGAACTGCACAAGCAGATTGCAGAGTTCAATCGCCTCGGCGTGAAGGTGCGGTACCTGTTCTTCCCGCGCAGCGGACCGAACACCTCGAGCTGGTCGAAAGCCGAGCAGGTGTGGTGTTCGGCCGATCGCCGCGAGGCGCTGACCGAAGCGAAAAAGGGCCAGCCGCTGAAGACGGCGGTTTGCAAGCCGAATCCCGTCGCCGAGCAATACGCGTTGGGCCGTGCGATCGGCCTGACCGGCACGCCGGGCATCGTCACGGAATCGGGCGAGTTGTTGCCCGGCTACGCGCCGCCCGACGAGCTCGTGCAGGAACTACAGGAAGAAAAGCCGCGCAGCTAGGTATTGCGCAACGTTGCGCGGGGCCTGATGCGGATCATCTCTCCAGCAACTTCAGCTTGTCGGGTTTGCCTTCCCATTCCTTCGCGTCGGACGGCGGCGTGCCGCGCTCCGAAATGACCGGCCACTGCTTGGCCAGTTCGGCATTCAGCGCCGTGAATTTCTCCTGGCCGGCCGGCACTTCGTCCTCGGAAAAGATTGCCTCGACCGGGCACTCCGGTTCGCACAGCGTGCAGTCGATGCATTCGTCCGGATCGATGACCAGGAAATTGGGGCCCACATGGAAGCAATCCACGGGGCAGACTTCCACGCAATCCATGTACTTGCATTTGATGCAGCTTTCGGTGACGACGAAGGTCATTGGGGCTCCGGGTGCGGGAAGGTCCTGAGCGTGGCACAGGGCACGCTATTGTGCCAAAGGTCCCCGCCAGCGCAAGCGTCGCGGAAGTCATGAGCTTTGACCTCAAACGCCTGATGGGTGCGTCGAAAAGCCGTCAGGTTTGGGGGCGAGGCGAGGCGTGGACGATGTCGTGAAAGTGGATGCGCTCGTGCTGCTCGCGCCGATCATCGAGATATCGCTCGAGCGCAAAGTGGATGCTGGCGAAGGCAATATCGGCCCACGGAATATCCTTCTCATCGAACAGTGCCGTCTCGAGGCTCTCGGCCCCGGCACCATGCTGCGCATTCAGCATGCGGGCGCGAAACATCACATGCACCTGCGCGGCGTGCAGCACGTTGACGACGCTGAGCAGCGTGCCAACCTCGACGGCGGCCATTGCTTCCTCGGTGGTTTCGCGCGCCGCTGCGGTGTGCAGCGATTCGCCGATCTCCAGGAAACCTGCCGGCGAAGTCCAGTAACCGCGCCGGGGTTCGATCGCACGGCGGCACAACAAAATACGTCCTTCCCATTCAGGCACGCAGCCGACGACGACACGCGGATTCTCATAGTGCACGGTGCCGCAGTGTTCGCAGACCGCGCGCGGCAACTGGTCCCCGGGTGGAACCTTCCGGACGACGGAATGGCCGCAATTACCGCAGAACCTGATGCTCGACATGGTGGCCTGTCATCGCTGGAATTCCTGTATCGTACCGGAATTGTCCCACGGCCTCGTGGCGGAACTGGTAGACGCAGTCGACTCAAAATCGACCGGGCTTGCCCATCTCGGTTCGACTCCGAGCGAGGCCACCAAATGTCGTGGAATGCGCCGCAGCGATTTCGAATTTTCCTTGCCGGCCGAGCTGATCGCACAGGCGCCGCTGCCGCAGCGTTCGGCCAGCCGCCTGCTGCTGCTTGAGGGTAAAAGCAGCCGGCGCACCGATCACTCGATCGCAAAGCTCCCCGAACTGCTGGCGCCGGGCGACCTTTTGGTTTTCAACGATACGCGCGTGCTGCCGGCGCGCCTGGCGGCGCGGCGCGCGAGTGGCGGACGCGTCGAGATTTTTCTCGAGCGTCCGCTCCACGGCCGCGTTGCGCTGGTGCACACGCGCGCCAGCAATCCACTTCGCGAGGGCGAGGCGCTGCACACCGACGGTGGACCGGTGCGCCTGGTCGCGCGCCGCGACGATTTGTGGGAAGTGGAACTTCCGCACGCGGTCGTCGAGTTCTTTGAACGCTGGGGCGCCGTGCCGTTGCCGCCCTACATCGCGCGCGCGCCCGACGCGGCCGATCGCGAACGCTACCAGAGCCTGTTCGCACGCGTGCCCGGCGCCGTCGCGGCGCCGACCGCAAGCCTGCATTTCGACGAGCCGCTACTCGCGTCGCTCGCTGCGCGCGGCATTGAACGCGCGCAGCTCACGCTCCATGTCGGCGCCGGCACCTTCCATCCGGTGCGCAGCGAAAACCTCGAAGACCATCGTATGCATTCAGAATGGTTTGAGCTTCCCGCCAACACCGTGGATGCGATCGCGCGCACTCGGCGCGCCGGCGCCCGCGTCATTGCCGTCGGCACGACGGTCGCGCGCGCGCTCGAAGCCAGCGCGGCCGGAGCGGACGCGGTCGGTACCGATCACGTGGGTGCCAGCCCTGTGCGTGCGGGCCACGACGAGACGAGCCTGTTCATCACGCCGGGTTTTCGCTTCCGCGTCGTCGACGGACTGGTGACCAATTTCCACTTGCCGGGTTCGACGCTGCTCATGCTCGTTGCCGCCTACGCCGGTCGCGAGGCGGTGCTCGCCGCGTACCAGCACGCGATCGAACAGCGCTATCGATTCTTCAGTTATGGTGATGCGATGCTGATCTGGCCTGCCGACGGTGCGCGCGCATGAAGCTGCGCTTCGAGTTGCTGCACACGCAAGGCGCCGCGCGTTGCGGACGCATGCACCTGCCGCATGGCACCGTCGACACGCCGGCGTTCATGCCGGTCGGCACCTATGGCACCGTCAAGGCGATGACACCGGAAGAACTCGAGGCGCTCGGCGCGCAGATCGTGCTCGGCAACACATTTCATTTGTCGCTTCGCCCGGGCGCGGAGATCGTCGCGCTGCACACGCATGGGCTGCACGGATTCATGGGCTGGCAGCGACCAATCCTGACCGACTCGGGTGGCTTCCAGGTGTTCAGTCTCGCCAAGCTCCGCAAGATCAGCGAGCAGGGCGTGCGATTTCGCTCGCCGGTCGATGGCGCCGAAGTGCACATGAGTCCGGAAGACTCGATGGATGTACAGCGTGCATTGCAATCCGACATCGCGATGGCCTTTGATGACTGCACGGCGTATCCGGCCGGCGAAGCGCAGGCGCGCGATTCGATGGAGCGCTCAATGCGCTGGGCCGCGCGCGGCCATGCGCACTACTACCGCGACGCGCCACCTGGGCACCTGTTCGGTATCGTGCAGGGCGGCATGCATCTTGGCTTGCGCACGGCCTCGCTCGAAGCGCTGTCGGCGCTCGAATGGCAGGGACTCGCAATTGGGGGCCTCGCGGTTGGCGAGCCCGAAGAAGAGCGCTTGAGCGTGCTCGAGCATACGCTGCCGCTGATGCCTGCTGACCGGCCACGTTACCTGATGGGTGTCGGCTATCCGCATGACATCGTTGCCGCGGTAGCGCGCGGGGTCGACATGTTCGATTGCGTGATGCCGACGCGCCACGCGCGCAACGGGCACCTGTTCACGAGCGAGGGCGTCGTCAACATCCGTAACGCCCAATACCAGCGCGACACGGCGCCGCTTGACCCGCAATGCACGTGCAGCACCTGCCGCCAATACTCGCGCGCGTACCTCCGGCACCTCGATCGCTGCAAAGAGATCCTTGGCGTGCGCCTAGGCACGGTACACAACCTGCATTTCTACCTCAACCTCATGCGGCGGATCCGGGCGGCCATTGCCGATGGCAATTTCGACGCGCTGGCGGCCCGGATTTCGGCGATTCCGCGGCGCGGGCCGCCTGTGGCATAATGCCGCGCTTTTTCGCGGCCGGGTGTCCGGCCGTATAGTGAATCGACCGACAAACAGCGAAGGGTCAGCCCATGGATTTGATTTCCCCGGCCTATGCGCAAGCCGCAGCGGCGCCTGGCGGCGCCGGCGCCGGCGTGAGCCAGATCGCCATCCTCGTGGTGTTCGTGGCGATCTTTTACTTCATGCTGATCCGCCCGCAGCAGAAGCGCATGAAGGAACAGCAGGCGATGCTGTCGCGG
>JBEPVS010000085.1:0-11015 GCA_041690875.1 Gammaproteobacteria bacterium
AGGGTAGACTAAAACCCAATACATGTCTTCCAGCGCTCGAGAAAATCAGGCCCCGTATTATCGCCCGTATCGCTGGGCCGCCGCGCAGTTCCAGCTCGGACTGCGGCCATTCACGCCCGATCGCTGGATCTCGATGGAGACGGACTACGCGGCCAACATGCGCGAGAAGCGCGCGCGCCTGAAGGCGTATCCCGATCGCTACTACGGCGCGTTGCCGAGCTCGCTGCCGGCGCAGCGCGAACTGCGCGAGCGCATCGTCGCGCACCTGCTCAAGGTTCACGCGCAGCGCTTCGCTCGCACCGGCAACCTCGTTACATCCGCGGAATCGAATTGTGCCTTCGATCTCGAAGACAGCAGCATCGAACCGCTGCTGCAGTTGAGCCAATTCATCGAAGAAGATTTCATGCTGATCGAGGAAATCGATGGCAGCGCCCTCATCACGGCGGCCTCGAATGTCTACTCGAGCTCGGGAAGGCTCGTCGCCTCGGTGGGCCGCGCGATCGATTGGGCGCACATCCCGGTGCCAGGTTTGTCCGAGATGCTCGGCCGCCGCATCGATCGCATTGTCGGTAGCGTGCACGCCATGGCACCCGGGGAGCGTTTCAACTGGCAGCTGACGCCGATGGCCTCGATTTTCTTTCCGCGAGACGATCCGCATGCCGCGAATGCCGCGGCGATGCACGCAATACTCGAGACGCTACGCGCCGAACCGCAACGCGCAGGCGAGCTGTTGTGGATCCGCGTCGAGCGGCAGACCTTGAGCCGCCTGCCTGTTTCCGGTGCGGTCGCATTCAGCCTGCACACGTACAGCGATCCGCTCGCGTCGATCGAGGCGGATGCGGAAAGCCTGCGCGCGCTGCTCGCGCTGTTTCGCGCCTATTCGCCGGAGCGGCTGAAATACAGCGAGATGGATATCATCCTGGAGCCGGTCATCACTTGGCTCGAAATGGCGTCGTCGACGCCGAGTCGATGAAGCGGCTGATCTCATCGTGCAGGATCGACAGCGGCATGGGTCCGTCGTCGAGCACCGCGTCGTGGAAGGCGCGGATGTCGAACCGGGCGCCCAGCGCATGTTCGGCTCGCGCGCGTTCGGCGAAGATCTGCATTTCACCGATCTTGTACGCCAACGCCTGCGCGGGCCACGCGATGTAGCGCTGCGTTTCGTACACGACTTGCGATTCGGGCATGGCCGTGTTCTCACGCAGGCAACTCTCCGCCTGCTCCTTGCTCCAGCCTTTCCAGTGAATGCCGACATCCATCTCGAGCCGGCAGGCGCGCCACATTTCGTACGACAGGCGGCCGAAGCGCTCGTACGCATTGCGGTACACGCCCATCTCTTCGCCAAGCTGCTCCGAGTAGAGCGCCCATCCCTCGACGTACGCAGTGGGTTCGTCCTTGCGGCGGAAAGCTGGCAGGTCGGTGCGCTCTTGTCCCAGCGCAATCTGCAGATGATGGCCGGGCACTCCTTCGTGAAGAATCCAGGACGGCAAACTGTACAGTGGATTCTCCTGCGCCTTGGCGGTCACGACGACGGTGCCCGGTGCACCTTTCTCCGGATCTCCCAGGTCGTAGCCGCTCGATGATGCGTCGAGCTCCGGCGGCTTGAGGCGAATCGTCCACGTCAATCTCGGCAACTTGCCGAACCACAGCGGCAACAGGCCGTCGATGCGCTTGCCGATCTCGCTGGCTTTCTCGACGTAGGTGGCGAAGTCGGGCGCATAGAAGCGTTTGTCGGTGCGCAGCATCGCGATGAATTCGCCCATCGTGCCGGTGAAACCCGTCGAACGCATCGCGCTGTCCATCTCCGCATGGATGCGCGCGACTTCGCGTTCGCCCGTCGCGAAAACTTCATCGGGTGTCAATTCAGTCGTCGTCGAACGCCGTACCAGGAAGGCATACCAAGCACGTCCGTCGGGCAGGCTCGATGCGCCGAGTGGCGCGCGCGCATGCGGCAGGTAGTCGCTCTCGAAGTAAGCGACGAGCCTGCGCTGTGCCGGCTTGATGCCCTGTTCGATCGCCGCGAGAGCTTCACTGCGCAGCGCCTGCTGGCGCTCCGCAGGAATCGTCGACGGCAGCGACTTCAACGGGCCGAGTAGCGGGCTCGCGCTCGCCGGCTGGTCGGCGGCGATCTTCAGGATCGCAAGGATTCCGGTGGAGGTCGATTGCGGCTGCACGAATCCGCTCGAAACGCCGCGCTTCAGATTGCCGATCTGTTGATCGAAGTAAGCGGGGAGTGCCTTGAGACGCGCTATCCAAGCACTCGCACCGGCTTCCGTGCGAATGACCGTTGTTTCCGCGGCGTAGTTGCCGACGTTGAAGAATCCGTCGCCGTTGTCGAACGGAATGCGCGCCTCGTCGAATGGCGCCGCCTCGATTCGCATGCGCAGCCGCCAGTCCAACAGCCGCCGCGTCAGGTCATCTTCACTGCCGGCGGGCGAGGGCGGAAGCTTTGACAACTGTTCGTGAATGGATTTCAGTGCCGCGATTCGCCGCGCTTCTGCGGCCGGCGTGACGTCCGGCCAGCCGGGCCCGTCTTTCGAATCGCTCTGTCGCTCGATCGCGGTTTCCTTGGCGACGATGGCCGCGACGTTGGCATCCGGCGCGGCGGTGGCAGCGGCGGCGCTGGCGCACAACATTGGCAGCGCCACTAGTCCGAGGCTCGCCAGTATTCCAATGACACGCATGTCCTATCTCCTTTGCCGGATCGGTGCGGATTCCGGCAGCATGGCGAAGGCAAGAAATCCGGCCGCGGCAGCCGTCAACCAATAGTACGCGGGCGCGAGCGCGCTGCCCGTCACGCGAATCAACCACGTCTCCATGAACTGTGTCGTGCCACCGAAGATCGACACGGCAAAGGCGTAGATGGTTGACATGCCTCCCGAGCGCAGGTGCGCCGGCAGCTGTTCGGTGATTACGGTGAAGATTGCCCCGCTGCTCAACGCAAACAGGATCGTCATCAGGATGCTGGCGGAATACAGCGCCGTCAGGTTGCGGTAGTGCCCAATGGCCCAGAACGCGGGAAAGATGGATACCACCAGCAGGAACATCGTTACCAGCGTTGCAGGCTTGCGGCCGACGCGATCGGAAAGCCATCCGCCGGTGACATCGCAGACCGCCGACACGGCATTGGTGGCGATCACCACGCTGAACGCGACGGTGCTCGACATGTGCAGCGTGGTCATTGAATACGTGCCCATGTAGTTGGCCGTGTATCCACCGATCGTGAGCGAGCTGATCACGATCAAACCCAGCACCCAGATGCGCAGGTGGGTCCTGATGCCGCGCACGAATGGTTCAGCGGAGCGCGCCACAGGAGCGGCGGAGCGCGCATCCGCGGCGGCAGGCAACGATTCCGGCAGCCGCGCGCGCATCCACAGACCAAACGGAACGATCATCACGCCAAGACCCATCGCGACGCGCCACCCCCAGTCCTGCAATTGCTGTTGGCTGAGGGCGAGCGAGAGCGTGAGTCCCACGATGCCCGCGATGCAGTTCGATATGTCGACGGTGCAGGCCTGCATCGAACCATAGAGGCCGCGGCGCATCGGCGGCGCGGCCTCGACCATGTAGGCGGTTGATGGCCCGACTTCGCCGCCGAGCGCGAAGCCCTGGACCAGGCGGAAAGCCAGCACCAGGATCGGCGCCGCGGCTCCGATCTGCGCGTAAGACGGCGTCAGGCACAGTCCGGCAATGCCGAAACCCATCAGCGTGAAGCTCGCCACCATGACTGGCCTGCGGCCGATGCGGTCAGCGAGCGGCCCGAAGTACAACGCCCCGAGCGGGCGAGTGATGAATCCAACACCAAAGGTGCCGAGGGAGGCGAGCAGCGAGAGCATCGGGTCGCCGGATGGGAAAAACGTCTTGCCGATGTAGACGGCAAAAAACGCATACGTCATGAAGTCGTAGAACTCGAGGCCATTGCCGATGAACACGGCCATCGCGTAGCGCAGCGGCAGCGGATTCTCCCTATTCATCTGCATCAAGCTGCTTCCTTTAGATTGCGCTTGGCCCGGATGAGATCCCCGGCAAGCCCCACACTTTAGCCTAGCCATTTTGAGCGCGTCGACGTGCCTTGGCTGGACGCGTGAAGGTTGACGTGCTGTAGTTGGGTAACGGGGCAATTCCACATGCGCACAAGACTACTGTGGCTCTCTATGGTGCTTGCGCCGTCGCTGGTTCATTCGGCCGAAGACTGCAAGGTTGAGCAATACGCTGAAGTCCCGGTAACCATGAACGGTACGAGGCCCGTTGTTGCGGGTTCCGTGAACGGAGCACCCGCGCACTTTGTTGTCGATACAGGAACGTTCTATGGAGTGCTGTCACGCGGCAGCGCCGAGAAGTTCAGGTTGAAACTCGTCCAGATGCCGGTTGGCATGATCAACCTCGGAATCGGTGGCATGGAACAGGAGCGGGCGACCACTGCACACGATTTTTCGCTGACGGGACTGGGTGCCGGCGTCATCCACGGCGTCGATTTCATTGTGACCAGCGGGTCTATTGATGCCGGCATTGATGGCTATCTCGGCCAGGCCATGTTCGGCAGTGATGACACCGAATACGATCTGGCGAATGGCGTGATCCGGCTTTTCCGCGTGAGAGGATGCCATGACGTCATGCTTGCGTATTGGCGCAAGTCCGAATCCGTGGGAGCCATGGATATCGACAGCATGACTCCTTATTCGCATAGCCTGATTGGCAAGGTCATGCTCAACGGATTGCCGATCAACGTAATGATCGATTCGGGCTCAACACATTCGGTGTTGAGCCTCAAGGCGGCAGTTCGTGCCGGATTCAAGCCCGAGGATCCGGCCGCTATCAGTGGCGGTGGCGTACGAGGTTTCGGTCCGCGAATGCGCGATAGCTGGCTGGCACGCTTCGATCTGCTCGATCTCGGAGGCGAGCAGATCAAGCACTCCTTGCTGCGCGTCATCGACTTCGACTTTTGGGGTCACATTGACCTGGTGCTTGGATCCGATTTTCTGCTCTCGCACAGGCTGTTTGTGGCCAACAGCCAGCACAGGATCTACTTTACCTACAACGGTGGACATGTCTTCGACCTGAGCATCGACCGCAGCTCCCCCACCAGCACAACAGCAGGCTCCGAAGAACCGACAGATGCAGCAGGATTCAGGCGGCGCGCCGCCGCCTCATCCGCGCGCGGTGACCTGCGCAGCGCGCTGGCCGACTTCGATGAAGCTGTCAAAAGGGATTCCAGCGACGCGGAGAATTATTACCAACGTGGGCTGGCCCGGTGGAAGGACAATCAACGGGATCCAGCGCTGGAGGATTTTAATCGGGCCCTGGAGATCAATCCCGGCTACGTCGAAGCAATGACCGCGCGTGGAGGCTTGCATTTGCAGGACAAGGATAAGAAAGCCGCCGACGCCGACTTTGCGGCGGCACTGGCCAAATCGCCGACCGACTCCATGCTGGCGTTGGGAATCGCACAGACATATGGCTCTTACGGCTTCGGCTCCGATGCATTGGATCGCTATGACGCCTGGATTGCGGCGCATCCCAAGGACGAACGAATGGGCGTGGCCCTGAACGGCCGATGCTGGGCTCGCGCGCTGATGGGTAAAGAATTGAATCTGGCACTGGCAGACTGCAATTCAGCCGTGAAAAGGCTTTCGCGGACTTCGACTGTTCTCGACAGTCGCGGGCTCGTAGAGTTGCGCCTCGGCGACCTGGACCATGCAATTGAGGACTACGATGCCGCCATCGCATTGCAACCTGACAGCGCGTGGTCGCTGTATGGCCTGGGGCTGGCGGAAAGCAGGAAAGGCCATCCGGAAAAAGGCAACGAGCATATGCATGCTGCGTTGGCGGCAAATCCCCAGATTGCAGATGAATTCAAGAAGATCGGCTTGACGCCTGAGTAGGCGGCGGCCGGGCAGTTGACCCTTACCGGCCGACCATGTGCTGCAGGTGCTCGGGATAGCGATTCCCGTGCACGCCGAGCGCAGTAATTCCCTCGTCGATTGCACGCAGGTCATCCGTGCTGAGCTCAACGCGCGTCGAGCCGAGGTTCTCCTCGAGGCGATGGAGCTTTGTCGTGCCTGGAATCGGCACGATCCACGGCTTGCGCGCGAGCAGCCATGCCAATGCAAGTTGAGCGGGCGTCGCTTGCTTGCGGGCCGCGATGCTTTCGAGCAACTCGAGCAAGCCTTGGTTCGCGGCGCGTGCTTCGGGCGTGAAACGCGGCAATCCACTGCGGAAATCCTTGGCGCCGAACGCGGTCGACGACTCCATCTTGCCGGTCAGGAATCCGCGGCCAAGCGGACTGTATGGCACGAAGCCGATGCCGAGTTCTTCGAGCGTCGGAAACACCTTTGCTTCCGGTTCTCGCCACCAGATCGAATACTCGCTCTGCAAGGCGCTCACGGGCTGCACGGCATGCGCGCGACGAATCGTCTGCTCGCCGGCTTCGGACATTCCGAAATACCTGACCTTGCCTGCCGCGATCAGGTCTTTCACCGCGCCCGCAACCTCTTCGATCGGCACATCGGGATCGACGCGATGCTGGTAAAACAGATCGATCGAATCGATCCGAAGCCGCTTCAGCGATGCGTCGGCCACTTGCCGGATGTGATCCGGGCGGCTGTCGAGCCCGACCTGGCGGCCGTCGGCGTCTATCTTGAATCCGAATTTCGTCGCAATCGACACTTGTCCGCGAAATGGCGCGAGCGCCTCGCCGATGAGCAACTCGTTCGTGAACGGCCCGTACATTTCCGCGGTGTCGAACAGCGTGACGCCATTTGCGACGGCCGCATGGATCACTGCGATCATCTGGGCCTTGTCGCCGGGAGGGCCGTAGCCGTGGCTCATGCTCATGCAGCCGAGGCCGAGTGCCGAGACTTCAAGCCCGCTGCGCCCCAGTTTTCTTTTTTTCATGACGCCCGAAGTGTAGCCGGAAAGCCGCTTCAGTTGATTTGCGCCGCCCCATAGTGCAGCCACATGACCGCGTAAAGGCTCGCCAAGCCGATGTAGTGCAGCGTCCGTGACCGCCAGATGCAAAGCGCGAGCGCGATCGCCAGCGGAGCGGTCATCAGTGTCCACATCAGCGCCTTGATCCAGAATGGGATGCCCGCAGGCTCTCCGCCCTCAAAGTAAACGCCGAAAGCGAAGTAACCGGCCTGGAACAGCGTGATGAGCGACCAGAAGTAGCGTGAGTTGCCTGCGTAGTACTCAAGCAGGTCGGTTGTACCGTCGGCGTCGTCCGGAAGGCTCGCTGCGGCCACCAGGAACAACACGAACAGCTGGACGACAAGTCCGACATAGAAAATGAAATGACGCGTCGCGGCGAAGTGGCGTACGCCCCAGATGTCAAACCACATGTAGACCGCCATGCACAGGGCATAGCCCGCTGCCAGCACGACGAGTGGATCCCACCTGACAATTGATCGGTGCCGCAACAGGCGATGGAAGCTGGCAGCAATGTCCGCGACCGCGAGGCCGATCAGCACTGAAAAGATGCCGAGTGCGTATTCGAATGCCCTGACTTCTGGTGTCATCTCGTCGCCTTGCAAGCACCAAACGGCCTCATTATATCCACGCAATGTAGTCCAGGGACCACCCCCATGCTGGAGCCGACGGCATACACTATCTCACCCACGCTTTCGGCCGAACCATGGAAATAACACTCAATCGCGCACGCATCCTCGTCACCGGTGCCAACTCCGGCATTGGCGCCGCGATTGCACGCGCGCTCGCTGGGAGCGGTGCGCGCGTAGCGATCAACTACAT
Organism: Gammaproteobacteria bacterium; assembly: GCA_041690875.1. Lineage (GTDB taxonomy): Bacteria > Pseudomonadota > Gammaproteobacteria > Steroidobacterales > Steroidobacteraceae > FEN-1191. The sequence continues at coordinate 7,747 of JBEPVS010000085.1, forward strand.
TGTTCATCCCGAAGCTACCGAAGCGCTCCTGGCGGAATTGCGGGGCACGGGGGCCGAGGCCATCGGCGTGCAGGCTGACGTCAGCGATGCTGCGCAGGTCACCGCGATGTTCGGCGAACTCGATCGGCAATGGGGCGGCGTCGATGCGCTCGTCAACAACGCAGGCATCGACGGCGCGAGCGCGCTGGCGTGGGACGCCGACCCGCAGGCGTGGGAGCGCGTGCTGCGCATCAACCTGTATGGCAGCTTCCTGTGCGCGCGCGAGGCGCTGAAGCGCATGGTGCAGCAGCGGAGCGGCGTCGTGCTCAACATGTCATCGGTGCACGAACGCATCGCATGGAGCGGATTCAGCGCGTACACGGCAAGCAAGGCGGGACTCGCGATGCTGACACAGACGCTTGCGCAGGAGGCGGCGCCGTTCGGCGTGCGCGTCCTGGCGCTCGCGCCGGGCGCGATTCGCACGCCGATCAACCAAAATGTGTGGAGCAATCCGGAAGCACTGCGCGACCTGCTGACGAAGATTCCGCTCGGCCGCATGGGTGAGCCAGATGAGATTGCAAGAGTCGCGACCTTTCTGGTGTCGGACGCTGCTTCCTACATGACGGGCAGTACGGTATTTTGCGACGGCGCGATGAGCGACTATCCGGAATTTGCCCACGGCGGCTGAAACGATGGTTGACACGCACGCACCAGGCTGGCCTGGCATCCCCGGTCGCTGGACGTCCTCCGCGAAGAGCGGCGTCGGTACCGCGCTCGGCAGCAGTCCGATCTGGTTCACGCTATCGCACGGCATCCTCAATGAAATCTATGCGCCGCGAATCGACGAAGCGGCAACTCGCGATGTAGGGTTCCTCGTCAGCGGACCCGATGGCTTCGTCGCCGAGATCAAGCGGCACGCGCGCAACCTGACTCGCACGCCGGTACCCGGCGTGCCGTATTACGCGGTTGGCTCCGAATGCATGCAGGGACGATTCCGGCTGCAGACGGAGATCATCACCGATGCGGAGCGCCCGGTTGTGCTGGTGCGGCTGAAATTCGCGGCGCTGAAGGGCAATGCGGCCGCGTACCGAGTCTACGTATTGCTGGCTGCACACCTGCGGAATTTCGGCGCGGGCAACACGGCCTGGCTCGGGGACTATCGCGACACGCCGGGCCTGTTCGCCTCACGCGATGATCGTGCGTTGTGCCTGATGTCATCGACCGGATTCACCGCGCGCTCGGTCGGATTCGTCGGTGTCTCCGATGGTTGGCAAGACCTGATGGCGCACGGCACGCTGCAGTGGCAGTACTCGCGCGCAGAGAACGGCAACGTTGCGATGGTCGGCGAATTGCCGTTGCATGACGGCGAAGCGGTGCTGGCGATCGGCGTGGGGCGCGGCGCCGAAGAAGCAGGCCATCAGGCGCGCGCCTCGCTCGAGGAAGGGTTTCCGACGTTGCTCGATCGTTACGTGAAGTCCTGGCAGCTGTGGCAGGCGGATCTCGCAGATGGCGCGCGCGGTTCGCTGTCCGCAGTCAGCTCGGCGGTGATCAAGACGCATGAATCGAAGTTGATTCCCGGAGCGTTGCTCGCGAGCCTGGCGGTGCCGTGGGGATTCTCAAAGGGTGACGGCGACCTGGGCGGCTATCATCTGGTGTGGCCGCGCGACATGGTGCAGTCTGCAGGCGGACTGCTGGCCGCGGGAGCGCGGCCCGAAGCGCGCGCGGCGCTCGTTTATCTTGCCTCAACCCAGCACGCCGACGGACATTGGCCACAGAACATGTGGGTCGACGGCACGGCCTACTGGCAGGGCCTGCAGATGGATGAGACGGCGCTCCCGGTACTGCTGTTCGATCTCGCCGTGCGCGAAGGCGCATTGCTTCCTGAAGACTTGAGCACGAACCGCTTCTGGCCGATGGTGCGCGCCGCAGCGGCGTACCTGGTCTGCCACGGACCGGTGACACTGCAGGATCGCTGGGAAGAGGACGGCGGCTACACGCCGTACACGCTGGCCGCTGAAATCGCTGCACTCCTCGTTGCGGCGGAGTGGGCCGAGAAATGCGCTGAGCCGCAGCTCGCGCCGTACCTGCGCGAGACGGCCGATAGCTGGAACGCGCAGATCGAGCGCTGGCTGTACGTCGAAGGCACGGCCCTCGCGAACAAATGCCATGTCGACGGTTATTACGTACGCATCGCGGAAGGCGACAGCGACGGCGCCGATGACATGATCGACATCCGCAATCGGCCGCTTAGTGATGCGCAACGCCGCGCCGATGCGATCGTGTCCACCGATGCGCTGGCGCTGGTGCGATTCGGGCTGCGCGATGCAAGCGATCCGCGCATCGTCAACACCGTGCGCGTCATCGACGCGGTGCTCGCGACGCAGCTGCCTTACGGACCGGCGTGGCACCGGTACAGCTACGACGGCTATGGCGAACACGCCGATGGCTCGCCGTTCGACGGCACGGGCATTGGCAGGTTATGGCCGCTGCTCAGCGGCGAGCGCGCGCACTACGAACTCGCGCGCGGCAGCGCGACGATGGCGGCGCGCCTGCAGCGCTCGTTCGAAGCGATGGCGGGCCCGGGCGGCTTGCTCCCCGAGCAGACCTGGGATTCCCCCGATATTCCCGACCACGAACTGTTCCTCGGGCGCCCGGCTGGTTCCGCGATGCCGCTGGTGTGGGCACACGCCGAATACCTGAAGCTGATCCGTTCACTGAAGGACGGGCGCACCTACGATATGCCACCACAAACGCGCGAACGTTACATCGTTCGCAAGACGGTGTCTGCGTTGCGTGGCTGGCGCTTCAACCAAAAGCTCCGCCTGCTGCCGGCGGGTTGCACACTGCGCATCGAGTTGCTCGCGCCGGCTCGCATCCGCTGGACGCTCGATGACTGGCACGGCAGCGTCGATGGCGACACGAAACCGAGCGGCTTCGGCACGCACTATCTCGACATCGGGACAACCGCGCTGATGGCCGGCGCGACTGTGACGTTTACGCCATACTGGATCGAGGCAGCGCACTGGGAAGGCGTCAATTTCGTCGTCGCCGTGCATTGATTTTTGCGGCCGCGCTCCTCAGACTTTGGCGCTATGGAAATCGCATCACGCGTCCTCTGCCATGGCGAAATCGACATCGCAGCGCTCGCGGCGGAGATCGCCGCGCAGGATGACGCAGCCTGGTTCGAGCAGGTCGAGCGGCAGAAAGACTACGAGGTGCATCGGCTGACGCAGTCGATCGTGCTGCTGTTTGCCTGTCTCTTATACAAATATGACGCTTACGACGAAATC
>JBEPVS010000086.1:0-10941 GCA_041690875.1 Gammaproteobacteria bacterium
GCAGCACGGCGCGCAGGTGCCGGCGAGCCTGGCCGGAGAGCGGGGCCGATGTCCACGGCGCAATGCTCAAGCGGAGGATGCCGCCATCGTGCCAGTTACGTGTCAGCGGGTAGTGCGCTTCGCGCCCGTCGCGTGCGCGCACGCCAATGGCCGACACTTCGAAATCGAAATCGATGAACTCTTCGTACAGGAGAGGCGCGCCGCCCAGCGCATTCCACGCGGCGGCAATGTCGGCGCGCTTGCGGATCACCGCCTGCCCCTTGCCGTCATAGCCGAGCCGGCGCGTCTTCAGCACGCCGGGCATTCCGATGCGTTCGCAGGCCCTGTGCAATGTCGCGAGACTGGACACGGCGGCATAACGCGTCGTCGGAATCCGCAGCCGCTCGAACAGGCGCTTCTCCGCGAGTCGGTCCTGGCCGGTGGCCAGCGCGCGCAGTGGCGGGCTGATGCGCGTGCGCAATCCGCGCGTTGCGGCACGAAGCGAGTCAACCGAGATATTTTCCCAGTCGAAGCTCAGCACCTCGCAACGCTGTGCCAGGCGGCGCAGCAGCGCGCGATCGGTAAACTCGCCAACCAGCATCGGCGCGAGCGCGCCCGCGGGAGCATCCGCGCTGCGATCGAGGAACAGGAAATCGAGCCCCAGTGGGTAACCGGCGAGCGCGAGCATGCGGCCGAGCTGGCCCGCGCCCACGATGCCGATGGTCATGCCGAGGGAGTCCGGGGATCCGGCTGCGCGAGCACGGCGTCGGTCTGCTTTTGACGGTGCTGCGAGACCGCCTTGGCGATCTCAGGGTGGCGGCCGGCCAGGATCGCGGCGGCGAACAGCGCGGCGTTCGTCGCGCCGGCGGCGCCGATCGCGAACGTGGCAACGGGAATGCCGGCGGGCATTTGCACGATCGACAACAGTGAATCGAGGCCATTCAACGTGCGCGACTGCATCGGAACGCCGAGCACCGGGAGCTGCGTCTTCGCGGCGGTCATGCCGGGCAAGTGCGCCGCGCCGCCCGCGCCTGCAATGAGCACTTCGAGGCCGCGGCCGGCGGCCGAACTCGCGTATTCGAACAGCAGGTCGGGCGTGCGGTGCGCCGATACCACGCGCACCTCGTGGGCAATGCCGAGTTTCTCGAGCATTTCGGCGGCGGGGCGCATGCCTTCCCAGTCGGAGGACGACCCCATGATGATGCCGACCAGTGGCTTCATCGCGGCATTTTACCACGGCGGGGGCCCAGGCCCGCGGCCATCGCCAGCGCGGCTTCGATCGGGGCAGCATCGAGCGCGCGCATCAGGCGGCCGATGTACTGGTGCTGGCGCGCCAAAGCCGATTGGCCACGGAGCCGCCGTGCGTCGCGCAGCGCCACGCGCAGTTCCTCGGGCAGGCCGAGCGCCTCGAGCTGCGATTCACGCAGCATGACCAGGCGCACGCCGAGCTTCTGCATGTGTTCGGCGGCGCGCTTGCGGGACGATCGGCTCGGACGGTGCGCGAGCTCATCGCTTTCATCAATAGGCTCGACAGGCGGGGTCATGTTCTGATCCGGCAGGCTGCGCAGTCGCGCGCTGTTACAATTCTGCCATGTCTTCCGAAGTTGACGCGACGCGTATTCCGGAGTTGCAGCAGGTGGTCAGCAGTGCGCTGGCGGAGGCGCGCGGCGCGGGTGCGTCGGCGGCCGATGCCGACGCCAGCGTACAGAAGGGACTCACGGTCACGGTGCGCATGGGAGAAGTCGAGACCATCGAGTATCACCGCGACCGTGGCATGGCAGTGACGGTGTACTTCGGCCATCGCAAAGGCTCGGCCAGCACCGCGGACCTGCGCCCCGAAGCGGTCAGCCGGACGGTGACCAAGGCCTGCGCAATCGCGCGCCACACGTCCAGCGATGAATGCGCGGGACTCGCAGACCCGGACGCGATGGCGCGCGAATTCCCGGACCTCGACCTCGACCACCCCTGGGGCATCGAGCCCGAGCAGGCGATCGAGATCGCGCGCGAATGTGAAGCGGCTGGACGCGCGCTCGATGCGCGGCTGACGAATTCCGAGGGCGCCTCGCTCAGCACGCATCGCGGCGTGCGCGTGTTCGGCAACACGCACGGATTCCTCGCAGGATTTCCGAGCACCAGCCACTCGCTGAGCTGCGCGCTGCTGGCTCAGTCCGGGTCCGACATGCAGCGGGACTATTGGTATTCAATGGCGCGCAGCGCGACCGATTTGATGGGCGCGGCAGCCGTGGGCAAGCGCGCCGGCGAGCGCGCGCTGGCGCGGCTTGGCGCGCGGCGGCTCGGAACGCGGCGTGCGCCGGTGCTGTTCTCGCCCGAGATGGCTCGCGGCCTGCACGGGCATTTTGTCGGTGCAATTCGCGGCGCGAGCCAGTATCGGCGCGCCTCGTTCCTGCTCGATTCGGCCGGGCAGCAGGTCTACGCGCCGTTCATGCAGATCAAGGAACGTCCGCACCTGCCACGCGCACTGGCCAGCGGCAACTTCGATGCCGAAGGCGTCGCGACGCGCGATCGCGACCTGGTGCAGGACGGCCTGCTCGATGGCTACGTGCTCGGCAGTTACTCGGCGCGCAAGCTGAAGCTCAAGACCACCGGCAATGCCGGCGGCGTGCACAACCTGCTGGTGAGCGCACCGGGCGCGAGCCACGATTTCGCGGGCCTGCTCTCGCGCATGGGCGAGGGCCTGTACGTCACGGAGCTGATGGGGCAGGGCGTCAACGGCGTAACCGGCGATTACTCGCGTGGCGCGAGTGGATTCTGGGTCGAAAACGGCGCGCTCGCGTACCCAGTACACGAAATCACAATCGCGGGGAATCTCCGCGACATGCTGCACAACATTGTTGCCGTCGGCACGGACGTCGACACCCAGGGCGCAATTCGCTGCGGGTCGGTCGTGGTTGAGGGCATGACCATCGCGGGCGAGTAACCCGAGCGAACAGCGCAGCGTGTACCACCGTGTGCACCGCCCGTGCACTCCAACATCACTTCCCGGGAACGCCGTGAATCCGTGGTCAGTCGGAGTAGACGCCGAGCTCGCGCAGAATGGCGACGCGGAGGTCCTGGACGTCGCGGCTCGAGAGCTTGCGCGGATGCGGCATCGGCACGTCGAAGCTCGCCTTGATGCGCGCCGGGGTCGAGCTCAATACCAGCACGCGATTGGCGAGGTGGATCGCCTCCTCGACATCGTGCGTGATCAGCAGCACCGTATGCCGCTCCTCGGCGAGAATGCGCAGCAGTTCGTTGCGCATGCGCAGGTTCATCAGCGCATCCAGCGCCGAGAACGGTTCGTCCATGTAGAGGATCTCGGGCTTGACCACCAGTGCGCGCGCCAGTTCGGCGCGTTTGAGCATACCCCCCGAGAGTTCGTGCGGATAATTTCGCTCGAAGCCCTGCAATCCCACCATGGCGGCGTAGTGGTCGGCGAGAGCCCGTTTGTCCTGCGGTGCGGCGCCATCCAGGCCGAACATCAAATTCTGCTGCACGTTCAGCCACGGAAACACCGAGCCGTGCTGCGAAATCAGGATGCCCTGCTTGCTGGGCTTCGCCTGCAAGGCGCCGTCGATGTGGACCGCCCCGGAGTCGGGTTGCACAAAGCCCGCAATGATGCTCATCAGGGTCGTCTTGCCGCAGCCCGACGGGCCGACCAATGCGACCACTTCGCCGTCGCCCACCTCGAAGCTGACGCCGCCGACCACGTCCAGCGAACCCGTGTCGGAGGGGAAGGACTTACTGACGTTGTCGACGCTGATCTTGGCGGGCTTGGGTCTATCGGGCATAGCGCCACCTGACGAGACGATGCCCTTCGAGCAATCGCATCAAGCCGTCCAGCAACAGGCCGATCAGCCCGATGATGATCATGCCGGCGATGACGAGGTCATAGCGATTGCCGGCGTTGCGCGAGTCGATGATCAGGTAGCCGAGCCCCGAGTGCAGCGCGATCATCTCGGCGGCGACGACGACGAGCCAGGCGACTCCGAGGCCGATGCGCATGCCGACAATCACTTGCGGTAGCACCGCGGGAATCACCACCTGCCGGAACAGCGTCGCGCGCGATACTCCGAAATTCTCGGCCGCGCGCAGGTAGCGGCGCTCGATCGTGTGCACGCCGGCCACTGTTTGCACAATCATCGGGAAGACCGATGAAATGAAGATCAGGAAGATGGGCGATTCGTTGCCGACGCCGAACCACAGGATCGCGATCGGTATCCACGCGATCGGCGAGATCGGACGCAAGATCTGGAAGATCGGATTCAGCGTCGTGTACGCACCTTGCACCCATCCCATCCACAATCCCAACGGAATCGCGAACGCTACCGCGAGGCCGAAGCCGGTGCCGACGCGGAATAGCGAGGCGCCGATGTGTTCGAACAGCGTGCCGTCGCGGGCCAGTTCTGCCATCGCCTGGAGCACTTGCCACGGCGTCGGAAATATCACGCTCTGCGTCACGTCGACGAGCACCCACCACAGTGCGATCAGCAGCGTGGCCATGATGAGCGAGGGCAATACCTTCTTCATGCCCGGCACTTCACGACCAGCGACCCGATCGAAGCAACGTGGAGACGCGCCAGCGGAGACGCGCCCAAGGCGTGGCGGGATTCGGTTCGACGACGATGCTCATCTGACCGCTCAGGTGCGCCGTGCAGGCGAACTGGTAGCTTGCCGGCATCGAGAACGGCATCCTGAAAGTCTGGCCGGGCATCAGCAGGATTGGCCCGAACTGCTGCGGCACGTCGTCGAGGTTGTGCAGCACAAGGATGTCGCGCACGCCCACCGTCAGTCGCAACTCAGCAGGCAGGATTTCGACGCGGTCCCCCGCCATGCGGCGCGCCCAGGTTCCCTTCGGGACCTCGAAAAGCTGGTCGTGGCTCGGCGCATGGATGGGCGCGAGCGCCAGCGCGCCCGACGCGCCGGCGAGCAGCACCGCGACGAGGGCGAATGCGCGCATCAACTGCGCTCCTTCACGAGCAACTTCATGTCATGCGCGAAATCGTCGACGCCGTGGCCGAAGGGCATCAGCGCCCGCAACAAGCCGCGCCGGTCGATCAGGTAGACAAAAGAGGAATGTGCGATCACGTAACCATCAAACGTGTCGTGCCGCGTTGCGGAGATGCCGTACTGCTTGCGCACCGCAGCCAGCTCGCCGGGCTGGCCCGATCCGCCGACGAAGCTCTTGTCGAACAGCGCGAGGAACTGGTGCATCCTCGCGACGTCGTCGCGCTCCGGATCGACCGTGACATAGATTACCTGCACGTCGTCCGCGTCCGCGCCCAGCTTTTGGCGCGCATGCGCCAGGATCGACAATGTCACCGGGCAGACCTCGTGGCAGGAGCTGTAGCCGAACGCCAGCAGCACCACCTTGCCGCGATATTCGACCAAGCGCAGCGTGCCGCCGTCGGATGCGCGCAGGGAGAATTCCGGCGCGGCGCGCGGCGGCGTGAATTCGCCGGCGATCAGCGTGGTGTTGTCGGCCGCCTGCACGAGGCCGCCGCCGACCAGCACTGCACCACAGAGCAGCGCGAGACGGCGATACAGGTGACGCAGCATTCGACGCATTCGACCGGCTCCGCGGCGCAGGCGCTACAACGGTATCGGCGTGGCTTTGGCGGCCGCGACGAAACTCGAGTCGACGTACTGCTCGTACGGAATCGGGTGCTTGATCGTGCCCGCGGCCATCGACAGCTGCATCAGGTCTTCGAACTCGGCGCGGATCATGCGCAAGTCGCCGTAGGTGACGCGATCGGTGGGGTTGTCCATGACGAATTGCAGGATTTTCGGGTCCTGGTTGAAATACTTCGGCCCCGCGGCGATCGCGACCGCCTTGTCGCGGTTGCCCTGTTTGGCATCGAGCCAGATGCCGGCGCCCTGGATCATGCTGACCAGGTCCTGCACCAGTGGCCGGTTGGATGCGATCAGTTCCTCGCGCACCGTCAGCACGCAGCAGATGTAGTTGCGCCATTCATCGCGCGTCATGCGCAGCGGGCGCGCATAGCCGGCGCGCTGCGCGGCGGCGCCGAACGGTTCGCCGGTGCAGTAGGCATCGACCGCATCGGCGTAGAGCGCGGCCGGCATATCGGGCGGCGGCATCTCGACGATCTGGATGTCGGCCGGCGTCATGTTCTCCTTCGCCAGCATCTTGCGCAGGAACAGGAAGTCGACGGCGAAGCGGCTCGGGATCGCAATGCGTTTGCCAGCGAGTTCCCTGAAATTCTGGTACGGCGAATCGGTGCGCACCATGATTACGGCGCCGGACCGATGTCCGAGCGACACGATCTTGACCGGGATCTTCCTGTCGGTGAGATCCATGACCAGCGGTGCGAGCATGTACGCCGCCTGGATTCGCCCGGCCATCAGCGATTCCTTCAGCTCCGGCCAGCCGCTGTACTTGCTGTACGCGTAGTCAAACGGTGAATCGGCGGCGCCGGCGACAACGTTGAGCATGCTGCGCGAGACACAGGCGACCGGAAGCGTCAGGTTACAGGTGACGGGCAGTCCGCCCACCTGCAGCGTCGCACCCTTTGGCTTGCTGCCCGCGCACGACAGCAACGCTGCGGGGAGCGATGCCGCCAGCGCGCCCTGCAGCACCTGCCTGCGGCTGACCCGGGAACGACTCTCATTCATAGGTAAGGCCGATTGTAGCCTAGGCGCCGCCAATTGTCCTTCAGGTGGTTTCCACGACCCACGCCTCCAGCGTGCGCGGGCCGAGCTTCTCGCGCCAGGCGCCCTCGAACTCCGCGTGCAGCTTCACAACCGGCTTCGGCGCGACATATCGGTCGTCGCCGTGCACACTGTAGGCGGCGCGCGCCACCGAGACGATTTCCGTCAGCGGAATGTAGCCGGCATCGCGCGCCGGCAGCAGCGTTTCATTGTCGGTTGTCACCAGCAGTCCGGCTGCCTCGAGCGCGTCGGTGGTGCGCGTGACCGCCACTCCGGGCAGTGAGAGTTCGGCCGCCAGCGCGCCAATGCTCCAGCGCTTGCCGCCGCGCAGGTGGCTGCGCGCCACCAGGTACATGATGCTGAGCGCGAGCTGCTCGGTCTCCGCATTCGACAACCGCGGCTCGCGCAGGCCGACGCGCAGGTAGCTGGGATTTTGCACGTAGAACGACAGCTGCGCGCCCATCAGCAATATCAACCAGCCGAAGTAGATCCAGATCAGCGCGGCGACGAAGATCGCGAAGCCGGCGTACACGATCGCCAACCGCGTCGACAGCAGCACGAAGGCGGTGAAGATCTGTCCGACCACGGCCCAGGCAATGCCAGCCGTGATTCCGCCGATCACCGCCGGCACCAGGCGCACCCGCGTGTTGGGCACCAATGCATAGACAAGCGTGAAGATGCAGCTGACGATCGCCATCGGCGCGAGCGTAAGCAGCCCATGCCCGATCGTGACCAGCAGCGGCAGGTGCGAGATCGCGCGCACGGAATTATTCGCCGAGGTGATGTGCGCGGTGCCGACCAGCGTGCCGATCAGTATGGGTGCGACCACCAGCAACGCGACGTATTCAGCGATGCGGCGCACGAAGCTGCGCGGCACATCGACGTGCCAGACGAAATTGACGGCGTCTTCGACTTTCTTCAGCGTGCCGAGCAGCGTCCAGATCAAAAAGGCGAGGCCGACGGTGCCGACGATGCCGCTGCGCACATGGTCGGCGAAGTCCATGACTTTTTCGGTCAGCTCGCCGGCGGCGTCGCCCATCGGCCGGAAGAATTCATAGATCAGTGGCTCGAGCTCGCGGTGTGCGCCGAAACCCTTCAGCAGCGCGAAACTGAAGGCAATCAGCGGCACCAGCGCCAGCAGCGTGGCGTACACCAGGCCCATCGCGTAGATGTTGAGGCGCCCGCCGAGCAAGTCACGCAACAACGCGTACGGATATTGCGCGAAGCGCCGCGCGCGCTCGCGGGCGTTCAAGGGTCCGCGCGGCGCGAATAGCCAGTGCTCGACGGCGTCGCGGGCGGTTTCCCAGATCAGCATGGCGCCGTGCCCGGCTTCATCACGTCGCGACGCCCGCGCGGCCCGGCACCGGACCCGTCAGGCGCGAAAGCGCTTCGGCATACTTCGTGGCGGTCTGCTCGATGACGAGCGCGGGCAGCTTGGGGCCGGGCGATCGCTTGTTCCAGTCGAGCGTCTCGAGGTAGTCGCGCACGTACTGCTTGTCGAACGAGCGTGGACTCGAGCCCGGCCGCCACGTATCGACCGGCCAGAAGCGGCTCGAATCAGGGGTCAGCACTTCATCGATCAGCGTCAGCGCGCCGTCTCGATCGATGCCGAATTCGAACTTGGTATCCGCAATGATGATGCCGCGCGAGCGCGCGTGTTCCGCCGCGTGCCGGTAGATTGCGATGGCCCGCTCGCGCACTTCGCGCGCGCGCGCCGCTCCGACCATGGCCTCGACCGCGCCGTACGCGATGTTCTCATCGTGCGCGCCGGCGGCAGCCTTCGTGGCCGGCGTGAAAATCGCCTCGGGCAGCGCATCAGCGAGGCGCAGTCCCGGCGGTAGCGAGATGCCGCAGATTGCACCGGTACGCTGGTAATCCTTCCAGCCCGAGCCCGAGAGATATCCGCGCACGACCGCTTCGATCGGCAGCGCATCGAGCCGTTTGAAAATGGCCGCGCGGCCTTCGAGCATCGCCAACTCGGCAGGATCGTCGATGACTTCGGACAGTCGCCGCGCGCTGCGATGGTTGCGGATCACTTGCGTTGTTTGATCGAACCAGAAATCGGATATTTTGTGCAGTACGCGCCCCTTGCCGGGAATCGGATCGGGCAGCACGACATCGAAGGCGCTCAAACGATCGGTCGTGACGATCAAGAGGTGATCGGCGTCGACCGAATATACGTCGCGCACCTTGCCGCGGTGGATCAGCGGCAGCGAGCGGAGCGATGTTTCGTGGACGGTAACAGGTGGGGTGGTCACGCTCAGGTACCATAGCGGGACATGACGTGGAACGGCAAGCTCATCGGCGCGACGCTCGGATGGTTCCTGGGCGGCGGCCCGCTCGGCGCGGCGCTCGGGCTGCTGGTCGGTCACCAATTCGACAGCAGCGACGAATCGCGCGGTGCGCTCAACGCCGACAGCGCGGCGCGCGTGCAGGCGCTGTATTTCCCGGCGGTGTTCCGCGTCATGGGACACGTCGCGAAGGCCGACGGACGCGTCTCCGAACAGGAGATCGGCGCCGCGCGTGCGGTGATGGCGGCGCTCCGCCTCAACGCGGAACAGGTTCGTCAGGCGATCGCTTACTTCGGCGAAGGCAAGCAGCCCGATTTTTCGCTTGACGCGGCGCTCGCGGAGCTGCGCCCCTTGCTGCGCGCATATCCCCAGCTCGCGCAGTTCTTCATGGAGATCCAGCTGCAGGCCACGCTGGCCGGCGGCGGATTGTCCGCCGCGCCGCGAGCGCGGCTGGTGCGTGCGGCGAACATGCTCGGCTTGACCAGCGATGACTTTCTGCGGCTCGAAGCGCTGATGCGATGGCGCATGCAGGGCGGGGCGCCGGGCAGCAACCCCGGCGCGCGCGGCGAAGCGGGCAACGGCTGGAGCGGAGCCAGCGGGAGCGCCGCTGCCGAAGCCGATCGGCTGCGCCAGGCGTACACGCTGCTCGAGACCACGGCGAGCGCGAACGACGAGCAGGTCATCAAGGCGTATCGCAGGCAGATGAGCCGCAATCATCCCGACAAGCTGCAGGCCAATGGCTTGCCCGAGTCGATGCTCGAGCGTGCCAAGGAGCGCACGCAGCAGATCCAGGCAGCTTACGAGTTGATCCGCAGCGTTCGCGGCATGCGCTGAACTGCGACGTCACGTACACTGCGCGCGATGGCTACGCCGTGGATTGCACCGTCAATTTTGTCCGCGGACTTCGCGCGCCTCGGCGCGGAGGTCGAGGCGGTGCTGGCCGCCGGCGCCGACCTCGTGCATTTCGACGTGATGGATAACCATTACGTACCGAACCTGACGGTCGGGCCGCTGGTGTGCGAGGCGTTGCGCAAGCATGGCATCCAGGCGCCGATCGACGTGCACCTGATGATCGAGCCGGTCGATCGCATCGTGCCCGATTTCGCGCGCGCCGGCGCCACGTACATCAGCTTCCACCCGGAGGCCAGCGCACATGTTGATCGCACCATCAATCTGATACGCGAGCATGGATGCCGGCCGGGCCTGGTGTTCAATCCTGCCACGCCGCTCGATTGGCTTGACTACACGCTCGACAAGCTCGACCTGGTGCTGTTGATGTCGGTCAACCCGGGTTTCGGCGGACAGCAGTTCATTCCCGAGGTGCTGCCGAAGATCTCGGCGGTGCGCGAGCGCGTGCGCGCACTGGGGCGGGAAGTGCGCGTGGAAGTGGACGGCGGCATCAAGGCGGACAACATCGCCGCCGCAGCGCGTGCCGGTGCCGATACCTTCGTAGCGGGCTCGGCGATCTTCGGTGCGAAGGATTACCCGGCGACGATCAAGGCGCTGCGTGCCGGCATCGCCAGCGGCGCAGCCGCCGCCTGACACGCCCCTCCGTCAGCTACTCGTCCTCGCCCTCGTCATCATCGTCCTCGACTTCCTTGACGTTGGGAACGCTGGCGGCCATCGGACGGGGCGCGGCCGCCATGCTGGCGCCCTTGGCCGTAATGACGACCGGGCGCGTCTTCATCTTAGGACGCGCATTGAACACGACGATGGTCTTGCCAGTGGCGCGTAGTAACCCCTGTTCCTCGAGCACCTTCAGCACGCGGCCGGCCATTTCGCGCGAGCAGCCGATCAGGCGCGAGAGTTCCTGGCGCGAGACCTTGATCTGCATGCCTTCCGGATGCGTCATCGCATCGGGCTCGTTGCACAGGTCCATGATCGCGTGTGCGACCCGGCCGGTGACATCGACGAAGGCGAGGTCGCCCAGCTTGCGGTTGGTGCGGTCGAGGCGCGTCGCGAGTTGTGTCGCGAGCTCGAAAATCAGGCCCGGGCTCTCGGTGGC
>JBEPVS010000087.1:0-10892 GCA_041690875.1 Gammaproteobacteria bacterium
GCCAGGGGTTCCTCGCCTGCATGCATGAGCTGCAGGAAATGCTGAAGGAAGTCACGGGAATGCAAGGCGTCGCGCTGTCGCCAATGGCCGGCGCACACGGCGAATTCGCCGGCGTGGCAATGATCCGCGCCTTTCACCGTGCGCGCGGCGACCTGGCACGCAACGAGATCATCGTGCCCACCGCGGCGCACGGCACGAATCCGGCCACGGCGACGATGTGCGGCTGTGTCGCGCGCGAAGTCGGTGTCGGGCCTGATGGTGATGTCGACCTCACCGCGCTCGCGGCTGCGGTGGGACCCAAGACCGCGGGCATCATGCTCACCAATCCCTCCACGCTCGGCGTGTTCGAGCGGCGCATCGGCGAGGTCGCGCGCATCGTGCACGCGGCCGGAGGATTGCTCTACTACGACGGCGCGAACCTGAACGCGATCCTCGGCAAAGTGCGCCCGGGCGACATGGGCTTCGACGTCATCCACATGAACCTGCACAAGACGTTCTCGACGCCGCATGGCGGCGGCGGTCCGGGTGCGGGAGCTGTCGGCGTCGGACCGCGCTTGTTGCCGTTCATGCCGCTGCCCGTCGTTGCGCGCCAAGAGGAGAACGGCGCGGCGCGTTACCGCTGGCAGGACGAGCGCGACCTGCCGCAATCGATCGGACGGCTGACGGGTTTCAACGGCAATGCCGGAGTGCTGCTGCGCGCGTACGTGTACATGCGCATGCTCGGGCGCGAGGGCATGAGCCGGGTCGGCGAATACGCGACGCTCAATTCCAACTACCTGCTCGCGCGGCTGCAGCAGGCAGGTTATGTCGCCGCCTACCCGCAGCGGCGCGCGAGCCACGAATTCATCCTGACCCTGAAGTCGCTTGCCCAGCAACAGGGCGTCACTGCGATGGACGTCGCAAAACGGCTGCTCGACCTCGGATTCCACGCGCCGACCACGTATTTTCCGTTGCTGGTGCCCGAGTGCCTGCTGATCGAGCCTACGGAAACCGAGAGCAAGGAGACGCTCGATGCGTTCGTCGCGGCCATGACACAGATCCTGCACGAAGCGGCCAGCGAACCGGACACGGTACGCGGCGCACCGCACACGATGCCGGTGCGGCGGCTCGATGATGTGCGCGCGGCGCGCGAACTCGATCTGGCACACCGGCCGCAAGCCTCGTGATGGAGCAAACGCATAAACTGGAGCGCGAGAAACCGCGCGGCTTCACGCGCCTGTTCCGCGCATTCGGAGCGAGTGGCAAGGGCCTTGTAGGCGCCTTCATCGAGGAAGCCGCTTTCCGGCAGGAACTTGCGCTCGCCGTGATTGTCGTGCCTATCGGACTGTGGCTCGGGCACAATGGCGTGGAGCGCGCATTGCTGGTGGCGCCCATGTTCCTGGTGCTTGTCGTCGAACTGATCAACAGTGCGATCGAGGCCGCGGTGGACCGCATCGGCCTCGAGCGGCACGTGCTCGCGGGACTGGCGAAAGACATCGGTTCCGCGGCCGTTTTCATGGCGTTTGTGTTGCTGGCGGTGGTGTGGGCGTTGGTTTTGCTATGACGGCATTAATCTGCGGTTCGTTGGCTTACGACACTGTGATGACGTTCCAGGGGCGCTTTCGCGAGCACATCCTGCCCGATCGCATCCACCTGCTGAACGTGTCGTTCCTCGTGCCAACGATGCGCCGCAATTTCGGCGGCTGCGCAGGCAACATTGCTTACAACCTGCGCCTGCTCGGCGGCGATGGCCTCATCATGGCCACCGTCGGCCATGATTTCACGCCCTACAGGGCCTGGCTCGGCGAGCGCCACATTGCGCTGAAGCACGTGCGCGTGGTTCCGGAAGAATTCACCGCGCAGGCCTTCATCACCACCGACCTCGACAACAACCAGATCACGGCCTTTCACCCCGGCGCGATGAATTACTCGCACCTCAATCGCATCGCGCCAGAGGGCGTGCGATTCGGCATCGTCGCGCCCGACGGGCGCCAGGGCATGCTGGATCACGCGGCGCAGTTCGCCGCCGCCGGCGTACCGTTCATATTCGATCCCGGCCAGGGATTGCCGATGTTCAACGGCGAGGAATTGCGCGGGCTGATCGGTAGCGCGTCCTGGGTCGCCGTAAACGACTACGAAGGCAGCATGCTGGCCGAGCGCACGGGCTGGCCGCTCGAGCAGATCGCCACGCGAGTGCGCGCACTGATCGTCACGCGTGGCGGCGAGGGTTCGTGGATCTACGCGGATGGCAAACGCCACGAGATTCCCGTCGCGCGCGCTGCGCGCGTCGTGGATCCCACCGGATGCGGCGACGCCTATCGCGCCGGGCTGCTGTACGGATTGCAACGCGGTTACGACTGGCCGACGAGCGGGCGCATCGCATCGCTGGCCGGCGCCATCAAGATCGAATCGCATGGCACTCAACAGCACGAGTACGACCCGTCGAAGTTCGCGGCACGTTATCGCGAGAGCTTCGGAGCAGCGCTGTGAGGCGCGCAAGACACATGCTGCGTACCTTCGCGCCGTGGATGACGTGGGCCGCTTGCCTGCTGCTCGTCTCTGCTGCCTGGTCCGCCCCGCCGGCCGCGAAACGCACGAGACACGCGAAGCCGCATGCCAGCGCGACGCTGGTGGCCAAGCTGGCGACGGCGCCTGCCGTCGCGGAAATGGCGCCACCCGCCGACTGGGCGCGCACGCTCGAGCGCATCGCGGGGAGCGTCGTCACGATCCAGATCGACCAGACGCGTTCCTTCGACACCGAGCGCAATGTCTCGGCGCAGGCGACTGGATTTGTCGTCGACGCCGCGCGTGGACTCATTCTGACGAACCGTCATGTCGTGACGCCGGGCCCCGTCGTCGCGGAAGCCACCTTCCTCAATCGCGAGGAAGTCGAACTGCACGCCGTGTATCGCGATCCAGTGCACGATTTCGGCATCTACCGCTACGATCCGGCGCGACTGCGCTTCACCACGCCGGCGGCGCTCCCACTGGCGCCGGAGGACGCGCAGGTCGGGCGCGAGATCCGCGTGATCGGAAACGATGCGGGTGAGCAGCTGTCGATACTGGCCGGCACGATTGCGCGACTCGATCGCGAAGCGCCCGACTATGGCATCGGTCGCTACAACGACTTCAACACCTTCTACATCCAGGCGGCATCAAGCACTTCGGGTGGTTCTTCCGGTTCGCCGGTCGTTGACGTGCAGGGCCGTGTCCTCGCGTTGAACGCCGGCGGCTCGACGGGTTCTGCAACGAGTTTCTACCTGCCGCTCGGACGTGTGCAGCGTGCCTTGCGGCTGATCCAGCAGGGCAAGGCCGTCACGCGCGGTACCATCGAAACGGAATTCCACTATCGCCCGTACGACGAATTGCGGCGCCTCGGTTTGCGCCCGGATACGGAAGCCGCGGCGCGCGCGGCACAGCCGGCGAATACCGGCATGCTGGTCGTGGAGCGTGTACAGCCCGGTTCCGCGAGCGACAAGCTGCTCAGTCCAGGCGACGTACTGGTCCGCGTGAACCACCAACTGCTCACAGGCTTCGAGCCACTGGAAGCCGTGCTGGATGATGCCGTCGGCGGCAAGGTGCAACTGGAACTCGAACGCGGCGGCCAACCGTTTTCGGTGCAGTTGACGGTCGAAGACCTGCACGCGATCACGCCCGCGAGCTACCTCGAGTTTGGCGAGGCGGTCGTGCACACGCTCTCGTACCAGGAAGCGCGGCACTTCCACCTGCCGATCAGCGGTGTATTCGTGGCCTCATCCGGCTACAGCCTCGATGCGGCCGGCGTGCCGCGCGGCGCGGTCATCACCGAATTGAATTCGAAGCCGATTGCCACGCTGGCTGACTTCGAAACCGGCATCGCAAACCTCGGTGACGGCGCGCGCTTCGCGGTGCGGTACCTGACGATCGATGATCCGAACCATGCCGAGCTGCGCTCGGTGCACATGGACCGGCGCTGGTTCCCGGCGCGACATTGCGTGCGCAATGACACCACCGGCTACTGGGATTGCAAGGATCTAACGGTGCCGCCAGCGACGACGGCTGCGGCCAGCGACGGACTTGCATCGCCGGCATTGACCGGTGGCGCTGCCGAGCGGCGCCTCGCGCCGTCGCTCGTGAGCATGAGCTTCGACCTGCCGTATCCGATCTCGGGCGTCAATGAGCGCAACTACCACGGCACGGGACTCATTGTCGACGCGGAGCGCGGCCTGGTCATCACCGATCGCAACACCGTGCCGGTCTCGGTGGGCGATGTCCGATTGACGTTCGCGGGCACCGTCGAGATCCCGGCGAGGGTTGTCTACATCCATCCGCTGCACAACCTGGCGGTCGTGCAGTACGACCCGGCGCTGGTGCGCGGCGCGGCGGTGCGGGCGGCAACGCTCGATACGCGGCCATTGGCTGCCGGCGAAGCCATCGATGTCGTCGGACTCGATGGCAGCGGTGAGCTCAAAGCGCGCAGCACCGCGATCGCTGGGGTCGATCCCTTGGTGCTGCCGTTGTCGCGCACCATCGCGTTCCGGGACAGCAATATCGATGTCGCGACGCTCGTGAATCCGCCCGATGAAGTGGTCGGCGTGCTCGCCGATCGCAAGGGCCGCGTACGTGGAATGTGGGCCAGCTTCGCTTCCGACAACGGACGCGATCTCGTGCAGCAGGACCGCGGCATCAATGCTGAGTTGATTGCCGAGACGCTCGACCTTGCGCGCCGGGCCGCCCCGGTGCATTCGCTCGAAGCCGAATTCGCCACGCAGACGCTGGCCGCCGCGCATGGGCTGGGCCTCAGCGAAGCGTGGATGACGCGCATCCAGCAGAGCAATCCGGCGCAACGCCAGGTGCTTGGCATCACCCGCTTGGTAGGCGGTTCGAATGCGGCGAAGTTATTGCAACCGGGCGATCTGCTGCTGGCGATCGATGGCAAGCCGGTGACCGGTTTTCGCGACGTCGAGCGCGCGGTGGCGGCGCACGATGCCGTGCAGGTGACGATCTGGCGCACCGACGGGGAGCACACGCTCCTGGTGCAGACCGCCGCGTTGAGCGGCAACGACATCGACCGTGTCGTGCTGTGGGAGGGAGCGACGCTGCAGGCCAGCCATCGCGCGCTCAGCGCGCAGCGCGGTATCGAACCGAGCGGCGTGTACGTCGCGTATTTTTCCTATGGCTCGCCGGCCAGCCGTTATGGACTGGTGCCGGGGCGGCGCATCGTCGAAGTGGATGGCAAGCCGACGCCGGACCTCGACAGTTTCCTGGCGCTGGCCACCGGTCGCGCCGACCGCACCTCACTGCGCATCAAGACACTGGCGATCAACGGCGCGCCGGAGATGATCACGCTTAAGATTGATCGGCACTACTGGCCAGCCTACGAGTTGCGCCGCAGCGGCGCCGGTTGGGAGCGCAAGCCGCTCGAGTAGCGGACGATTCATGGCCAAGGCGATCAGGGCAACGCAACTCGAGCTGAATACCGCCGTGCAGGCCTTGCGGGACGGCGACATCGTGGCGTTTCCGACCGAAACCGTCTACGGCCTCGGCGCCAACGCACAACACGCGAGCGCGCTGCAGAAGATCTTTGCGCTCAAGGAGCGTCCCGCCTGGCATCCGCTGATCGTGCACCTCGACAGTGCGCGATTCCTGCATCGCTGGGCCCGCGACGTGCCGGATGCCGCCGCGAAACTCGCGCAGCGTTTCTGGCCCGGCCCGCTGACGCTGGTGCTGCCGCGCGAATCCAACGTGCTCGACATCGTGACCGGCGGCCAGGACACCGTCGCCGTGCGCGTGCCTTCGCATCCGATGGCGTTGCAGCTGCTGACCGCATTCGGTGGCGGCATCGCCGCGCCGTCCGCGAATCGCTACGGGCATATCAGTCCCACGCGGGCAGAACATGTGCGCGAGGAATTCGGCGACAGCGTGCGCGTGCTGCTGGATGGTGGCGAGTGCAAGGTGGGCCTGGAATCCACCATCGTGGCCTGCGTCAACGGTGAGGTGCGGCTGCTTCGGCCGGGACACGTCACGCTGAGCCAGTTGCGGCGCGAAGTGGGCGAGGTCGTGAGTGGCGCGGGCGCCGAGTCGCCGCGCGTGCCCGGATCCTCTGCCGCGCACTACGCACCGGCCACACCGCTCCGTCTCGTGCCCGCGGGACAGCTCGAACGGCTCGCACAGGAGCTCTCGGGCGGCGGGGTGCGCGTGGGGGTGCTCGCGCAACGTCCGCCGCTCGGCGCTTTCCGCAGCGTCACCTGGATCAACGCCGGTACCCGGCTCGACAGCTACACACACGATCTCTATGCGCACTTGCGCACGCTCGACAAGATGGAGGCGAGTTGGCTCCTGGTGCAGGAAGTCCCGACCGATGAGACCTGGGATGCCGTGCGCGACCGCTTGATGCGTGCGGCGGCGGGCACGGCGCCGGATGCAGGCGACCTGCCTTGAGCGGCGGCAGGTCGTACATCGATCCGTTCGAGCCTGCGCAAATACGCCGTCTCGTTGCCGAGTTCGGCTCGCCTCTGCTGATCGTCGACTGCGCGCGCGTGCGCGGGCAGTACCGCGCCCTGACGCGTGCGCTGCCAGGCGTCGACCTGCACTACGCGCTGAAGCCACTGCCGCATCCGGCCATCGTGAAGACGGTGATCGCGGCGGGCGGCTGGCTCGACCTGGCCACGACCGGCGAAGTGCAGCTGGCCGCCAGCGTGGGCGTCGATGGCGCGCGCTGCATCCACACGCATCCGATCAAGCGTGAGCGCGATATCCGCAATGCGCTGGAGCACGGCGTCACGATCTTCACCGCCGACAACCCCGATGAGGTGCGCAAGTTCCGCGCGCACGCCGGACGCATATCGCTCCTGCTGCGCGTCTCGTTTCGCAGCCCCGGCGCGGTCTGCGCCCTGTCGCGCAAGTTCGGTTGCGATCCCGAGCAGGCGCTGCCGCTGGCGCGGCTTGCCGCAAGCCTGAAGATCGAGGTGCGCGGATTTTCATTCCACGTCGGTTCGCAGGCCAGCGACGCCGCCAAGCACGTCGAGGCGATCGAGTGCTGCGCTCAGCTGCTGGCCGCCGCACGGCGCGAGCGCCTCGGCGCCTGCGACACGCTCGACATCGGCGGCGGTTTTCCGATCGACTACGGCGAACGCGCCGTGGGCATCAGGAGCTACTGTGGGCCGATCCGCCGCGCGCTGGCGCGTATCCCGAAGCGCATACGCGTCATCGCCGAGCCCGGACGCTTCATCGTCGGGCCGGCCGCCATTGGCGTTTCCACCGTCATGGGGCGCGCGCAGCGCGAGGGCCACTGGTGGTACTACCTCGATGACGGTCTTTACGGTTCCTACAGTGGCCAGCTGTACGATCACGCGCGTTATCCGGTCACGGCGATGCGCGAAGGACCGTTGCTGCCCTCGGTGCTGGCCGGCCCAACCTGCGATGGCATCGACGTGATTGCCGAGGCGCTGCAGCTGCCGAAGCTGAATATCGGCGACCTGGTGATCGGCCGCCAGATGGGCGCCTACACCTGGGCCACCGCCTCGACTTTCAATTTCTTCCCGAAGGCGACGATCGTGATGGTAAACCGCCAGCCCGGCGACGCCGGCGGAGTCTGAAGCATGCCTTCATTTGATGCGGTCTCCAAGGTCGATTCGCATGAGCTGACCAACGCGGTCGACCAGGCGACGCGCGAACTGGAAAAGCGTTACGACCTGCGCGGCACGGGCGCGCGCATCGTGCAGCAGGCTTACGTCATCACGATATACGCGCAAAATGAATTCCAGCTCGGGCAGCTGCTCGAAATCCTGAAGCTGCGGCTCGGCGCGCGCGGCATCGACCAGCGCTGCCTCGATCTCGGCAAGGTGGATGTGAACCTCGCAGAAGCGCGCCGCGTCGTCACGGTCAAGCAAGGCGTCGACCAGGCCGCGGCGAAGATGCTGGTTGCCAGCCTGAAGGAAGCGCGCCTCAAGGTCGAGGCGCAGATCAACGACGGCAAGTTACGCGTCACCGGCAAGAAGCGCGACGACCTGCAGACGGCGATGGCGCTGCTGCGCAAGAGCAGCGCCGACGTGCCGCTGCAATTCGACAATTTTCGCGACTAGCGCTTTCGCGCCGGCTCATCGCGCCGGTCGACCGAGCTCCGCCTGGCGCGCCCGCCACCACGGCGCGGTCAGCAACTCGCCGTGGCGTTCCAGGAATACCTTGCGGAGCGCCGGCGGCATCGCCAGGAACGGCAGCCACTGTTCCGGGAATACATCGCGCGGGCCGACGTAAAACCAGGGCTCGGCGCTGGTTTCCTCTTCGTCATCGCGCGCGGTGGGCAGCTCGCGGAATTCGCACTCGCCGAGCAGCGAGACTTCATCGTAGTCGTAGAAAATCACACGGCCATGACGGGTAACTCCAAAATTCTTCAGCAGCAGGTCGCCGGCGAATAAGTTCGTGCTGGCCAGGTCGCGCAGCGCGTTGCCGTAGTCGATGATGGTTGCTTCGGCAGCCGCCGGTTCGGCATCGCGCAGGTACAGGTTCAATGGTTGCAAACGCCGTTCCACGTAGCAGTGCTCGATGATCAGGTCTTCGCCCTCGATGCGGCAGCTTTGCGCCGCTTCACCGAGCAGCTCGCTCGCCAGCGCGGGCATGAAGCGCGCCAGCGGCAGCCGCAAGCGCCGAAACTCCTGCGCATCGACCATGCGACCCGCGCGATCGTGCCGGAACACGAACTGGTAACGCTCCATGACTTCCGCGCGTGTCGTGTGCTTCGGTGCCCCGAACTGGTCGCGGATCACCTTGAAAACCAGGTCGTGCGAAGGCAGCGTGAACACGATCATCACCAGGCCCCGTTCCCCTGGTGCATGCACGAAGGCATCGATCGAGCTGTCGAGGTGACGGCGCAGCGCGAAGTAGCGCTCCGTCTTGCCCTGCTTGGCCCGGCCCAGCACGGTATACAGCTCATCGACCGGCTTGCGCGGCATGAACGAGCGCAGCAACGTGACCGCCGCGCCCACCACCGGCAGGTCAACGTGGAAATAGGAATTGGCATAGCCAAACTGTGCGCTGATTTCGTTGCGCGACAACAGTACGGACTCGACATCCACGCCCGCCGGCCCGTTGCGAAAAGCGATGACGAGCGGCGTCGCTGCGCTGTCGCCGATCAGCCGCCCGACCAGAAACGCGACGCCCGCGCGGTAGAACAGCGGCTCGATCAATTCGATCGACACCGGCGCTGCGCTGGCTGGCCGCGATTCGAAGTGCCGCCCCAGTTCAGCGCCGATGCGCCGCGCGGCGAGTTCGGAGGAGGCGAATGCGCTCGCGAAGGGCAGGTCCTCAAGCACATCGACAATCGCGCCCTGCAGCGAACCGGCGGCCGGGAAAACCCGGATCGGCACCGAGCCGGAAGCGCGGCCGATGTGCGTCGCGCAGAACTCCACCGAAGGATTCACGCCCACGGTGCCGAACAGGTCGCGCGTGACGGAATTGAAGAACGTGCGGTAGAAGTCGCTGTCGGGTACGCGGTTGATCAGCCCTTCATAGGCGGCCGTCGCCGTGACCCAGAACGCGGCCACCGCGCTGGCCCCGGCGGCGTGCAACGCATCGAGCGCCCGTGCAATACGCTGTTCGTACAGCTCGATGCGCGCCACCGCGTCGCGCTCACGCGCGTTGCTGTCGCCGCTGAGGAAGTGCGCCGCTGCACGGCGCGTGATGCGGCCGAATTCGTCGTTGTAGTCGCGGAACTGCGCAGCAATCAGTTCAGCCGCGAGCTGTGGCGTCAGCGTCGGCGCATTCGCCGGCGCGCATGCTGCTGCCGATGGCGGTTCGAGCGACTTCAGGGCAACGGCATTCATGCCACCGACGCTGCCGCAGCCTGCGCGCGCGAGGGCGTGAACTGCTCCTGTTCGGTGCTGCCGGTCAGTGCCGCGGTGGAGAAAAGTCCCGCCGTGATCGCGGTCTGCACGGCGTCGAAGTAGCCGGTGCCGACAAACGCCTGGTGCTTGGCGGCGCGATAACCAGCGCGCTCCTGCGCGAATTCGCGCTGTTGCAGCTGCGAGTAGCCGTACATGCCCTGGTCGCGATAGGCCGAGGCCAGTTCGAACATCGACAGGTTCAGCGCATGCCAGCCGGCCAACGTGATGAACTGGAAGCGGTATCCCATCGCCGCCAGTTCCTCGCGCCAGCGGCACATGGTCGGCTCGTCGACGTTCTTCTGCCAGTTGAATGAAGGCGAGCAGTTGTAGGCGAGCAGCTGCTGTGGGTATCGCGCGTGGATCGCCTCGGCGAAGCGCCGCGCCTGCGCCATGTCGGGCTTGGACGTCTCGCACCAAACCAGGTCGGCGTAAGGCGCATATGACAAGCCGCGATCGATCGCCTGTTCCAGGCCCGCGCGCACGTGGAAGAAGCCTTCGCTCGAGCGCTCCCCGGTGAGGAAGCGCGCATCGCGCGGATCCTGGTTCGACAGCAACAGGTTTGCCGCGTCCGCGTCGGTGCGGGCGATAATGACCGTGGGGACGGCCGCGACATCGGCCGCCAGGCGCGCCGCGACCAGCTTGTTGATCGCCTCATCGGTTGAGACGAGCACCTTGCCGCCCATATGGCCGCACTTCTTCGCAGAGGAAAGCTGGTCTTCAAAATGCACGGCCGCGGCACCGGACGCGATCAGCGACTTGGTCAACTCAAAGGCATTGAGGTTGCCGCCAAAGCCCGCTTCAGCATCGGCGATGACCGGCACGAGCCAGTCGTGATCCGCCTTGTCTTCGAGATGCTGGATCTGGTCCGTGCGCAGCAGTGCATTGTTGATGCGCTCGACCATCTTCGGCACGGAATCGACCGGATAGAGGCTCTGATCGGGGTACATCTGGCCCGCCGAATTGCCGTCGCCTGCCACCTGCCAGCCGGAGCAATAAATGGCCTTGAGCCCGGCCTGCCCGTTGCCGAAGTAGAAGCGCGACAACCAGGGAATC
>JBEPVS010000088.1:0-10836 GCA_041690875.1 Gammaproteobacteria bacterium
GGCTCGGCGCGCGTCGCGCGCGATTGCGGAACGGAGGCGGCTTGGCGCGGACGGCGGCGATCCCACCAGAACAGGGCCGCGATGAACAACGCCCCGGCGAGCAGCAGGATCGGGCGCAGCCAGATCATGGCGCGGCCTTGCGCCTTAGACGGCCGCGAGACGCACGGCTGCGTCCACGTCGACTGACACCAGGCGCGACACGCCCGGCTCGTTCATAGTCACCCCCAGTAACTGCGAAGCGAGCTCCATCGTCGTCTTATTGTGCGTGATGAAGATGAACTGCACGCGGCTGGACATCTCGCGCACGATTTCGCAGAAACGGGCCACGTTGTGCTCGTCGAGCGGCGCATCAACCTCATCGAGCAGGCAGAACGGCGCCGGATTCAGATCGAAGATCGAGAATACCAGCGCCACCGCGGTGAGCGCCTTCTCGCCGCCCGACAGCTGCGAAATGCTGCTGTTGCGCTTGCCCGGCGGGCGCGCCATGACGGCGACGCCGGCAGCGAGCGGGTCGTCGCCCACCAACTCGAGGTAGGCGTGGCCACCACCGAACAGGCGCGGGAATTTCTCCTTGAGGCCCGCATTGACGCGATTGAATGTATCTTCGAAACGCGCACGCGTTTCCTTGTCCATGCGCTTCATCGCATCTTCGAGCGTGCTCAGCGCGTCGCTGACGTCCGCATATTGCCGGTCCAGGTAGCTCTTGCGTTCGGACTGCTGCTGCAGTTCGTCGATTGCCGCAAGGTTCACGGGACCCAGTTTCTCGACATCGACGCGCAATTCCTCGAGCCGGATCTCCCAGTTCGCCACCGTCGCATCCCCCGCCAGCCCTGCCGAGATCTCGGCGAGCTCGAAACGGGTCTGCGCGAATTGCTCGGCGAGGGATTCACGTCGAACGCGTGATTCCTGCGCCTGCATGCGCGCAGTGTCCATCGCCGCGCGCGCGGCCGATACGCGCTGTTCGGCGCTGAAACGCCGTTGCTCGGTGGCGCGCAACTCGAGGTCGGCTTCTTCCTGGGCCTGGCGCGCATTGGCGAGTTCCGTCTCCGCTTCGACGCGGCGGTCGAGCGCACTTTGCAGGCGAACGCGCAGCTCCTGGACCGGCGCATCGCCATCAGCCAGCTCGCCGGTCAGCGACTCATGCCGCTGCAGCAACTGCGCGCGCTGCTCAAGCAGCCGCGCTGCCGTGCTCTGCATCGACTCCAGCGTCGAGCGGCGGCTTTCGTGCCGAATCATCGCCTCGCGCAACGCAAGCTGCGCGGCCTGCGCCGCGCCTCGCGCACCGGTAGTGCTTTCGCGATGCTGGTCGCGTTCGTCAGTCAATATTGGATGCTGGGTGTCCAGTCGTTGCAGTTCGGCCAGCGCCTCGTCGAGCGCAGACTGCGCCTGCGCGAGGCCGGCGCGCGCACGCGCCAGTTCAGTTTCCACTTCGCCGCGATCGCCCTCGAGGCGCATCCGCCGCAATTGCGCCTCATCGCGCCGCGCCTGCATCGCACCCAACTGCACGCGTAGTTCGCCATGCTCGCGGTGCGCAGCCTGGACCTGCCCCTGCAGTTCATTGCGCGCCCGTTCAGTCTCCTGCGATCGCTCGCGCAGCGCGGCGAGCGCCGCGTCGGCTGTCTGCAACGCGGCCGCGGCTGCGTCATTGTCGCGAGTCAGTTGCTTCAATCGCTGTGCGCGCTCGAGCACACCAGCGTGCGGATCGCCGCCGCGTCGCAACCGCAGCCAGTCTCGACCCAGCCATTCGCCACTCGGCGTGACCAGTGATTCACCGCGTTGCAGGTGGCGGCGCTTGAGCAGCGCCTGCGCCAGCGAATCGCAGGTCTGCACGCGCGCGAGCATAGCGACGGCGGCATCCGGCCCCTGCGCGCGCGCTGCGAGCGTGCCTTCGCCGCCGCTCTTTCCACTGGAACTGGTTTCGAGAAACGTAATCGTCGCGCGATCGAGCCGCTGCAGCTCATCACTGAGCTGGTCGAGGTCGCCAACACACACCGCCTCGAGGTAGTCGCCAAGCACCGTCTCGACGGCATGCTCCCAGCCCGCTTCGACCACTAACGCGGCTGCGACCCGTGTCGGCACGCCGCTGCCGACGCGCTGGCCGTAATCATTGAGCCAGGCGGCCGCCGACGGATCTTTCTCGCCAAGTGCGGCCTGCTGCAATGCTTCGAGCGAGATCAACTCCGCGCGCGTGCGGTCACGGCGTGCGCGCAGCTCCTCGAGTTGCTGCTCGCTGTCGTGCTGCCGGCTGCGCAGTTGCTGCGCCTCGGACAGCAGCTCGCCGAGTTGCGATTCGACCGCGAGGGCCTGCTTTCCAGCGCCTGACTCGCGCTGCGCCAATGCATTGAGCTCGTCACCGCCTTGCTCGCGGGTCACCGACTCGTGCTCAACGGTCAGGCGATCGGACTGCGCCTGCAGCCGCAGCATTTGGCTTTCCAGCTGCTCGATCCGCGCCGCTTCGACACCGCTCCCCTGGCGCGCCGCACCGAGTTCGCGATTGAAATTCTCCCAGCGCTCTTGCCAGGCGGAGAACTGCGTCTCGGCCGCGGCCAGCGCGGCCGTGCCCGACCGATCCGCCGCATGGAGGGTTTCCAGCTCCGGCGCGAGCGCGGCGATCTCGGTCGTAAGCTGCGTGACGCGTTCATTGTCGGTGACGATCTGCGCACCGACCTCGACCAGTGTCGTCGCGGTCTGCTCCAGGTCCAGTCGATGGCGGTTGCGCAGTTCCGTGGTGTGACGGATGTTTTCCTCGGTCCGCGTCACTTCTGCGCCCAGCTCGTAGTAGCGCGCCTGCACCACGCCGAGCGCTGCACCGAGCTCGCCGTGGAACTCGCGTTGCTTCTCGAGCGCTGCCTCGCAGGAGCGCTGCTCGGCCAACTCCTGCTGCATCAGCACTTCGGCTTTCTGCGTCGCGACGTCATGCACCGCGGTGCCGCCGTCGAGTTCACGCATGCGCAGCGCCAGCAGTTCCGCGCCCGTCGTACGTTCGCGCCCGCGCATATCCTGGTAACGGCGCGCCGTGGCGGCCTGGCGCTGCAGGTGGCGGATCTGCTTATCGACTTCGTCACGCAGGTCCTGCACGCGCGCGAGGTTCTCGCGCGCGTCGGCGATGCGGCCCTCGGTTTCGCGGCGGCGCTCCTTATAGAGCGAGATGCCGGCGGCTTCCTCGATGAAGGCGCGCATGTCATCGGCCCGTGCCTCGATGACGCGCGAGATCATGCCCTGTTCGATGATCGCGTAACTGCGGGAGCCGAGGCCGGTGCCCAGGAACAGCTGCGTGATGTCCTTACGCCGGCAGCGTCCACCGTTGATGAAATAGCTGGAACTCCCGTCGCGCGAAACGACGCGCTTCAGCGAGATTTCGTTGTATCCGGCGTAGGCGCCGCCAATCTTGCCGTCGGCGTTGTCGAACACAAGTTCCACCGAGGCCGCGCCGATGGCCTGGCGCGAACCCGAGCCGTTGAAAATGACATCCGCCATCGATTCACCGCGCAGGTGTCGCGCGGACAGTTCGCCCATGACCCAGCGCACCGCGTCGATGACATTCGACTTGCCACAGCCATTTGGGCCCACGACGCCGGTGAGGTTGCTCGGCAACTGCACCGTGGTCGGATCGACAAAGGACTTGAAGCCGGCGAGTCGAATCTTGCTCAGTCGCATCGGGTTTCCCGTGGCGTATGGAGAGTGCGGCGGGCCGCAGCGGTAGTGTAGATTATCCGCCATACATGTCCACGAAGCCCACATCCGAGCTTGAGACCTTCCCCAACCCGGCGCCCGAGCGGGACTACGCGATTCGGATGAGCATGCCGGAGTTCACGTGCCTGTGCCCTCGCACCGGGCAACCCGACTTCGCCACGCTGGAGCTCGAATACATCGCCGACCAGTTGTGCGTCGAGCTCAAGTCGCTGAAGCTCTATATCTGGTCGTTTCGCGATCGTGGCGCCTTCCACGAGGCGGTGACCAACGAGATTCTCGCGCATCTCGCCGGCGCCCTGCAGCCCCGCTTCATGCGGCTGACGGCGCGTTTCAACGTGCGCGGGGGCATCACGACCTCGGTCATCGCCGAGCACAGCCATCCGCAATGGCAAGCGCCCGTTCCAGTGTCTTTGCCCTGAAATGCGGGTTTGCTGACGCCAAAAAGCGACCCCGGCGCGGACTGTACAGCGTGACCGCCCCGCGTATAATCGCGCGCTCGAAAATTTCCAGCACCTTACGTGCTGTCCTCCTGGAGCTTGCAAATGGCCAGAAAAAAGCCTGCGTCCAAAGTCCGGAAAGCCGCGAAGCCGCCCGCCCGCCCGGCGGCGCGGAAAACCGCCGCGCACCGAGCCGACGCCCGTAAAGCGCCTGCGAGCGCGCAACGCTCGACGACGGCAAGCCGACCGACCGCACGAACTGCTCCCAGCACTACCGCCCGTCCCGCAGCTCGTCCGGCCGGCAAGACTGCGGCCGGGCGGCCCGCGCGGGGTAAACCCGCTGTACAGCCGGGGCGTGCCGAACCGGCCAAGCCTGCGGCCGTCGAACGCCTGCCCAAGGCTGGTGCCGCTGCACCGAAGGCCAGCGCAACGCCGAAGGCGACAGCCAGCCCGGGCCGCAATGGTCCGCTGCCGGTCATCACGACGATCCGCACTGGTGTTCGTCCGCTGAACGACGCCGATGAGGTCGACGGTGCCGATCCGGGCAGCCTGCTGGCCGGTCCGCGCAACGTCAAACCCTATGTCGCGCGCCGCGGCGAGCAGTACATGGGCAAGCTCCAGCTCGCGCACTTCCACCAGATCCTCAGCAGCTGGAAGCACGACCTGATGATGGAAGTCGACCGAACCGTCACGCACATGAAAGACGAAGCGGCGAATTTCCCCGATCCCAACGACCGCGCCACGCAGGAAGAGGAGTTCAGCCTCGAGCTGCGCACGCGCGATCGCGAGCGCAAGCTGATCCGGAAAATCGACGAGGCGCTGAAGCGCGTCGAGGACGGAAGCTACGGTTACTGCCTCGAAACCGGCGAAGAGATCGGCATCAAGCGCCTCGAAGCGCGTCCCGTTGCCACGTTGAGCCTCGAGGCTCAGGAGCGCCGCGAGCGGCGCGAACGCCAGTACGGTGACCGCGACGACCGTTATCGCTGATCGCGCTTCCATCCGTGGCGCGGGCCGCTTTGCCCCGTCGCCCACCGGCGCGCTGCACCTAGGGTCGCTGACCACCGCCGCCGCCAGTTTCCTCGACGCCCGCCATCGAAGCAGCCGCTGGTTGCTGCGCATCGAAGACCTCGATACTTCGCGCGTCGTGCCGGGTGCGAGCGATGCGATGCTCCGCACACTCGAGGCGTTGGGTTTCACGTGGGATGGACCCGTCACATTCCAGAGCAAGCGGCTCGAGCTATACGAGCAAGCGATTGCCGAACTGACAGTTGCGGGTTTCGCGTACTCCTGCAGTTGCACGCGCCGGGACATCGGCGCCACCGATGATACGGGCGGCTATTCCGGCACCTGCAGGATGGGACCCGCGAAACCGGGCCCGACCTCGACACGCTTTCGCGCCGACCTGCAACCGGTCGGACCCTTCATCGACCGCCTGCAGGGTCTCCTCGACATCGACGCGTCCGCGCTCGGCGATCCGATCATTCGTCGGCGCGATGGTTTATTCGCCTATCAATTGGCGGTGGTGGTCGACGACGCGAGCCAGGGCGTCAGCGACGTCGTGCGCGGGAGCGATCTGCTGCCGAGTACCTGCTGGCAGCGCGCGCTAATACGAGCGCTCGGGTTGCCAGAACCGTCCTACACGCATTTGCCACTCGTGTGCGAACCCGACGGCAGCAAGCTATCGAAGTCCGGACGTACGATCGAGTCGCCGCCTGTCGACGCCGACGCGCGCAGGCTGCTATGGCGCGTACTCGCGCTGCTGCGGCAGGCGCCACCCCCCCAGCACGAGCGCCTGGCGCTGCACGAAATGTGGGCTTGGGCGATCGAGCATTGGCGCCTGGGCGCATTGCGCGGTGTGGCAAGCCTGAGCGCCGATTGTTAAGGTAGAGGCTCTTGCCGGGGAGGTGTGCGATGAGCGAGCCGCGCCTGATCAAGAAATACCCGAATCGGCGGCTCTACGACACTGAGCTGAGCCGCTACATCACGATCGAAGACGTGCGCGCGCTGATCAATGCGGGCACGCGCCCTCGCATCATCGAACAGCGGAGCGGCGCCGACATCACGCGGAGCGTGTTATTGCAGGTCGTCGCCGAGCTCGAGCTCGGCGATTCGAGTCGCTTCAGCGAAAATTTCCTGACCGGATTGATTCGCAGCTACGAGTTGACGCCCGCGGCGGCCGCTACGACCGCGCTGGAAAACTGCCTCACGCGCCAGCTCGAGCTGAGCGGAATGGCTTAGCTGAATTCGCAGCCGCTGCGAGCTGCGCCGCGCTCAGTTTTGTCCGACGTCGCGCATCGACAGACGCACCCGCCCCTGGCGATCGACTTCGAGCACCTTGACCTTGATGACATCGCCTTCGCGCAGCTTGTCGGCCACGCGCTCGACGCGCTCCTCGGAAATCTGCGAGATGTGCACGAGGCCATCGCGGCCCGGCAGGATCGTGACGAACGCGCCGAAATCCATGAGCTTTGCGACCTTGCCTTCATAGACGCGACCGACTTCGACATCGGCGGTGATGAGTTCGACCCGGCGCTGGGCTTCGCGGCCCGCAGTGCCGATCACCGAGGCAATCTTGACCGTGCCGTCGTTCTCGATATCGATCGTCGTACCCGTCTCTTCGGTGATCTGGCGAATCACCGCGCCACCCTTGCCGATCACATCCCGGATTTTTTCCGGGTCGATCTTCATGATGATGATCGAAGGCGCCCACTCGGACATCTTCTCGCGAGAATGATCGAGGACCTTGGCCATCTCGTCGAGGATATGCAGGCGGCCATCGCGCGCCTGCGCCAGCGCCACCTTCATGATCTCGGGCGTGATGCCCTCGACCTTGATATCCATCTGCAGCGCGGTGATGCCGTCGCGCGAACCGGCGACTTTGAAATCCATGTCGCCGAGATGATCTTCATCGCCGAGGATGTCGGTCAGCACCTGGAAGCGACTGCCTTCGAGCACCAGGCCCATCGCGACGCCAGCCACCGGCGCCTTCACCGGCACGCCCGCATCCATCAGAGCGAGGCTGGTGCCGCATACGCTCGCCATCGAGCTCGAACCGTTGGACTCGAAGATTTCGGAAACGACGCGGATCACGTACGGGAACGCCGCCATGTCGGGCATCATCGCGTTGATGCCGCGACGGGCCAGGTTGCCGTGGCCGATTTCGCGGCGTTTCGGCGAACCCATCATGCCGGTCTCGCCTACCGAGAACGGCGGGAAATTGTAGTGCAGCATGAAGCGCTCGCGGCGGTCGCCCTCGAGCGCGTCGATGATCTGCGCATCGCGCGTCGTGCCCAGCGTCGTGGTCACGAGCGCCTGCGTCTCGCCGCGCGTGAACAGCGCCGAGCCGTGGGTACGCGGCAATACACCGACTTTCACGGTGATCGGGCGCACGGTCTTCATGTCGCGTCCGTCGATGCGCGGCTTGCCATCGAGGATGCGGTCGCGAACGATCTTGCTCTCGAGACGGAACAGTTCATCGCCAATCTGGTCGGGCTTGAACTGCGCCGCGTCGCCGGTGGCGAGCGCCGCCACGAGCTCTGACTTGATTTCCTTGAGACGCGTCGAGCGTTGCTTCTTCTCGGTCATCAGGTAGGCCGCGTTCAGTGCTGCGAGTGCCTTGCCGCTGACCGCCTGCTCGAGCGCAGCGTCTGTCACTTCGGCCGGAGCAGTCCAGCGCGCCTTGCCGGCTTCGGCGGTCAATTCGTTGATCGCCTTGATCGCCACCTGCATCTGCTGGTGACCGTACACGACGGCGCCCAGCATCACATCTTCCGAAAGGCCGGAGGCTTCCGATTCCACCATCAGCACGGCGTGCGCGGTGCCCGCGACCACGAGGTCGAGCTGCGATGCCGCGAGGTCGGTGCGGTTCGGGTTCAGTTCGTACTGGCCATTGCGATACGCGACGCGCGCGCCGCCGATCGGTCCCTTGAAGGGCACGCCCGACAGGCACAGCGCCGCAGAGGCGCCCAGGAGCGACGGCACGTCAGCGAGAATTTCCGGATCGAGCGAGAGCACGGTCGCGACGACCTGGATGTCATTGAGGAAACCATCCGGAAACAGCGGCCGGATTGGCCGGTCGATCAGGCGCGACGTGAGCGTCTCGCGCTCGGAAGGTCGGCCTTCACGGCGGAAAAAGCCGCCCGGTATCTTGCCCGCGGCGTAGGTCTTTTCCTGGTAGTTCACCGTAAGCGGGAAGAAGTCGCGCCCCGGACGCGGCTGCGCTTCG
The DNA here is from genome assembly GCA_041690875.1 of Gammaproteobacteria bacterium. Classification (GTDB taxonomy): domain Bacteria; phylum Pseudomonadota; class Gammaproteobacteria; order Steroidobacterales; family Steroidobacteraceae; genus FEN-1191. The sequence goes on from JBEPVS010000088.1 coordinate 8,356, forward strand.
GCGCAGGCGGTCACCAGGACGACTGTGTCGCCCATGGTCACGAGCACGGCGCCGTTGGCCTGGCGCGCGAGCTCACCTGTTTCGATGGTTACGTTATGGGGGCCGTATGCAAAAGACTTTTTGAAGACAGTCACGCTTCAATCCTCGGGATTCTGAATTGGGTAAAGGAAGTGAGCGCGGCGCGCGGGCGCCGCAGACGCCGCGCTAGCGGCGCAGCCCAAGACGCTCGACAACCTGCTGGTAGCTCGCGGGCCGGGTGGACTTGAGGTAATCCAGAAGCTTGCGCCGCTGGTTCACCATGCGCACGAGGCCGCGGCGCGAGGAATGATCTGCCTTGTGGGTCGTGAAGTGTTCACTCAGGCCATTGATGCGCTCCGAGAGCAGCGCCACCTGCACTTCAGGTGAGCCGGTATCTTTGGGATCCCGACGATACTGGGCGAGTACGTCGCCCTTCTTTTCCGTGGACAAAGCCATTACGCGAAAACCCTCTGATACTTTGATATTGGACCGTATTTTGAAGCCGCGCATTGTAGCGGGAGGCTTCCCAACCCTCAAGCGGAACAGTCAGTTACGGCTCCCGGCAATGCCTGTCGTAAACAGCCGCGAGGAGCGCACCACGCCGCCCGGGACAGCCCTTCCAAGGCCCAGGAACAGCCCGCCCGGCCCGTAAAGCCGCAATTCCCCGGGTAAAACGTCGAGCGAGGCAATTTCCTGCCCGTAACCGATCGCCCGCGCCTGGCTGGATGAAAGGTTGAGTGCAGGCAAGTGCGCCACCGCGCGGTCCGCATCCAGCAGGGGAGTTGCGCCCTCTAGCGCCTCGAGTTGCGCCAGCGTAACCATCGCCGATTCGCGAAATGGCTCGACGAAATCGCGTCGGAGCGCCGTGACATGGGCGCAGCTGCCGAGCGCGACCCCGACTTGTTCGGCGAGGGTACGCACATAGGTACCCTTCGAGCATGTCACGCGAGCGTTGATCGAATCGGCGCCGAAATCGAGCAGCTCGAGCGAATGGATCTCAATCTCGCGCGGTTCGCGCTCGACTTCCTGCCCCTTGCGGGCAAGCTTGTACAACGGCTGCCCATCACGCTTCAGCGCTGAAAACATCGGCGGCACCTGCAGCTGTCGGCCGCGCTGCATCGCGAAAGCGGCCTCAATGCGCCCCGCATCGAGCGCCGGCAACGGGGTGCGCTCGATGACCGTGCCCTCTGCGTCGCCGGTGTTGGTGCGTTCCCCGAGCTTCATTCGCACCGTGTAGCCTTTCGATCCGGCCAGCAGCGCGCCGGCCAGCTTGGTCGCCTCGCCGATGCAGATCGGCAGCATGCCCGTCGCCAGCGGATCAAGGCTCCCGGTGTGTCCAGCCTTCGGCCGGCCGAGCAGGTAGCGTACGCGCTGGAGCGCTGCGTTCGAGCTCAACCCCAGCGGCTTGTCGAGCAGCAGGATGCCGCACAGCTCCGGCGCTGGGTCCAGTCCGTTAAGGCTCATCGCCGCGCGGCGCGGGCGCCTGTTCCGCCGCGGCCTTGTCGGAGGCGACGGCGTTGTTGATGAGCCGGGTGAGCGATTGCGCCTGCTCGAGCGCCGTGTCGATCTGGAATTCCAGCCGCGGCGCATGCCGCAGGCTCAGCTGCCGTGCCACTTCACCGCGCAGGAATCCGGAGGCGCTCTTCAGCCCCGCCAGTTGCTCTTCGGCGTTGCCTGCATTGCCGAACGGCAGGAAAAAAACACGCGCGGCGCTCAGGTCATCAAGCAGCGACACGGCGGTGATGGTCAGATTCCCGACGCGCGGATCCTTCACGGCGCGCGGCACGAGGCCGGCAAGCGCGCGCTGCATCTGCGCCTCGATGCGCTGGTGACGCGAATTGTGCTGCGGCATCCTGCGCCTCGCTGCCGCCTACTGAATCGTGCGGACGATTTCAGTACGCGAATAGCACTCGATCTGGTCGTTGGCGCGCACGTCCTGGTAGTTCTTCACGCCGATGCCGCACTCGGTACCGGCACGCACCTCGCCGACATCGTCCTTGAAGCGACGGAGCGATTCGAGCGCGCCTTCGAAGATCACGACGTTGTCACGCAGCACGCGAATCGGGTTGTTGCGCTTGACCGCCCCCTCGGTGACCAGGCACCCGGCCACGACGCCGAATTTGCTGGAGCGGAACACCTCGCGCACCTGCGCCACACCCACGATCGTCTCCCTGATTTCGGGCGCCAGCAGGCCACTCATCAGCTGCTTCACGTCATCGATGGCTTCGTAAATGATGCTGTAGTAGCGGATCTCGACCCCGGTTTCCTTGACCGCCTCGCGCGCACCGCTGTCGGCTCGCACGTTGAAACCGATCACGCGCGCCCGTGATGCAGCCGCGAGTTGTATGTCGGATGCGGTGATCCCGCCGACGCCGCTGGCGATGATGCGCACCGCGACTTCGTCGGTCGAGAGTTTGTTGAGCGCATCGCGCAACGCCTCGGCGCTGCCTTGCACGTCGGTCT
>JBEPVS010000089.1:0-10825 GCA_041690875.1 Gammaproteobacteria bacterium
GGCGGACCTGGCACCGCGCGGCGTGGCGGCCGCGCGCGCCTATTCGAAAATAGCGCCGTCCGTACCGCATGCGCTGCACATGCCTTCGCACATCTACACGCGCTTAGGTCTCTGGGATGACTCGATCGCTTCCAATCGGGCTGCGCGGGCGGCAGCTCAGGCGCAGGGGGATCTGGGCGAAGAGCTGCACGCGATGGACTACCTGACTTACGCCTATCTGCAAAGCGGGCGCGATGCCGACGCCGAAAGTGTGGTTGCGTATCTGCGCGCGATGCATGGCATTGTCGGCAATGACTTCAAGATGGGCTACGCAGCGACCGCCATGCCGGTCCGGCTCGCGATGGAACGTCATCAGTGGAATCAGGCACTGCTGCTGGAACCGCTCCCGGACTTGGCGCCGTACGTCGCGGCCATCGTTTACTGGGCGCGCGCGGTGGCCAATGCGCGCCTTGGGCACGCTGCAGCCGCGGGCCCGGACCTCGCCAGTCTCGAGGCCTGCCGGCAAAGAGCGCTGGCGATGGGTGACGCGTACGGGGCTGAGCAGGTCGGCATATTGGGAAAAGAGGCCAGGGCCTGGCAGCTGTTGTCGACGGGAGACCGCGAGCAATTGGTGGGATTGATGCGCGAGGCTGCGGATGCCGAGGACGCAGTGGAAAAGTCGCCGGTCACGCCGGGTCCGGTGGTGCCGGCGCGCGAACAGCTCGGGGAATTGCTGTTGGAACTGCGTCGCCCCGCGGACGCGTTGCAGGCATTCAATCTGGTGCTCGTGGCGGCACCTGGCAGACGTGGTGCGCTGAGTGGAGCGGCCCGAGCAACGGCATTGCTCGGTCACACGCCGCCCGCAACGTCGGGCGCGGCCCCGGCACTCAACCCGACTTGAACTGGATGCGCTTGTGGCTGCCGTCGCAGTACGGTTTGTTCGCGGAGGCGCCGCAGCGGCATAGATAGGTTTCTGTAGTGCGGTTGAGCGTGCGGCCGGTGCCGCTCACCAATTCAAGCGCACCGCTTAGCCTGAGCGGACCGTCGGGGTCGGGCGCAACCGTGAGCGGACCGTTGCGCACCGCCAGCGGCTTCGATTCCGTCGTCTTTGGTTCGCCGGTGGCGCTGAAGGCCACCGCTGTGTGCCTGCCGTCGCAAAAGGGCTTGTGCGCCGAGGCGCCGCAGCGGCACAGCGTGGCGCGCAGCGCCTGCTCGCCGCCCGGCAGCAACAATTGCGCATGCAACGCGAGCGGACCGTTTTCGCGCACGCACAGCGTGTTCACCGGCGGCGCCGTCTCATCCTGCTTGCCGTCATGACGCGTGCAGGTGATGGCGCCCGAAGGGCAGTTCGCCGCCAGCGCGGCGATTTCCTCGCCGCTCGCGCGTTCCGGGTGGATCCATTCGCCCTCTACGTTGGGTACAAACACGTCGGGCCGATCGAGCACGCAATGGCGCGAGTGGATGCAGCGCGCCGCTTCGAAATGGATGCTCGCATGCGGACCGCGCACGGTTTCCACTTTAGATTTCATGGCTTGCTACAGCTTACTCCGCGACGGCCTGGCGCGGCAGCGCTGCTGTAAGTTGCAGCAGTGGGGCCAGGTATTGGCCGGTCACCGAGGCGCGGATTCCGGCCACCATTTCAGGCGTGCCTTCGGCGACGATCTGTCCGCCGTTCTCGCCGCCACCCGGCCCCATGTCAATGACCCAGTCGGCTGTCTTGATGACGTCGAGATTGTGCTCGATCACGACCATCGTGTTCCCGGCGTCGACCAGTTTCTGCAGCACGCCGAGGAGCTGCGCGACATCGTGGAAATGCAATCCGGTGGTCGGCTCATCGAGGATGTACAGCGTGCGGCCCACGCCGCGTTTCGCCAGTTCGCGCGCCAGCTTGATGCGCTGCGCTTCACCGCCCGACAGCGTGGTCGCGCTCTGGCCCAGGCGCACGTACTGCAATCCGACATCGAGCAGTGTGCGCAGCCGGTTCGCGGCCGCCGGTACGTTCGCGAACAGCGCCGCGGCATCCTCGACGGTGAGTTCGAGGACCTCGTGAATGCTCCGTCCACGGTACCTGATCTCCAGCGTCTCGCGATTGTAGCGCCGGCCGCGGCAGACATCGCAGGGCACGTACACGTCGGGCAGGAAGTGCATCTCGACGCGCAGCACGCCGTCGCCCTGGCAGGCTTCGCACCGTCCGCCGCGCACGTTGAAGCTGAAGCGCCCCGCGTCGTAGCCGCGCGCACGCGCTTCCGGCACCTGCGCGAACAGTTCGCGGATCACGGTAAACAAACCGGTGTATGTCGCCGTGTTCGAGCGCGGCGTGCGTCCAATCGGATTCTGGTCGATGTCGATGACGCGCTCGAAACGCTCGAGGCCAGAGATCGAGCGGCAGGGCGCGGCGCCTTCCGTGGCCGCGTCGTTGTAGTGCGAGGCGGCGTGGCGAAACAGCGTGTCATTGATCAGCGTCGACTTGCCGGAACCGGACACTCCGGTGATGCACGTGAACAGACCCGCAGGAATCGACACGTCGAGATCGCGCAGGTTGTTGCCGGTGGCGCCCTCGATGCGGATGCGCATCGCGCTGCGCCTGCGGCGCTCGAGCGGCAGCGCGATTGTTTCGGTGCCCGCGAGGTAACGTCCCGTCAGCGAGGCGGGGTTCGCCTCGATCTGCGCCGGTGTGCCCTGCGCGACCACCTGTCCGCCGTGGATGCCGGCGCCGGGCCCGAGGTCGACGACGTGGTCGGCGCTGCGGATTGCATCCTCGTCGTGTTCGACGACGATGACGGTATTGCCCAGGTCGCGCAGCCGATACAGCGTTTTCAGCAGCCGTTCGTGGTCGCGCTGGTGCAGGCCGATCGAGGGTTCATCGAGGATGTACATGACGCCGGTGAGTCCCGAACCCACCTGGCTGGCGAGGCGGATGCGCTGCGTCTCACCACCCGAGAGCGTGTCGGCGGCGCGATCGAGCCCGAGGTAGTCGAGGCCGACATCCGCGAGGAAGCGCAATCGTTCGCGAACTTCGCGCACGATGCGTTCGGCCACCGTGGCGCGCCAGCCCGCGAGCTGCAGTGCCCCGAAATGAGCCAGCGCGTGTCCAACAGTGAACCGGGTGAGTTCGGCGATGTTGCGCCCGTCGATAAGCACCGCTCGCGCGACTTCGTTCAGCCGCGAGCCGCCGCAGTCTGGACAGGCGCGCGGCCCGCGATAGCGCCCGAGTTCCTCGTGCACGGCTCCGCCGTGGCTCTCGCGCCAGCGCCGCTCGAGGTTCGGCATGATGCCCTCGAACGCATGCCGCTTGCGCTGCGCGCTGCCGCGCGAGTCCACATAACGAAATTCGATTTCGGCGCCATCGCTCCCGTACAGCAATCGCGCGCGCACTTCATCGGGCAATTCAACCCAGGGCGTGTCGATGTCGAAGTGGTAGTGCTGCGCGAGTCCCTGCAGCAACTGGAAATACTGCTTGTTGTGCCGGTCCCAGCCGCGAACCGCACCGGCCGCGAGCGAGAGTTGCGGGTGCGAGATCACGCGCTGCGGATCGAAGTACTCCTGCACGCCGAGTCCACCGCAACTCAGGCAGGCGCCGGCCGGATTGTTGAACGAGAACATGCGTGGCTCGAGTGTCGGCACCGAGAAGCCACATTCCGGGCAGGCATGGCGGCTCGAGAACACCAGCGGCGCGGACGCAGTCTCACCATTGAACACAACGCGCGCGGTGCCGTTGCTGAGCTTCAGCGCGGTCTCGAACGACTCGGCCAGCCGCTGCGCGATCTCGGGCTTGACGCGGAAACGGTCCACCACCGCTTCGATGGTGTGCTTGCGCCGCGCGTCGAGCGTCGGCAGCGCATCCAGCTCATGCACCGTGCCGTCGATCCGAACGCGCACGAATCCCTGGCCAGCGAGCTCACCGATGATTTGCGCGTGCTCGCCCTTGCGGTCATTGATGAGCGGCGCAAGCAGCAGCGCCTGCTGGTCCGGGCCGGCCTGCAGCACCTGGTCCACCATCTGGCCGACGCTTTGCGCTGCCAGGTCGATGCCGTGGATCGGACAGCGCGGGAGCCCGGCGCGCGCAAACAGCAAGCGCAGGTAATCGTAGATCTCGGTGACGGTGCCGACCGTTGAGCGCGGGTTGTGCGAACCGGCCTTCTGTTCGATGGCGATGGCCGGAGACAGGCCGTCGATACTGTCGACATCCGGCTTGTCCATCATCGACAGGAACTGCCGGGCATAGGCCGACAGCGATTCGACGTAGCGGCGCTGTCCCTCCGCATAGAGCGTATCGAACGCCAGGGAGGACTTGCCGGACCCCGACAGCCCCGTCAGCACCGTTAGCTTGCCCCGTGGCAGATCCAGGTCGATGTTGCGCAGGTTGTGCGTGCGCGCACCGCGCACGCGGATGCTCGTTGTCGGGTGGGTGAGGTTGGCTTGCGATTCAGGCATGGCAGATCGGCCATTCTACACTGGCCGGCCAGGGTGCCCGCGTGGGTTGCGAGCGATTGGGGCGCACCCGTTGCAGCGGCTTTTGGAGGCCTTTTGGCGCTCTGTTCGTGGGGAAGCGTCCACAGGGGTGCAAGAGCCGCCGCTACGGCCCTGGATGGCATTTTGGGCCGCTTTATTCGGGGCAGTTGCGGCAGAAACTGGCGCTGCCCGGGAGGCCCACGGAGACTACAATAGCGGCCCTGCAATTCCCCAAAAATGATCGCAAAGAGGGCTCGGCCATGGCGCGCGGAATCAACAAAGTCATCCTGATCGGCAACCTGGGCGCAGATCCGGAAACCCGCTCGATGCCGTCGGGCATGACGGTCGCCAACATCCGCGTCGCCACCAGCGAAAGCTGGAAAGATAAACAGTCCGGCGAACAGAAAGAGCGCACCGAGTGGCACAACGTCGCGATGTTCGGCCGGCTCGGCGAGATCGCCGGCGAATACCTGCGCAAGGGCTCGCAGGTGTACATCGAAGGTTCGCTCCGCACGCGCAAGTGGCAAGACAAGGAAGGGCGCGATCGCTACACGACCGAAGTCATCGCCGATGAAATGCAGATGCTCGGCGGGCGCGGCGGCGCCGGGGGTGGTGCGGGTGGTGGCGGCAGCACCGGCAGCTACGAATCGCGCGAGCGCGCGCCGGTGGGCGAAGCGGCCGCGGCTGGCGCCGGTGCCGGTGCCGGTGCCAGCGCCGAAGAATTTGACGATGACATTCCGTTCTGACGCATGAGCGGCCGCTACTACATCAAGACCTTTGGCTGCCAGATGAACGAGTACGACTCCGCGCGCATCGCGGACGTACTGCGTGAGAGCGCGGGCCTCACGCCCACCGACGAGCCCGCGCAGGCCGACCTGCTGCTGATGAACACGTGCTCGGTGCGCGAGAAGGCGCAGGAGAAAGTCTATTCGCTGCTGGGCGAATGGCGCGCGCACAAGCTCGCCCGACCCGGGGTCATGATCGGCGTTGGCGGCTGTGTCGCAAGCCAGGAAGGCGACGCGATCACTGCGCGTGCACCGTTCGTCGACCTGGTGTTTGGGCCGCAGACCATCCATCGCCTGCCAGCGATGGTCGCGACGTTTCGGCGCGAGGGCCGCGCGGTGGTCGATGTCAGCTTCCCCGAGATTGAAAAATTCGATCACCTGCCGGCGCCGCGCGCCGAAGGTGCGCGCGCCTACGTGTCCATCATGGAAGGTTGCAGCAAGTACTGCAGTTTTTGCGTCGTGCCGTACACGCGCGGTGACGAGGTGAGTCGTCCGTTCGAGTCGGTGCTCGAGGAAGTGCGCGCGCTGGCTGCGCAGGGCGTCGGCGAGGTAACGCTGCTCGGCCAGAACGTCAATGCCTACGCCGGCGCGGTGGCCGGTGGCGGCAGCGCCGATCTCGCGGCGCTGATTCACCACGTCGCGCGTGTCGATGGTATCGAGCGAATCCGCTTTACGACTTCGCACCCGCTCAATTTCACCGACAGCCTTATTGAGGCGTACGCAAACGTGCCGCAGCTCGCGAATCACCTGCACCTGCCGGTGCAGAGCGGCTCCGATCGCGTGCTCGCGATGATGAAGCGCGGTTACACCGCGCTCGAGTACAAAGACCGCTTGCGGCGCCTGCGCGCGGTGCGTCAGGGCATCGCAATCTCCACCGATTTCATCGTTGCCTTTCCCGGCGAAACGGAGCGCGATTTCGAGGCCACGCTAGCCCTGGTCGCCGAAGCCAACCTCGACCAGTCGTTTTGTTTCGTCTACAGCCCGCGCCCGGGCACGCCCGCGGCCGCGCTGCCCGACAAAGTCGCGCCTGACGTGGCGGCAGCTCGCCTGGCGCGATTGCAATCGCTCCTTGATGCACAAAGCCTGGAAATCAGCCGCCGCATGGTCGGCAGCACGCAACGCGTGCTCGTCGAGCGTCACGCGCGCAAGGATGCCGCGGAGCTCGCCGGCCGCACGGAGTGCAATCGCTGGGTGAATTTCAGTGGGCCGGCGTCGCTCCTGCAACGATTCGTCGATGTCATCGTCACCGAGGCGCGGCCGCATTCGTTGCGGGGTCGGTTGGCCACAACGGTGGTGATGGCAGCTCCCGGCCCCAGGGCCGCCGCGAGGATCTGAACCTGCCCACACCTCCTGTCGCCATCGCCCGCGATTTCGAACTCGAACCGGCAGACAACGCGCGGCTTGCGCGCCTGTGCGGGCCGCTCGATGCGAACCTGCACCTGCTCGAATCGCGCCTCGAGGTGCAGATTCGCCGCCGCGGCCAGAACTTCCGCGTGCAGGGCCTCCAGGCCGAAGCTGCGGAGCAAGCGCTGCGCGAATTGCATGCCGCCGCCGCCGACGGCGACGTCGGCCCTGAACAGGTGCACTTGTGCATCATCGAGCAGGGCCTGCCGCGTGCGCCTGGCGCGCGCAGCGAGAATGGCCACGCTGCGCAGGGTGGTGATCGCCTCGAACGGAGCGAGCGCACGGTTCGCACGCCGCGCGGCCTGATCCACGCGCGCGGCGCGCACCAGCAGGCCTATCTGGCCAGCATCCGTGAGCGCGACCTGACCTTTGGCATCGGTCCGGCGGGTACCGGCAAGACTTATCTGGCCGTGGCCTGCGCCGTTGAAGCGCTGACGTCCGAGCACGTGCGCCGACTGGTGCTGGTGCGTCCGGCGGTCGAAGCGGGCGAACGGCTGGGCTTCCTGCCGGGCGACCTGGCGCAAAAAGTCGATCCTTACCTGCGGCCGATCTACGACGCGCTGTACGAAATGCTCGGATTCGACCGCGTTGCGCGACTCATCGAGCGCGCGGTCATCGAGGTCGCGCCGCTCGCCTTCATGCGCGGCCGCTCGCTCAATGACTCGTTCATCATTCTCGATGAGGCGCAGAACACCACCGTCGAGCAGATGAAAATGTTCCTGACACGCATCGGCTTCGGTTCCCGCGCCGTCGTGACCGGCGATGTGACGCAAACGGACCTTCCCGCGGGGCGCCTGTCGGGCCTGCGGCATGCGTTGCATGTGCTGGGTGGCGTGCCGGGCGTGGCGTTCAGTCATTTCGACGCGGCCGATGTCGTGCGCCATGTGCTCGTACAGCGAATTGTGCAGGCCTATGAAGCGCAGGGCAATGCGGTGTCGCGCGGGATGGCGCCGGACGGTAATACGCCGAACGGAGATGATCGTGGCTAGCGATCGATCCGGCCTGACGGTCCACCTGCGCCGCGCGACGCGGAGCGGCCGCGTGCCCGCGGCCTCTGCGCTGCGCCAGTGGGCCAGTCTCGCCGCGGGTCGGCTTGCACGCGGCCGCGAATTGTCGGTGCTCGTCGTGGGCGCTAAGCGCAGCCGCAGCTTGAATCGGCGTTACCGCGGCCGGGATCACGCGACCAACGTGCTGTCGTTCGCGCCAGACGGCGCCTCGTCACGAGCCGTGCTGCTGGGCGATCTGGTCATCTGTCCGCAGGTGCTCGAGCGCGAAGCACGCGCGCAGGGCAAGGCCGAACGCGCGCACTGGATGCACCTCGTCATCCACGGCGTGCTGCACCTGGCCGGCTACGACCACGAGCGGCCCGTTGACGCACGGCGCATGGAGCGGCGCGAGACGCGGCTGCTGCGCAGGCTCGGCGTGGCGAACCCCTACCGGAGTACCTGAGTGGCGAAGGCCAAGACAAAGACGAAGGAAGCAAGTGGCGGCTGGCGCACGCGGCTGACGCGCACGCTGGCCGGGGGTCTCAAGGAGCGCGCGCAACTGCTCGAGTTGCTGCGCGAGGCGACCAAGCGCGGGCTGCTCGACGCCGATGCGATGGCGATGGTCGAGGGCGCGCTGACGATGTCCGAGCTGCAGGCGCGCGATGTCATGGTGGCGCGCGCCGGCATGGTGTGCATCCGGCGCGATGATCCGCTCTCGCGCATCCTGCCGGCGGTCGTCGACTCGGGACACTCGCGTTTTCCGGTCGTCGATGGCGATCGGGACGACGTGGTCGGCATCCTGCTCGCGAAAGATCTGTTGCGTGCGGCGGGCCCGGCCGGCGCCAGGTTCGATATCCGCGAATTCCTGCGGCCGGTCGTGTTCGTGCCGGAGGCCAAGCGTCTCGACGTGCTGCTCAAGGAGTTTCGCGGCACCCGCAACCACATGGCAATTGTCGTCGATGAATACGGCGGCGTCGCCGGCCTCATCACGATCGAAGATGTCATCGAACAGATCATCGGCGAGATCGACGACGAATTCGACATCGAAGATGACCAGAACATCCGCGCCGAGGGCGAGGGGCAGTTCATGGTTCGCGGTGCGACGCGCATCGCCGAATTCAACGAACATTTCGGCACGTCATTCAGTGATACGGAATTCGACACCGTCGCGGGGCTGGTGATGCAGCACCTCGGGCGCGTGCCCCGGCGTGGCGAGCACGTCGTCATCGGGGCCTTCGAGTTTCGCGTGCTGCGCACCGACCGGCGCCGTATCGACAGCCTGCGCATATCGCCGGTGCGCGCCGCGGCGGCGCAGCCTGCTACGTGAGCAATGCGGAGCGACTGGGCGGCGCAGCGCGCGACTGGCGGCTGCTGCTGGCATTGGCTGCGGGCGCGTTGCTGCCACTGGCCTTTGCGCCGTTCGGTTGCTGGCCGCTGGCGATCCTGTGTCCGGCGCTGCTGATGTGGTTGTTCACGGGCGCCACGCCGCGCCGCGCCGCACTGCGCGGATTCTGCTTCGGCGTTGGCTACTTCGGGGTGGGCGTTTCGTGGCTGTATATCTCAATCCACGACCATGGCCCGGCCTCGATCGGGTTTTCCGCGCTCGCTCTCGGGCTGGTCGTGCTGTACATGGCCGCGTACCACGCGCTGCTGGGCTGGGGCGTGGCGCGCGCCCTGCCCGCGCGCGGTGCATGGCGCTGGTACGTGGGGCTGCCGGCATTCTGGTTGCTCATCGAATGGTGCCGCGGCTGGATGCTGAGCGGATTCCCGTGGCTATCGCTCGGCTATTCGCAAACCGACACCGTGCTCGCAGGCTACGCGCCGGTGCTCGGCGTCTACGGTGTGTCGGCGGTGCTGCTGCTGCAATCGGGCGCGCTGCTCGCTGGCCTGGAAGCACGCGGACGCGCGCTGATCACTCCCGTGATCGTCGTTGCACTCGCCTGGATTGGCGGCGCGCTGCTCTGGCGCATCGAGTGGACGCACGCTTCGGGCGCGCCGGTGCAGGTGGCAATCCTGCAGGGCGCGATTCCGCAGGACGAGAAATGGCAGCTCGCCAATCTCGAGCCTACTATGCGGTTGTATAAATCACTCAATGATCAAGCCCTGGGCGCCCATCTGATCGTGTGGCCCGAGGCGGCGATTCCCGAGCTCGCGAATGAGATCGCGCCCTACCTGGCCGACATCCAGGGACGCTCGCGATCTCACGAATCCGATGTGCTGATGGGCGTCGTCAGGCTCGGCGACAACGGCGTCGATTACTACAACTCGATCCTTGCGTTGACCACCGGTGTGGAGTTCTACGACAAGCGGCACCTCGTGCCATTCGCCGAATATTTCCCGGTGCCGGCCTTCGTGCGCAGCGGGTTGCGCTTGATGAGCCTGCCGTACTCCGATTTCCGCAGGGGAATCGAAGGGCAGGCGCCGCTCGCTGCAGGCGCGATGCATGTCGCGCCAACGATCTGCTACGAAGATGCCTTCGGCAGTGCCCAGCTCGCGCTGGTGTCCCGGTCCGATGTGCTGGTCAATGTCACCAACGATGCCTGGTTTGGGCGCTCCCCGGCGCGCTTCCAGCACCTGCAGATCAGCCGCATGCGGGCCATCGAGGCCGGACGTTTCCTACTGCGCGCCGCCAATGACGGCGTCTCGGCCATTATTGGTCCGCGCGGCGAGCGGGTGGCCATCGCGCCCGAGTACCGCAGTGGCGTGCTGCGCGGAACCGTAGTGCCCCGCAGCGGTCTATCTCCCTATATCAGGGTCGGCAACTGGGCCGTTATCCTGTTGGCTTTTGCCGCCGCTGCAGGCAGTGTCCGACGGCGCGGCATCCATTAAAGTTCACTTGTACCTGAGAGTTGGAGCACTACCGATATGTCACATGAGTTCATCGCGCCCCGCCTGGGCGTCATTGCACTGGCCATTACGCTGCTGACCGGCTGCGCGCCGCAGGCATCCAACGCCGCGTCAGCCGCGCCGCAGGCTGCGGTCTCGGTCAACGAGCCCGCCGGCCCCACGGCGGTGCCCGCCACGCCGCTGGTGCGCGGACTGCCCGATTTTGCCTCGCTGGTCGCGCAGGTCGGCCCCGCTGTCGTGAATGTCACCGTGGTCGAGAAGCGCCAGCGCACGCAGGGTTTCGGCAGCAATCCCTTCGCCGACGACAACGATCCGTTCAGCGATTTCTTCCGCCAGTTCCAGAATCAGCAGCCGCGCGACCTGCCGCCCGAG